>NZ_JBHWDV010000059.1:0-40074 GCF_042734445.1 Streptomyces sp. NPDC059649
TTACCCCCCGAAACACCCCAACCCCGCCCCCGGAGGTCCGTCACCGCACCCGACAACCACCAGCCCGCCGCAGGCGCAACGGCGAGACGCCCCGCGGCGGGGCAGACGGGTACGTGCGGGGCGCCGCAAAGCGCAACGGCGAGAAACCACCGCGGCGCCGCAGACAGGTACGTGGGCGGCGCCGCCGAGCGGGCAACGGCGAGCAACACCCGCGGCGCCGCAGACAGGTACGTGGGCGGCGCCGCAAAGCGCAGCGGAACGGCGAGAAACCACCGCGGCGGGACAGCCAGGTACGTGGGCGGCACCGCAATGCGCAGTGACTACCTACAGGCGAGGTGCCGCAGGAGTTCGGCCAGGCGGGCGGCGCGGGAGTGGCCGAGGGCGCGCCAGGGGCCGGCTGCGAGGCGGTCCGTCAGGCGCTCGATGGCCTGGCGTTCTTCGAGGGCGCGTGCGGTGGCGGTGCCGTCCGGGGCGATCCAGCCGCGCGCGGCGAGGCGATGGCGGGCGTCGCTCCGTTCCTGTGCGCTCCAGCCGTGGCCCGCGAAGCCCGCGTCGGGTGCGGGCCCGATCGCCGCGAAGGACACCAGCGCCTCGCACGGGTCCAGCCCGCAGGTCAGCAGCGCCGCCACCCGGCCGTCGCCGCGGTGTTCCCGGATGACGGTGGCGGCCTGCCAGAGGACCAGGTGGGGGGCCTCCGGCCAGGGCAGGTCGCGGTTGGCGGCGGCCAGCGGTCGGCCGGCCGGGCCGGCGTTCTCGGCGGCCTGGCGCGCGAGCCGGGCCGCCTCGGTGAGCTGGGCGGTGGTCAGCCGGCCGTCGAGGAGGGTGGTCAGCGCGCGGTCCATCGCCAGCAGCCGGGCGTCCAGCACCTTGGCCGGTTCCGCGACCGTCCAGATCTGCGGGACGTACCGGGCGACCAGGCGCGGGCTGAAGGTGTAGTACGTGGCGGCCACCAGCTCGGGCCCGGCAGCGCCGAGGGGGGCCGTGCGCCAGGCGAAGTAGCTGGGCCAGCGGGAGGCGACGTCGTAACCGAGGTCCGCCGCGACCTGACGGGCCTCGGGCGCGAAGTACAGCATGGCGTGCAGTGGCTCCAGCAGATGCCACATCCGGCGGGCGACCGCAAGGTATTCCGACATCGCGTTACCTCATGGGCTACGGGTGCGCGCAGACAGGGAGTTGACCGGGGCTGGTCCCAAGGGGCCGGAGCGCGGCCGTCGGCCGACGGCGTGGGGGAGGGGGTCCGTCGGAACCCCCGTGCCGGACGAAAAGCCGTGCGAAATAGTGACTTCCCCGATTACGGCGCGTGAATCCCACGCGCAGAAGGCAACTCTGTGTAGTTGTCGGTGAGTTGGGTCGCGCTGCGGGCCTGGTGGGCCCGTCGGGTGACGGCGGGGGTGGGGTTCGCTTTCGGCCGTGGGTGGGAAGCGGGGGCGGGAGCGTCTGCGGCGGCGGGCTCCCGGGGCCGGGTGTGCCGGCATACCTGGGGGCGCCGCCGCCGCGGGATGCGGGTGGGTGTCGGCGGGCTAGTGCTCCGGGTCCGTGGTGGGCGGGTGCCGGTCCGGGTGCCGGAGGAGGGCGCCGATGTGGGCGGCGGCGGCCGACAGGCGGCGGCGCGATTCGCTGAACTGCTCGGGCGTGACGCCGTGGTCGCGGGCCGCGTCCCGGAGGTCGTCGCGGAAGCGGTCCAGCAGCCGGTCGAAGTCGCGGGCCGGGTCGCCGCTGACGGGCTCCTTCGCCCACTCGGGGGCGGGGGGCGCCGCGGACGCGGTGGGCGCGGTGGGCTCCTGGGCGGGTTCGGTGTCCTCCTTGGTGAGGTCGATGCGTTCGACCGTCACCTGGGGGCCGTTGTCGGATGAGGGCCTCCCGTCGGGGCGGTCCTCCGCGGGGCGTTCGCCGGTGAACCGGCCCACCTCCCGGGACACTTCGGACAGCGCCTCCCGTACCACGCCCGACCAGTCGCCGGACCGCACCGCCCCCTGGGCCTGCTCCTGGACGCGCTTGATGACCCGCTGGATCTCCTCGCGCGCGAAGACCTGTGCCTCCCGGGCCTGCTTACGGGCGCGCTGGGCGTCCTGCCGGGCCCGCTTGCTCTCCTCCTTGGCCCGCCGGGCCTGTTCCTTCCACTCCTCCTTGGCGCGCCGGAACTCCTCCTTCGCCTGCCGCCAGGCCTCCTTGTCACCGAACGCGGCGTCGAAGTAGTCCGCGGCCTCCGGGAACGGCCGTCCGGAGCCGCCGCGTCCGGTGTCCCCCGTGGCGCCGTTCTTCGCGCCGCCGCCGCGTCCGCCCCCCGCGGACGCGCCCGCACGGGCCTGCTGGGCGGCCTCGCGCATCTCGCGGCGCAGATCGCGCGCCGAGCCGTTCACGTCCTGGCGGATGTCGGAGGCCAGCGCGGCGACCGACTCCCTTATCTCCAGTTCCAGATCGGCCAGTTCGCCGCCGCGGTCGGCGAGCTCGGCCCGTCCGGCGTCGGTGATCGAATAGACCTTGCGGCCGCCCTCGGTCGTGTGCGTCACCAGGCCCTCGGTCTCCAGCTTGGCCAGCCGTGGGTAGACCGTGCCGGCGGAGGGGGCGTACAGGCCCTGGAAGCGCTCCTCCAGGAGGCGGATGATCTCGTAGCCGTGCCGCGGGGCCTCGTCCAGCAGCTTGAGGAGATACAGGCGCAGGCGGCCATGGGCGAAGACGGGGGGCATGCTCAGAGCACCTTCTTCTCTGCGGGCGGGTCGGCGGGGGAGTCCTCGTAGGCGGGGCGGCGCAGCAGGGCCAGTGCGCCGGAGATCGTGGTGACTCTGAGGCGGCCGGTGCCCGCGCCCAGCGAGCCGGTGATCTTCTTGGCGCCCCACTGGCCGCTGACCCGGAGGTCGTCGAAGGCGTTGGAGACCGTGCCGGTCGTGGTGTTGGCCTCGACCCTGGCGTCGGCCGGGTCGGGCAGCCGGATGGCGACCTCGCCGGAGACCGTGGTGAGGGTGATGTCGGCGCCCTTGCCGGGGTCGAGGTCCAGGACCATGTCACCGCTGATGGAGTCCGCGCGCACCGCGCCGCCCGCGCCGTCGATCACCGTCAGATCGCCCGAGACGGAGTTGAACCGCAGGTCCCCCTGGAGCGACTGCGCCTCGACGTCGCCGGAGACCGTGTCGGCCCGGACCCCGCCGGTCAGGCCGACCAGCGTGATGCCGCCGGAGATGCCGCGGACGTCCGTACGCCCCGAGATGCCGGAGACCACCGCGCTGGCGCCGATCACACCGACCTCGACCCGGGTGTCGGCCGGCACCGCCACCGAGACCACCGCGCTGCGCTGCCACCCCTTGCGGTCGAGGAACTTCATGAACCCCTTCCAGGGCAGGTCCTCGTACCCGATCGACAGGGTGCCGTCCTCGAAGGAGACGGTCAGGGGCGGGCCGTGCAGCTCGCTGATCTCCAGGCGCGGGGGGCTGCCGTCGGTGGTGCCGACGACGTTGACCGTGCCGCCCACCAGGCGGACGTTGAGCCCGCGGACGGAGTCCGGGATCTCCAGCGTGCGTGGTTCGGTCACCTCGATCGGATTCTGCGACCACGCGGTCCGGGCTGACATTCCTGGCCTCCCCTGGATAGCCGTGCAACGCAACATATCGCGTCCTCAACAGACACGATATATCGCGGCTTCCGGAAGTCAAGCGGCCCCGACCCTGACCCGTCCCCTATGCGCCCCCTACGTCATCCCTGGTCCTCGCCCCTACGGGTTCCGCGCGCCGTACGGTGATGCCGTGCCGTACGGCGCCCTCGTCCCGCTCCTCGTGTGCTCGTCCGCTACTCGTCGTCCTCGTCGTCCAGCCGCGCCAGCCAGGTGGCCAGCCGCTCCACCGGAACCTCGAAGTCCGGGTTCAGGTCCACGAACGTGCGCAGCTGATCGGCCACCCACGCGAGGGTGACCTCCTCCTCGCCGCGCCGGTTCTCCAGCTCCTCGATGCCACGGTCAGTGAAATACACGCGCTCTCCACCAGGGGTCATGGGTCATTCCCGGCCAGGATAGGCAGGCCCACGGACCTCTCGCGCCCCAGCCGCCCGGGGGCTAGCCTGATCACCTGTCAGCGGTCCTGCGGCAATCGGGGAATTGCCGTCCAGGGGGAGCGGAGGCCGTGATGCAAGATCGCGCACAGCGCATCGAACTGCCCGACGGGACGGAGGTCTGGGCCCGGGTCTCCCGGCTGGACGCCCCCGGACTCGACGGGACCGACCCCCCGCAGGGGGACGAGGACGGGGACTTCGAGGACGTCGGCGCCTGGGACGCGCTGGGCGCCCGGGTGGAGGGGCTCCGCGAGGTGATCGACGGGGTCGCCGCCAGCGTCCGCCAGGCCACCGCACGGGTCGCGCCGCACGAGACCAGCGTGACCTTCGGCGTGGAGCTCTCCGCGAAACCGGGCAAGGCGATCGCCCTGCTCGCCGACGGTGAGGCCAAGACCAACCTCTCCATCACCCTCACCTGGCGGCAGGACCGGCAGGACCGGCAGGACGGTCAGGACCGCCAGGACGGCGGGGCCCGGCAGGACCACCGCGGGGAGGCGTCGGCCGCCGCACCCCAGGGGGACCCGCCGGCCGGTCCCCCGGAGCCGGATGACGCGGGCCGCTGATGGCGACCGCCGAGGGGCGTACCGGTGACCGCGGCGACCGCGCCCGGTACGCCCAGCTCCTGGAGCACGCCGGCCGCACCACCGTCGCCCTGCGCGCGGCCCCGGGCGCAGCCGATCCCCGGCTGTGGGGCAGCGGGGTGCTGATCGCCCCGGGATGGGTGCTGACCTGCGCACACGTCCTCGCGGCGAGCGACGGGCGGCGCCGCGACACCGGTCCCGACGGGGTCTTCGGGGTGGCGTTCGGCGGCCGGGTGGAGCCCGCGCGGCTGGTGTACGACCTGAGCCGGCCCGCCCCGGAGGCGGGCCCCGGCGCGGCCCGTGCCGATCTCGCCCTGGTGCGGCTGCTCGCCCCGGAGGCCGACCATCCGTGCGCCTGGCTGAGCGATCAGCCGGCGACGCTCCTGGAGGACGCCTACATCTTCCGCGGGCACGACCGGTCGGGCGGGCCGGACCCGTCGGCGGCGGCCGGTCCCGGGCCCGGCAGCTGTGCCGTCGGGGAACGCGTAGTACGCGAGTCGGCGGTGCGCGGGCCGGCCGGGGTGCCGGCCCCGTCCGCCGCCGTGGATCCCTTCATCGCCGTCCGGTTCGGCGCCCGGGACGCCCGGGGGCTCCAGTTCGGCAGCGATGTCCGGGTCAGCCCCGGGGCGTCCGGCGGGCCGCTGATCGACTGTGACCGCGGCGAGGTCGTCGGCATCGTCAAGGGCCGCCATCAGCAGGACCACGTAGGCCTCGCGGTGCCGGTCACCGCGCTGCGCGGGCTGGGCCCGGAGCATCTGGTGCCCGGCGCCGAAGGGCTCGGACCCGAGCCGTACCACGCGCTGATGGGGCTGCACGACCGCTGGCACTGGGCCGGACAGGACCTCGCCCGGGCCGGCGGACCCACCTGGTTCGACGCCCAGCACGCCATCATGGCGGGCCGCGGCCGCCTCTGGGGCGTCCAGGAGCGGCTGCAGGCCCTGGACCTGCTCGCCCGGCTGCCCGCACCGCGCGACCCGCTGCTCGTCGAGGCGGCGGTCGACGAGGCACTGGAGCGCGGCGCACGGCCCGGTGCCTGGTCGCTGCGCACCTGGCGGGACGGCCACGGCGCGCTCTACCAGGGCAGCGACCCGTACACCGAACTCCGCGCCTTCGTGCACTACCTGCGGATCGTGGCCCAGCGGACCGCCGACGAGGTGCGGGACGTACCGGGCGAGGAGGCCGCCGCGGTCCGTGAAGGCACGGCCAGGCTCGCGGAGTTCGTCCAGGCCAGGGCGGTCGTGCTGCAGCCGCAGGACCGCCGCCGGATCGGTCCGCTGCGCCGCCGCCCGCGCTCCGTCCTCGTCGAGTTCGAGCCGCTCTTCTACGACGAGAACGGCCATGAGCTCTACAACTGGTCGGTCAGCGAGGGCTACGGGCGGGGGCAGTGGCTGCGGGTGGACGTCCAGGAGTCGGCCGGCGGGGTGCCGTTCGAGGAGGCCCGCGAGCAGGTGCTGCGACGGCTCGGCGGGCGGCTGCTGCGGGCCGACGGGGACGCCGGGACCGGCACCCGGGTGCGCCTGGAGGTCGCCGTCCCCGAAGGGCGCTGGCACACCGCCGCCGGCCGGTGGGAGGTCGCCGCGTCGACCCGGCGCACCGCCCGGCGGCGGCCGGTGGGACCCGGCCGTGCGGTGGTCCTGCGCGACCAGGGCCGGCGTGAGGAGGTCGATCCGGCCTGGCTGCGCCGCTGGCAGGGCATGACCGCGGCCCCCGCGCTGACCGCGCTGCGCATCCCGCCGACGGGCGCCGGCGTGCGCCCCGGTGGCTCAGCCGAATCGATCTGGCGGCTGCTGGAGACGGCGGAGGACGGCGCGCTGCCCGCGCTGTGCCGGACGGTCGCCGACGGGTTCGGCCGGGACGCGGTCGGGGTGGCCCTGGACACCGGCTTCCCGGCCGGGCTGTGGCCGGCCCGCGGCCACGGCGAGGAGCGGGACTGCGACGCCTCCTGCGAGGAATTCCACCGCGGCGTACGGGAGTTGCTGCAGGGCTCGGGCGGCCTGGTACGGCTCCCCGAACTCGTCCGGCAGCTGCGCGCCAAGGCCGCCGAGGCGGCGGAGGAGGGCAGCCACTGGGCCCGGGACCTGATCCTCCTCTACGACGATCCGGAGGATCCGCTGCCGCCGCTCTTCCCGGACCGGCCACAGGTGTCCCCCGGGTGAGCGGCGGAGCGCGCGACGGCGTGCGCCGGGTGGCCGATGCCGTGCCCCGGTTCCGTGCCCCCGCCCGGCGCGCGGCGCCCCGCCTGCGACCCGCGAGACCGGAAACCGCCCCGTGCGCTTCCGAAGGGATGGGTACTGTCATAGCTTCGTGGAAGACTTGTTCGTGGACGATGTGGCGCAACGACGCGACGGCGGACGGCAGTTCGGTGTGGCCGGGGTGCGTGCGCGTGACGAAGTGAGCGGGACGACATGAGGGCGCGCCGCGCGGTGGCGCGATGACGTGACCGAAGATATCGACCCGGGCCGGCGACGAGGAGTTCCGACGTGAGCGACTGGCTCATCTACCGTGGCGCGGGGGCACCGCACGACGGAATTGAGCACCTTCCGCCGCCACCCCCTTGGCGTGATTTCGACGGCGGCCCCCTCGTGGCGCCGCCGGCCGCGCTCGACCCGGCCTCCGAGCGCAGGCTCGGCGTGCAGTACCGCGAGGCCAGCCACCACCGCCCCGGCGAGACCGAGCGCGAGCTGGTCAACGCCGCGCTCTACCTGCGCCGGCCGCTGCTGGTGACCGGCGCCCCGGGCAGCGGCAAGAGCACCCTCGCGCATTCGGTCGCGTACGAACTCGGCCTCGGTCGGGTGCTCAGCTGGCCGGTCGTCAGCCGCAGCACGCTCCGCGACGGCCTGTACGACTACGACGCCATCGGCCGGCTCCAGGACCTCCAGATCGCCCGCGCCGCCCCGTCGCCCGCGGACGGCGTCGCCGGCGGCGGGACCGAGGACGGGACCGGCGAACCGGGCGGCGGGATCGGCCGCTACATCCGCCTCGGCCCGCTGGGCACGGCCCTGTTGCCGGCCGCCCGGCCCCGGGTGCTGCTCGTCGACGAGCTCGACAAGAGCGATATCGATCTGCCCAACGACCTCCTCAACGTCCTGGAGGAAGGGGAGTTCAGGATTCCGGAGCTGGAGCGGCTGGCCGGATCCGCGCCCGAGGTGGAGGTGCTCACCGACGACGGCACGCGGGTGACGGTCCGCGGCGGCCGGGTGCGCTGCCACGCCTTCCCCTTCATCGTCCTCACCAGCAACGGCGAGCGCGACTTCCCGGCACCGCTGCTGCGCCGCTGCATCCACCTCCACATACCGGCGCCCGACAAGGAGCGGCTGGCCGCCATGGTGCGGGCCCACTTCGGCGAGGGCGCGGCCGAGCGCTACGCCTCCGTGATCGACCGGTTCCTGGACCGCGAGCCCGGTGACGTGCGCGCCGTCGACCAGCTCTTCAACGCCATCCACCTCACCCAGAAGGCCGGCTGGACGGACCAGGACGAGGAGGAGACCCGGCGGCGACTGACGGCGGAGCTGATGCGGCCTCTCGATCGGACGAGGTGAGTGCGGTGCCCCTCGGGGAGCCCGGTCCAGGTCCCCTCGACGAGCTCGTCGCCCGGCTGACCGCGGCGGGGCTGCCGCCCGATGCCCGCGGGATGGCCGACGCCCTCTGGCTCGCCCAGTGGATCACACCGGATCCGTCGCCGGCCCAGGGGACGGAAGAGCACGGCGGGACGGTCGGGACCGACGGTGCTGACGGGGCCGGAGCTGCCGGTACCCACCGCCGCCCCGACCGCGCGGATCCGGCCACATTCCGGGTGGGGCCTCCCGTATTACCCGGCCTGACGGGCGGGCCGGGAGCGTCCTTCGACGGCAACTCCCCGGACCCGGACGCCGACGAGACCGCGGCCGCCGCCGCGCGCCGGGAGGCCGCCCGGCGCCGCGTCGCGGAGCTGCTGCCCGCGCGGCACGAGCGGAGCACCGACCCGGACCGGGACCGCCTCGGCGAGATCGCGGTCCCGATCGCCTCCGCGTTCCCCGGACTTCTGCCGCTGCAGCGCGCCCTGCGGCCGGTCCAGCGCTACCGCCCGCCGGCCGCCCCGGTCCGCCACAAGCTGGACGAGCGGGCCACCGCCGAACTGTCCGCGCACGCCGAAATGGTCATCCCGGTGCTGCGCGGGGTGCACCGCCGCACGGCCGCGCTCCGGCTGCTGATGGACGGCTCGTCCTCGATGGCCGTATGGGAGCAGATGCTGCACGACCTGCGCCAGGTCTGCGAGCGGGTGGGCGCCTTCCGGGACGTCACGGTCCACTACCTCCATCCGCACGGCGCGGACGTCGGCGTCGCCGCGGCCCCCGGCCCCGGCGGCCCGCTGCGCCCCGCCGACCAGCTGCACGACCCGACGGGCCACCACCTCACCCTCGTCGTCAGCGACTGCGCCGGCCCCCTCTGGCGCGACGGCCGGATGCAGCGGCTGCTCTACCGCTGGGCGGCTGACGCCCCGCTCGCCGTCGTCCAGCCGCTGCCGCAGCGGATGTGGGGGCGGACGCTGCTGCCCGCCGTCGCCGGCACCCTGGTCCGGCGCCAAGGTCCGTACCAGCCCCTCGACTTCCGGCCCGCCCGGCGCCGTCGCCGGCCCGTCCGACCCCCGGGCAGCGGGGCCGAGCCGCCGCGCGAGCGCGCCGTCCCGGTCCTCGCGGCCACCCCGTCCGCGCTCGGTTCCTGGGCCCGGCTGGCCGCCGCCGGCGCCGGTCTGTCGCTGCGCGGCGCCGCCTCCGTCGTCCGGGCCGACCACGGCGCCGAGCCGCGCACCGGCCCGCCGCCCGGCTCCGGGAGCGGCGATGCGTCCCGGATGGTCAGGGAGTTCGACCAGCAGGCGTCGCCGGCCGCCCGGCTGCTCGCGGTGCACCTCTCGGCCGTGCCGCTCGCGCTGCCCGTCATCCAGCTCGTCCAGCGCGCGATGCTGCCGCAGACCGGGCCGGCCGAGCTGGCCGAGGTGCTGCTGAGCGGCCTGGTCGTGCAGATCCCGCCGGAGGAGGTGCCCCCGGGGGAGCGCACCCCGGGCGCCGGCCCGCCGGAGGAACAGCCCGCCGCGACCGGTCCCTGGTACGACTTCGTGCCCGGCGTACGGGACGAACTTCTCGCCCGGCTGAGCGCGGGCGAGGCCGCGCTGGTGCTCAAGCACTGCTCCCTCTACATCGAGCGCACCTTCGGCCGCAGCGCCCGCAACTTTCCCGCGGTCGCGGTGGCCATGCTCTCCGGCAGCGGCCGGGAGCCGGAGACCGGCCGGCGGGCGGTCCCCGAACCCTTCGCCCGGGTCTCCGAACGCGTACTGCGCCGCTTCGAGCCGGCGCTGCGCCCGCCCGACCGGCGGCCGTACGCCTCCGACGGCCCGGCGGCGGAGGGTGCCGCCCTGCTGGAGCGCTATGAACAGGACCGCGCCGTCCGTGATCTGATCGCGGCGGTCCGGTTGCTGCGGGCCGCCGCGGAACGCCTGCCACCGGCCGGCACGGACCTCGCCCGGGCGCTGCTGCACGCCTGGGCGGAATGGCGTCAGCCGGACGCCCTGGAGGAGGCCGAACGCGCGGTGCGCGCGGCGGAACGGGCCCTCGGCGCGGCGTCCCCCGCGGACGCCGCGGACGGCGACGACCCCGGGGACGGCTCCGCGGACGACGACGCCGCTGCGGCCGAGCGGACCCGGGTGCTGATCGTGCTCGGCCGGGTCGCCGACGCCCGCGCCCGGGAGCGCCGCGCCGCCGGTGACCCGGCCGGGGAACGCACCGCGCTCGCCGAGTCCGCCCGCCAACTGGACGCCGCCTGCGGGCTGATGAGCCTGCTCGACCCCCGGGTCCTGGAGAGCATGGTGCTGCGCACCGAGGTCCTGCGCCGCCTGGCCGCGTTGCCGGGGCCGGCCGCGGCGGCAGGTACGGCAGCCGCCCCCGGAACGCCCGCCGTCGCGGAGCCCGGCGCGCCCCCGTCCCCGCCGGAAGCGGGCGCCGTGCCCGTAGCGGCCGCCGCGGCCGACACCCTCGCCGCTCCGGACGGGCCCCCGGGACAGCCGCTCGGGCATCTGCTCCCTCCGGACCCGCTCGACGAGGCGGAGCGTGCGCTCACCACCCTCCTCGACCGCTGGCCCAGCGGGGAGCAGGTCCCCGGTGAGGTCTACGCCGCCCGGGGCGGGGTGCTGCTCGACCAGGCCCGCCGGGCCGCCGCCCGCCGGCCCGAGGAGCCCGGCGCGGCCCGGCCCGCCGAGGCGCTCGCGGTGCGCGCCGCCGACGACCTCGACACCGCCACCGTCCTGCTGCGCCGCCGCGGCGGCGACGCCGACCGCCTGGTGTGCGAGACGCTGCTCGACCTCGCGGCGGCCCGCCGGCTGGGCGGCGGTGCGGGGCTGCCGTCCGTGCTCCCCACCCTGGAGCGGGCCCGGGCGATCGCGCAGGCCCTCGGCGACCCGGCGCTGGAGGCCGACAGCCTGCGCCGGATCGCCGCCGCGCAGCGCGCCGTCCACACCCGTACCGGTGCTCTCGCGGCCCTGGACGCGGCGATCGACGCGCTGGCCGCCGCGCTCCGGCTGACCGCCCCGGACACCCCCGAGCACAGTTCGCTGCTCGCCGAACGCGGTGCCGCGCTGCTGCTGCGGGCCCGCCAGGAGCCGGCCGAGGAGCCCGGCCTGCGGCTGGCCGACGAGGCGGTCCACGTACTGCGCGAGGCGCTGGCCAGGGTCGCGCCGCAGGACCCGGACCTCGGCAGTCACCGGCTGCTGTTCGGCCGGGCGCTGCGGCTGCGGCACGAGCGCCGGCCCTCGGTCGCCGATCTGCACGAGGCGGACTGGGTCCTGGAGCTGGCCGCCCGGGGCGCCGGGGTGCCGGACGTGGTGGTGGCCGAGGCGTGGATCGAGGTCGGGGACGTGCAAGTGCTGCTGGACCGCCGGTTCGGCTCCCGTGAGCGCCATGACCGCGCCGCCGCCTGCTACCGCCGCGCCGCCGCGGCCGCCGGCCGGGCCGGCAGCCCCCTGCTCGCCGCCCGCGCCCACCACCGCCGGGGCGAGGTCCTCGAAGTCACCGCCGGCCCCCGCTCCGCGCTCCACGCCTACCGCGAGAGCTGGGAACACTGGCAGCGCACCGCCGCCGACCCCGGCCCCGAGGCGCAGCGCACCCGCGCCCGTATGCGCGCCCTGGAATCCCCGGCCTGAGCCCCGGCATCCCCCGGCCGGCCGCCCGGCCGCCGCCGCCCGAACGTGTTTCCGTGGACAGGAGTCCGGGAACACCCCCGTCCAGCCGGCCAGAGGAGAGCAGCGTGCCGAACACCCCCCGCACCGAACCGGCCGCGGCCGCCCCGTCCGGGCCGTCGGCCGAGCCGCTGCCGGATTTCGCGGCGGTCGATGTGGGTGCCCTGGCGACGCGCACGGACCACGCGGTGCTCGGCGAGGTCGCGGCCCTGCTGCTGCGCAACTGGCCCACGGGGGACGAGGCCGTGGCGTACTACGAGGACGGCCCCGGCAACTGGCTGCGCTGAACGGCCGGACGGACATCCTCCGCGTCATCCGGGGCGCGGACGCCGATTTTTGGGCAAACGCGCACGGAAACCGGCCAGTTGTCCGGAGGATTCGATTCTTCGCTCGGGGGCCGAGTCATGTAGCAGGAAGTGGACGGGAACCGACGGCCAGGTGGCGCCGGTCCCGTACCTCGGCGCAGGCATACGGGGCAGGGGGGGCGACGCCGTGGCGGGGGAGACGACCGGCCGGACCACCACCGTCGTGCCCTTCCGGCAGTTCGTCCTGAAGGTCCACAGCCGCTGCAACCTCGCCTGCACCTACTGCTACATCTACGCCGGCCCCGACCGGAGCTGGCGCGAGCGCCCGCGGACCGTCCCCGCCGCCACCGTCCGGCAGACCGCCCTGCGCATCGCCGAACACGCCCGCACCCACCGGCTCCGCGAGATCCGCGTCGATCTGCACGGCGGGGAGCCGCTGCTCACCGGCCCCGGCCCGCTCCTCGACCAGGCCGCCGCCATCCGCGCCGCGCTGCCCGCCGGCTGCACCGCCCACTTCGGCGTCCAGACCAACGGGACGCGGCTCACCCCGGACACCGTCGACGCCCTCGCCGGCGCGGGCTTCCGGATCGGCCTCAGCCTCGACGGCGGCACCCCCGCCCTCAACCACCGCCGCCTCGACCACGCCGGACGGCCCTCCTGGCCCGCGGTCTCCCGCGCCGTGGAGCTGCTCCGCGCCCGCCCCGACGCGTTCGCCGGGATCCTGTGCACCCTCGACGTCAGCGCCGACCCCGCCGAGGTCTACGGCTCGCTGCGCGCACTGGACGCGCCGATGCTGGACTTCCTGCTGCCGCACGCCAACTGGTCCAGCCCGCCCCCGGCCGCTCTCCCCGGGCACGGCCCCCGGCCCGCCCCGCCCGGACCGGCCGGACCGGCCGGCCGCACCCCGTACGGCGACTGGCTGTGCACCGTCTTCGACCTGTGGTGGAACGGCGGCCCCGGGCCCCGGGTGCGGGTCTTCACCGAGATCCTCGGCCTCCTGCTGGGGCGCCCCAGCACCAGCGAGGCGGTCGGCCTCTCCCCGGTCGTCGCCCTGGTCGTCGACACCGACGGCGCCATCGAACAGGTCGACTCGCTCAAATCCGCCTACGAGGGCGCCGCCGCCACCGGCCTGGACGTCTTCCGCCACAGCTTCGACCAGGCGCTGGCACACCCCGGCATGGCCGCCCGGCGGAGCGGCCGGGACGGGCTCGCCGCCCAGTGCCGGAGCTGCGCGCTGGTCGAGGTGTGCGGCGGCGGCAACTACGCCCACCGCTACCGCGCCGACACCGGCGGCTTCACCAATCCGTCCGTGTACTGCGCCGACCTGGAACGCCTGATCCGGCACATCGCCGCCCGCCTCGACGCCACCGTTTCCCTCAACTGACCTGCGGCCAACATGACCTGACGCACTGTCGTCATCCGGAGCGCCACTTCGGCTATCGTGCGAAAGAGCCAGGGCGTGCCGATGCACCACCCCCCGCACGCGCGCACCATCGCATCTCAGGGAGACGGTCGCATGGTCGATCAGTCCATTTCCGCTGGTTCTGCTGGCTCCGCCGGTTCTGCCGGTGCTGCCGGTTCTTCTGGTGCTGCCGTTTCCCCCGGCCCGTCCGGCCCGGTCGGCTCCGCCGAGCACATCACCATCAGCTACGCGGGCTTCGCCCGGCCCTGGGCCGCGTGGATCTCCCACCAGCTGGAGCAGCAGGGCCACGGCACGACGCTGCTCCGCTGGGACCCGCACGTCGACACCGCCCTGGTCGAGGAGCTGTCCGGCCTGCTGGAGGCCGAGGGCCGGCTGCTGATGGTGCTGGACGACTGGTACTTCCGGCTCGGCCCCAAGACCCAGGACGAATGGACCGCCGCACTGCGCGAGGTGGTGCCGCCGCACGCCGACCGGTTCGCCGCGGTGAGCGTGGCCACCCAGAGCCTGCCGGCCACCGCGTCGCTGCTGCGCCCCGCCGATCTGCGCGACCTGGACGCCCAGGAGGCCCACCGCCGGGTCGTCGCCCGGCTCGGCATCGCCGCCCCGCCGCGGACCGTCGACGAGAGCGCCCCCGGCGAACCGCGCTTCCCGAACAACCCGCCCGAGGTGTGGAACATCCCGCGCCGCAACAACCGCTTCACCGGCCGCGACCACGTCCTGGAAGAGCTGTACGGGAAGCTGGCCGGCACCGGGCCGGCCGCGGCGCCGCCGCTGGAGACCCGGCTCGCGCTCTACGGCACCTCCGGCGTCGGCAAGAGCCAGATCGCCGCCGAATACGCCCACCGCTTCGGCAACGACTACGACGTCGTGTGGTGGATCAGCGCCACCAACCGCGGCGCCGCCCGCGAACAGCTCGCCGAACTCGCCACCCGCCTCGGCCTGCCCGTGGGCCGCGAGCTGGGCGACCGGATCCGCGCCGTCCACGAAGCCCTGCGCATCGGCCGCCCGTACCGCCGCTGGCTGCTGATCTTCGACAGCGCCGACGACATGGAGCAGATCGAGGACCTGATCCCGGACGGCCGGGGCCATGTCCTGATCACCACGCTCACCCGCGACTGGTCCGGCTCCGGCAGCGCCCAGGAGATCGAGGTGCTGCCGTTCAGCCGGGTCGAGTCCGTGGCCTACGCCCGCCGGCGCGCACCGCGGCTCACACCGGTCGAGGCCGACATGCTCTCCGACGCCGTCCAGGACCTGCCGCTGCTGCTCGCCCAGACGGCCGCCTGGCTCGACGCCAACCCGATGTCCCCCAAGGAGTACATCGAGCTGATCCGGCGCGGCGAGCCCAGCCTCGTCGGCATCCGGATCTCCTCCGACTACCCGATGGCCTTCCAGACCAGCTGGGCCATAACTCTCAACACCCTGCGCGAGCGCAGCCCCGCGGCCGTCGAACTCCTCAAACTGTTCGCCTTCTTCGCCCCCGACGCCATCCCCGTCCCGATGCTCGCCAAGGCCCGCCGCGGCGACCTGCCCGAGCACCTGGCCGACCTGGCCGCCGAGCCGATCAGCTGGAACACCGCGCTGCGCCGGCTGACCGAGTCCACCGCCGTACGCCTCGACTACCAGGTCTCCCAGGACTCCGACCCGGCCGTGGAGACCGCGCTGATGCACCGGCTCTACCACCGGTTCCTGCGCAGCGACATGACCGAGGACGAGCGCGACCTGATGTCCGCGACCGCCTGCCGGGTGCTGGTCACCGCCGACCCGCAGAACCCCGCCGACACCCGCTACTGGGAGCGCTACGCCGAACTCATCCCGCACCTGGAGCCCGCCGGGGTCCTCGACAGCGCCGACCCGGCCGTCCAGCAACTGCTGCTCAACTGCGTCGAATACCTCCGGGTCCGCGGTGAGAACCGGATCGGGCTGCGGCTGTGCGAACAGTTCATGTCCCGCTGGCGGACCCGCCTGGAACCCACCCAGCGCACCATGCTCGTGCTCACCCACCAGCACGCCAACATGCTCCGCAGGCTCGGCCGCTACCGCGAGGCCGAGGCGGTCGGCAGCGCCGTCGTCGACCAGCTCACCGCCGAGCGCGACCCCTCCGACGCCGACCTGCTGCGCGCCCAGGACGGCCTCGCCGGCACCCTGATCGCCCTCGGCTCCTACCAGCAGGCGTACGAACTCTTCGACGCCGTCTGGCGGGCCTACACCGCCCTGCTCGGCCCCGAGGCGCCGCGCACCCTCTCCTCCCGGCACAACCTCGGCAACGTCCTCGCGCTGCTCGGCCGCTACGAGGAGGCCCTGGTCACCCACCGCGAGGTGCTGGCCTTCCGGGAGCGCGAGCTGCGCGCCCGGCACCACCTCACGCTCAACGCGGGCACCGCCTACGCCCGGATGCTGCGCCTGCTGGGCCGCTACCGCGACGCCACCTCCAGCCAGGAGCTCAACGCCCGGCTGCACCAGACGGTGATGGGCGCGCACACGCCCCAGACGCTGCGCGCCGAACACAACCTCGCGCTGTGCTGGCGCCGCTCCGGCGAAGTGGGCAAGGCCGCCGCCCTGATGGCCGACCTCGTCGAGCGCTCCCGCCGGGTGCAGGGCCCCCGCCACCCGGAGACCCTGATGGTCCGCGCCGACCACGCCACGTTCCTGCGGGAGCACGGCGACCTCGGCCAGGCCCGTGACCTCGCGGAGGAGGTCGCCGAGCGCTACGAGGCGCTGGCCGGCGAACGGCACCCGTACACCGTCGGCACCCTGGGGAACGTCGCACTGGTCCGGGCGGAATTCGGGGAGGTGGCGGAGGCGCTGGACCTCGCCGAGCGGGCCCTCGCCGGGATGACCGCGGCCATGGGCCCGGACCACCCGTGGGCGCTGGGCTGTGCGCTGAACGCCGCGGCCGCCCGCAGCCGGGCCGACGACGAGGACGGCGCGGTGGACCTGGGCCGCGACATCCTGGAGCGGGCCAAGGCGACGCTGGGCGACCTCCACCCGCTGACGCTCTCCGCGAAGACGGCGCTGGCCGAGGACCTGCGCGCACGGCACCGCCGCGGCCAGGAGGCGGCGAAGCTGGAGCAGGAGGCGATCCAGCAGCTCTCCGAGACGCTGGGCGCCGAGCACCCGCACACCCTCTCCGCCCGCCGCCGGCGGCGCCCCTACTGGGACTTCGAACCGCAGCCCGTCTGAAGGACTCTCCCGGTACGGCGCCGGTACGGCGAAGGGCCCGCCCCCCGAGGGGGACGGGCCCTTCGCACTGTGCCCTGTCGGTGGCCCGACGCCTACGCGTCGAAGACCTCCGCGACCAGCTGTGCCTGCTCGGCCTGGTGGCGCTTGGCGGAGCCGACGGCCGGGGACGAGGAGTGCGGGCGCGAGATGCGCCGCAGCCGCTCGCCGTGCGGGACGTCGGCGCCGACCGCCAGGTCGAGGTGGTCGATCAGGTTGAGGCCGAGGAACGGCCAGGCACCCTGGTTCGCCGGCTCTTCCTGGGCCCACAGGTACTTCTCGGCGTTCGGGAACTTGGCGATCTCCGCCTGGAGTTCCTTGCCGGGCAGCGGGTAGAGCCGCTCGATGCGGACGATCGCGGTGTCGTTCGCGCCCCGCTTCTGCCGCTCGGCGTCCAGGTCGTAGTAGACCTTGCCGGAGCAGAAGACGACCTTGCGGACGTCCTCGGGCTTGACCGTGGAGTCGCTGATCACCGGGCGGAAGCCGCCCGAGGTGAACTCCTCCGTCTTCGACGCCGCGGCCTTCAGACGCAGCATCGACTTCGGGGTGAAGACGATGAGCGGCTTGTGGTGCGGGTTGTGCACCTGCCAGCGCAGCAGGTGGAAGTAGTTGGAGGGCAGCGTCGGCGCCGCCACGGTCATGTTGTTCTGCGCGCAGAGCTGCAGGAACCGCTCGATACGGGCCGAGGAGTGGTCCGGGCCCTGGCCCTCGTAGCCGTGCGGCAGGAGGAGGGTGACGCCGGAGGTCTGGCCCCACTTCTGCTCGGCCGAGGAGATGAACTCGTCGACGACGGTCTGCGCGCCGTTGACGAAGTCACCGAACTGGGCCTCCCACATGACCAGCGCCTCGGGGCGGGCCAGCGAGTAGCCGTACTCGAAGCCCATCGCCGCGTACTCGCTCAGCAGCGAGTCGTAGACGTTGAAGCGGGCCTGGTCCTCGGAGAGGTAGAGCAGCGGGGTGTAGTCCTCGCCGGTCTCGCGGTCGATGAGGACCGCGTGCCGCTGGCCGAACGTGCCGCGGCGGGAGTCCTGGCCGGCGAGCCGGACCGGGGTGCCCTCCATCAGCAGCGAACCGATGGCGAGGGTCTCGCCCATGCCCCAGTCGACGGCGTCGTCCTCGATCTGGGCCGCGCGGCGCTGCAGCTGGGGCAGCAGGCGCGGGTGCACGGTGATGTGCTCGGGGATGTTGACCTGCGACTCGGCGATCCGCTTGACGACCTCCTGGGAGATCGCGGTGTCGACGAAGACCGGGAACTCCGCCTTGGGCTGCGGCACCTCGGGGGCGGCCGGAGCCGTCGTGGCGTCGCGGACCTCGGTGAAGACCTTCTCCAGCTGGCCCTGGAAGTCCTGGAGCGCCTGCTCCGCCTCTTCGAGGGTGATGTCACCACGGCCGATCAGCGACTCGGTGTAGAGCTTGCGCACCGAGCGCTTCTTGTCGATCAGGTCGTACATCAGCGGCTGGGTGAAGGCCGGGTTGTCCGACTCGTTGTGACCGCGGCGGCGGTAGCAGATCAGGTCGATGACCACGTCCTTGTTGAACGCCTGGCGGAACTCGAAGGCCAGCCGGGCGACGCGGACGACGGCCTCGGGGTCGTCACCGTTCACGTGGAAGATCGGCGCCTCGATCATGCGCGCCACGTCGGTGGCGTACATGGAGGAGCGCGACGACTCCGGGGCGGCGGTGAAGCCGACCTGGTTGTTGATGACGACGTGCACCGTGCCGCCGGTGCGGTAGCCGCGCAGCTGCGACATGTTCAGCGTCTCGGCGACCACGCCCTGGCCGGCGAACGCGGCGTCGCCGTGCAGCTGGATCGGCAGGACGGTGAAGTCCGTGCCGCCCTTGTTGATGATGTCCTGCTTGGCGCGCGCGACACCCTCGACGACCGGGTCCACGGCCTCCAGGTGGGAGGGGTTGGCGGTCAGCGAGACCTTGATCTGCTCGCCGTCCAGGCCGGTGAAGGTGCCCTCGGCGCCCAGGTGGTACTTCACGTCGCCGGAGCCGTGCATCGACTTCGGGTCGAGGTTGCCCTCGAACTCGCGGAAGATCTGCGCGTAGGACTTGCCGACGATGTTGGCGAGGACGTTGAGGCGGCCGCGGTGGGCCATGCCGATGACGACCTCGTCCAGCCGCGACTCGGCCGCGGAGTCGATGACCGCGTCCAGCAGCGGGATGACGGACTCGCCGCCCTCCAGCGAGAAGCGCTTCTGGCCGACGTACTTGGTCTGCAGGAACGTCTCGAACGCCTCGGCGGAGTTCAGCCGGCGCAGGATGCGCAGCTGCTCCTCGCGCTCGGGCGACTTGTGCTGACGCTCGACCCGGTCCTGGATCCACTTGCGCTGCTTGGGGTCCTGGATGTGCATGAACTCGATGCCGGTGGTGCGGCAGTACGAGTCGCGCAGCACGCCCAGGATGTCGCGCAGCTTCATCATGGACTTGCCGGCGAAGCCGCCGACCGCGAACTCGCGCTCCAGGTCCCACAGGGTGAGGCCGTGCTCGGTGATGTCGAGGTCGGGGTGCTTGCGCTGGTGGTACTCCAGCGGGTCGGTGTCGGCCATGACGTGGCCGCGGACCCGGTAGGAGTGGATCAGCTCGAAGACCCGGGCGGCCTTGGTGACGTCGTCGTCGTGCGACGCGTCGATGTCGCGCATCCAGCGGATCGGCTCGTAGGGGATCCGCAGCGACTTGAAGATCTCGTCGTAGAAGTCGTTCTCGCCGAGCAGCAGCTGGCTCATGATGCGCAGGAACTCGCCGGAGGCGGCGCCCTGGATCACGCGGTGGTCGTACGTGCTGGTCAGCGTCATGACCTTGGAGACGCCCATCTTGTTCAGGGCGTCCTGCGAGGTGCCCTGGAACTCGGCGGGGTAGTCCATCGCGCCGACGCCCATGATCATGGACTGGCCGGGCATCAGGCGCGGCACGGAGTGGACCGTGCCGATGCCGCCGGGGTTGGTCAGCGACGCGGTGACCCCGGTGAAGTCGTCCATCGTCAGCTTGTTGTCCCGGGCCCGGCGGACGATGTCCTCGTAGGCCTGCCAGAACTCGAAGAACGAGAGCGTCTCGGCCTTCTTGATGGCGGCGACGACCAGCTGGCGCTCGCCGTTCGGCTTCACCAGGTCGATGGCCAGGCCGAGGTTGACGTGCTCCGGCTTGACCAGGGTCGGCTTGCCGTCCTTCACCGCGAACGAGTGGTTCATCGACGGCATGGCCTTGAGGGCCTGCACCATCGCGTACCCGATGAGGTGGGTGAAGGAGACCTTCCCGCCCCGGGCGCGCTTGAGGTGGTTGTTGATGACGATGCGGTTGTCGAAGAGCAGCTTCACCGGGACCGCACGGACGGACGTGGCCGTCGGCAGCTCCAGGGAGGCGTTCATGTTCTTCGCGACGGCGGCCGACGGGCCGCGCAGGGTGACGAACTCGGGACCGGCGGCCGGGGCCTCGCCGTCGGCCGCCACAGTGCGCGCGGCGCCAGCCGCTCCAGTGGAGCCGGTGCTTGCACCGGACGGCTTCGGCGCGGGCTTCGCGGCGGCCTTGGCCGGCGCGGGCTTGGCGGGGGCCGGGGCGCTCGCGGCCGGGGTGGCCGGCGCGACGGCGGGCTTCGGCCCGTCCGCGGCGGGGGCCGCAGGAGCGGCCGGCGCAGCGGGGGACGACTGGGCCGGGGCGGCCCCGGCGGGGGCGGTGGCCTCCGCCGGCGTGCTCGGCGCGGTGGCGCCGCCCGGCTTGTAGTCGGCGAAGAAGTCCCACCAGGCTCGGTCTACCGAGTTCGGGTCCTGGAGGTACTGCTGGTAGATCTCGTCGACGAGCCACTCGTTCGGGCCGAAGGCGGCAGCAGGGTTCTTGCCCTGCCCCTCTTGATCGGCCTCGTTCGAGATGCTCGAAGTGTTGGGGGACTGTAGCGACACGGCGGCAACCGCCCTCTTCCGCTTCCTAAGGTGGTGGACAGCGGGAATAAAGGCTACGCCTCTTGTGACCTTTGGTGCAGTCCGGGAGGGCCACTCGTCGCGCACGTCACATTCACCGAAGGGTTTCACGGCATGACTTGGCGGGAAACACACGAAGTTTGCCCGTGTGCGGGTAGCACTCACCGACGTCGCACCCACGGGGTGAGTGCTCCTACCACCGACCCTACGCCAGCGACCGTCCGTACGGTCGTCAGCTCCGTGATGACTCCAGCCCCGGAAGAGTGACCCGAATCCGGCAACCCCGCGCGGATTCGGCCACGCCGATCCGGCCGCCGTGCAGATCCACCGCCCAGCGGGCGATCGCCAGGCCGAGGCCGGTACCGCCGTCCGTCCCCGGACCCGAGGGGCCCGGGCCGCCGCGGTTGAAGCGCTCGAAGACCCGGTAGCGCTCCGACTCCGGGATGCCCGGGCCCTCGTCCTGCACCTCCAGCTCCAGGCTCTCCGGACCGTCGCCGCGCCGGGCACGCACGGTGACCCGGCCGTGCCGGGGGCTGTGCTTGATCGCGTTGTCGATGAGATTCGCCACGACCTGGTGCAGCCGCTCGGCGTCCGCGTACGCGGTCAGCTCCGGCGGCGAGACGTCGAGGTGCAGATGGACGTCCGTACGGGTGTGGGTGCCGGAACCGGTCAGTCCGGAGAGGGTCGAGGCGCCGCGGCTCATGTTGGCCTCCTTGAGCACCCCGGACAGATACGGCCAGACCTCGAAGCGCCGGGTGTGCAGCGGCACCACGCCGTTGTCCAGCCGCGACAGGTCGAGGAGGTGCTCGACCAGGCGGCCCAGCCGCTCGGTCTGCTTCAGGGCGGTCCGCATCGTCTCGGGATCGGGCTCGCTGACGCCGTCGACGACGTTCTCCAATACGGCGCGCAGCGCCGCGATCGGCGTGCGCAGCTCGTGCGAGACGTTGGCGACCAGCTCCTTGCGGTGGGTGTCCACCGCCTCCAGGTCGGCCGCCATCCGGTTGAAGGCGTCGGCCAGGTCGCCGAACTCGTCGCGGCGGGCCGAGCGCACCCGGCGGGTGTAGTCGCCGTGCGCCATCGCGCGGGTGACGTCCGTCATCTCGCCGAGCGGGGCGGTCAGGCTGTTCGCCACGAACTGGGTGATCAGCAGCGAGGCGATGATCGAGAAGATCGTGATCACCCGCAGCTCGGTCGCCGAGTGCATGGCGACGAACACCAGCAGTGTGGTGATGATCACCGAGACGCTGACCAGCGCGCCGAGCGCGGCCTTGACCGAGCGGTACGGGTCCAGCGGGCGCAGCGCCTCCCAGACCCGCTTTCCCAGCTCACGGACGGGCGTCTGCCACCACCGGCGTCGCGGCAGCGGCCAGGACCGCAGGCGCCAGGGGCTCATGCCGGCGGGGTCTCCAGGGCGTAGCCGACGCCGTGGACCGTACGGATCCGCTCGGCGCCGATCTTGCGGCGGAGCGCCTTGATGTGGCTGTCGACCGTACGGGTCCCGGAGGCGTCCGCCCAGTCCCACACCTCGGCCAGCAGCTGCTCGCGGGAGAGCACCGCGCGCGGGGTGTTCGCCAGGCAGACCAGCAGGTCGAACTCGGTCGGCGTCAGATGGACGTCGGCCCCGCGGACCCGGACCCGGCGCTGGGCGTGGTCGATCTCCAGCTCACCCAGCCGGAGGATGCCGCTGCGCGGGGTGTGCGCGGCCAGCGCGGCCCGCTCGACCCGGCGGAGCAGTACGTGCACCCGGGCGGCCAGCTCGCGCATGGAGAACGGCTTGGTCATGTAGTCGTCGGCGCCGACGCCGAGGCCGACCAGCATGTCCGTCTCGTCGTCCCGGGCGGTGAGCATCATCACCGGAACGGGGCGCTGCGCCTGGACCCGGCGGCAGACCTCCAGGCCGTCGAAGCCCGGCAGCATCACGTCCAGGACCAGCAGGTCGGGCTGCCAGGCCTCGGCGGTGTCCACCGCGGCCGGGCCGTCGGTGGCCGTCTGCACCTGGAAGCCCTCGGCGCGCAGCCGGGCCGCGATGGCGTCGACGATCGTGGGGTCGTCCTCCACCACCAGCACCCGGCGCTGGGCGCCCGGGGTGGCAGCGGCGGCGCCGCCCTGCGTTGTCTGAGTCTGGTCCATCGCCCGCCCCTGCATGTCCCTGCGTGGTCGCGTCTTGCTGGGCAGCAGCGTACGGGCATGGTGTGACTGTCGGCTACGCAGCCTTCCGAGCGAGGTGGACGACGTCGGGGACGCCTCGGACAACCGGGATCTCTTCCGTACGCACCCCCTGGAAACCGGCATTTCGTAGTGCTTCCTCGAAGGCCGGGGAGGGCTGCGCGGACCAGACGGCGAGCACTCCGCCCGGGGTGAGCCGGTCCCGGCAGGCGGCGAGGCCGGCGGGGGAGTAGAGGCCGTTGTTGTCCTCGGTGACGGTCCAGTCGGGGCCGTTGTCGATGTCGAGGCAGAGGGCGTCGTAGCGGACGGCGTCGCCGTCGGGGGCCGCCTCGGTCCCGGGCGCACCGTCGGCGGGCGGGCCGGCGGGCGTACGGAGGTGGGCGACCAGATCGGTGTGCAGGATCTCGGTGCGCGGATCGGCCAGTGCCGCGGCCGAGATCGCGGAGAGCGGGCCGGTGCGGTGCCAGTCGATGACCGCGGCCTCGCGTTCGACGACCGTGATCCGGCCCCAGCGCGGCTGCTCGGCCGCGCGGGCCAGCGAGAAGCCGACGCCCAGGCCGCCGATGAGGACGGCGGGCCGCTGCCGGTCGGGCGGCAGTTCGGTCAGCGCGGCGTCGACCAGCAGCCGCTCGGACCGGCCGTCGGAGGTGTCCATCAGGAAGCAGCCGTTGGCGATGATCTCGTGGATGACGGGCGGACCGCCGGGGGACCCGGACCCGGCCCGTTCCCGCAGGACCACCTCGCCGTACGGGCCCTCGCGGCGGTCGAGCGTGCGCGGCGGCCCGGGGAGGTCGGACGGGGTCTGCGACGGGGTAACGGGAGCAGCCATGCGGCCATGGTGGCCAAGAGGGGCCTTGGCGGTCCAACGGCTTATGGGGGTTACGGGGGTGGGGATCCCGGGTGGTCCCGGGCGGCGGCGCGGACGGCGGCGCGGGCGGGTGGAGCGAGGCCCGATCGGGGTCGTGGGCGTCTGGTGATGGTTGCCTCATGTGATGCATCTCACTCTCACAGTTTCTTCATGGGTTGAGCGTGCAGGCTGGTCCGCGACGTTGTGCAGGGCGAGCGGACGTTGTGCACGACGGAGCACTCGCGCGCGGCCCTGGGGCTCCGGGCGTGGCTCGGTGGACGCGTCAGGACGGAAGGGGCCTTTCGAACGTGAGCAGGCTGGAAACCGTCGGGGGAAGGTCGGGGGAGCGCGCGCCGGAAGGTCGGGCGCCGGGTGGCCGGGCGCCGGATGGCCGGTCGCCGGCCGGGGGTACCGGAGCGGACGGCTCGTCGGCCAGGAGTATCGGAACGGACGGCACGCCGGCCGGGAGCACCGGAGCGGACGGCCTGCCCGCCGTCCTGCCGGGCATTCCCCGGCAGCGCACCGGCCGGGACGCCGCGACGACCGTGGCCGCGGCGAAGCCCGAGCCCGGTCCGCCGCGCGTCCGCCCGCGGCCCTGGCGGCTGCTGCTCGGCGCCCCCTTCTCCATCGGCTACGCCCTGCTGCTCGTGGCCACCTCCCTCTTCGCCGAGCACGCCGACCCCACCCTGGTCACCGCGTTGCTCCAGGGCTCCAGCACGGACGTGGTGCACCTCGCGCAGGCCCCGCTGCTGGTGCTGGTCGCCAGCGCGCTGTGGGTCGCCGGCGGACTGACCTCCGGTTACGCGCTGGCCTTCGTCGTCGTACTCCCCGCGCTGGAGCGGCGGATCGGTGGGCTGCGCACCGCCGCGGTCTTCTTCGGCGGGCATGCGCTGGCCACCCTCGCCACGGAGGTGCCGGTCGCCTTCACCGTCGCCGCCGGCGGGCTGCCCGAGAGCTCGCTGCACCGCCTCGACTACGGCATCAGCTTCGGCGTGATGACCTGTATCGGTGCGCTGGCCGGGGTGCTGCCGGCCTGGCTGCGCTGGCCGCTGCTGGGCGGCGCCGGCTGGCTCGCGGGCACCGCCCTGCTCGCCTACGTCGACCCGATGACGGACTGGGGCCATCTGCTCTCGCTCACCCTGGGAGTGGCGAGCTGGCCACTGCTCCGCCGCTGGCGGACCGGTCGCGTCGCTCCGGCCCCGCTCCTCCGCGACCCGGGCCACCCGGCCCTGCGGGGCGCGGGCGCATCCTGACGGGTCGGTACCGCGGAGCTCGATCCCGGCGGCTCTCCACCCGCGGTACGTGCGCCCGCGCTGAACCCGGGGCGTGCGCCGTGCCGGACGCGGCTACGCCTACGCCGCCCGCCGGAGAGCGACTACGCACCGGCGCGCCGTGCGCCTACCGCACGAGCCCCCACAGGTCTACCGCATGAGCCCCGCAGGTCTACCGCATGAGCCCCGCCCGTCGTGGGCCAACTACGGCCGTACGGCGGACCGGTAGGTCTGCGCGATGGCGTAGGCGCAGCCGCCCAGCAGGGCGACGCCGGACAGGACGCCGCTGACGAACGGCACCCACACCACCGCGCGGGTCGCGGCCATACCGAGACCGACCACGCCGAGCGCGGTGAGCGCCGTGCCCGGGACGGCGACCGAGCGCCGCTGCCAGACCGCGGCAAGCGCCATGAAGTGCAGGCCCACGATGAGCGCGATCCAGGCCACGGCGGTCTCGTCGGGCGCGCCCGCCCCGCGCAGCGCGAGCCGGCCGCCGACCAGTAGCACCGCCTCGGCCGCCACGACGAACCCGAACTTCCCGCGGAACCAGTCCACCCGGGGAGCCCCGTCCCCGTCCCCGTCCCCCACGGCCCGGCCCCGGCGGCCCGCCAGCAGTGCCAGCGCCAGCAGGCCACCGAAGGTGAGCACCGCGACCACGCGCAGGGTGACGCCGACGGCGGGGCTCAGCGGATCGTGCGCGTTGGCGACCACGAAGACCGTCCCGAACAGGGCACCGATGAACACCCCGGACATCCGCTGCAACATGCCGCGAACCTAGCATTCCTGACGTGCCGTGAGGACCGTCCGGGCCGGTACCGAGGGGCAGTTGCGGCCGTGCGGACCCGCCCGGTCGCGGCCCGCCCGGCCGTCGCGGCGGCGAGCCGTCAGCCGTCCCTGGCCCAGCCACCTGAGCATCGCGTCAGCCCAGCCACATGAGCATCGCGTCCCCCTTCTCCGCCGCCGCGCCGAAGAACGGCCGCAGGAGTGCGTAGTAGTCGGTGATGTAGTCCAGCGATTCCCCCCGTTCCCACACGATCGTCGGGTAGATCTCCGCCTTGGCCAGGTCCTCCGGGCCGACACCGGTCGTGAGGCTCGCCGCGGGTATCTCCGCGAGCGCCTCGGCCGCCGTCCGCACCCGCTCGGGGGTGAGGTAGCGCGGTGGGCCGTAGCCCCAGTCCTCGGCGTCCGGGACGGCTTCCTCGCCGTGCACGACGTCCACCGGGAAGCCCGCGCGGCGCAGCAGGAATCCCAGCGCGTCCCAGCTCTTGTCGACGTCCAGGCAGCGTGCGCTCGCCGGCGCGGGGACCTCTTCGGCCTCCGCCGCGCGCCGGCGGGCGACGAGCGCCAGCCCCCACTCCGGATCGCCGAGGACGCGGGTGAGTTCGGCAGGTGTCACACGTGCGTACTCTCCGATCATGCTCATGTGACCGAGGTTACGGGCGACCACTGACAACGCCGGTCGCCTCCGGCGGGGGCGCCCCACGTACTTGGCTGCGGCGCCGTGGGGGTTGCTCGCCGTTGCGCTTTGCGGCACGCCGCACGTACTTGGCTGTCCCGCCGTGGTGGTTGCTCGCCGTTGCGCTTTGCGGCGGCCCCGCACGTATTTCGCTGTCCCGCCGTGGGGCGTTTCGCCGTTGCGCGCTTTGCGGCGCCTCCCACGTACCTGTCTGCGGCGCCGCGGTTCTTCTCGCCGTTGCTCCCCCACTGCCTAAAGGGCGTGGGAGGTACCCCCAGCGGCGGGCTGGTGGTTGTCGGGTGCGGTGACGGTCCTCCGGGTCCTTGTTCGTGGACTGCTTCGCCTTACGCTCCGCTGCGCTCCGCCTTCGCTCCTTAATTGAGCCCCTGGAAGCGAAGCCCACGAACAAGGCCCCTCCGGCCCGTCCCCTCCCGTTGGGGGGAGTGTGCGGTGGGTGGGGGTGAGCGACTTCGCCGTCAGGCGTGGGTGCGGGCTGGGAGGATGGAGGCTCCATCCGGGCGCCGTCGCGTACCGCGCCCGCCGGCCGCAGGAGTACCGCATCGTGTCCCGAGAACGCACCGCCCGCCCGCTTCCCGACGCCGCCGAGACCGGCCGGCAGGCCGCCGACCTCGGTCTGACCGCCGACTGTGGCAGCTGCTTCGGGCTTTGCTGTGTCGCGCTGCCGTTCGCGCGCTCGGCGGACTTCGCGATCGACAAGGACGCCGGCCGGCCGTGCCCCAACCTCCAGGACGACTTCCGCTGCGGCATCCACCGCGACCTGCGAAGCCGTGGCTTCTCCGGCTGCACGGTCTTCGACTGCTTCGGTGCCGGGCAGAAGGTCTCCCAGGTCACCTTCGGCGGCAAGGACTGGCGGCAGGCGCCCGGGACCGCCCGGCAGATGTTCGACGTCTTCCCCGTCATGCGGCAGCTGCACGAACTCCTCTGGTACCTGTCCGAGGCGCTGAACCTGCCTTCCGGGGCGGGCACCGGCTCCACCGGAGCGGCCGGCGCCGCGCTCCACGACGATCTGCGCGCCGCGCTGGAGAAGACCGAGGCCCTCACCCGCGGCACCGCGGAGGAGCTCGGCGAAGTGGACATGCCGGCCCACCGGGCCGAGGTCAACGTCCTGTTGCTGCGCACCAGTGAGCTCGTCCGGGCCCAGGTGCCCGGCCGCAAGAAGGAGCGGCGCGGCGCCGACCTGATGGGGGCCCGCCTCAAGGGCGCCAAGCTCCAGGGCGCCAACCTGCGGGGGGCGTACCTGATCGCGGCCGACCTCACCGGGGCGGACCTGCGGCGGGCCGACCTGATCGGCGCCGACCTCAGGGACGCCGACCTCAGCGGCGCCGACCTGACCGGGGCGCTCTTCCTGACCCAGTCCCAACTGAACGCCGCCCGGGGCGATGCCGCCACCAAGCTCCCGTCCGGTCTGAGCCGCCCCGCCCACTGGCGCCCCGCCGCCTGATCGCTCACAGCGAACGCGCGACGGGGAACATCTCCCCGGCTCCCCGCATTGAGTGGGTAAAGCTCAACTTGCTTGCCGAAGGGGAGATCATGGCTTCGACGTCCACACCGCTCACTCTGCCCGTGCTGCCCCTCGATGACGAGGTCGTGCTTCCCGGCATGGTGGTGCCCCTGGACCTGTCCGACACGGAGGTGCGTGCCGCGGTCGAGGCCGCGCAGGCCGCCGCCTCCTCGGGCAACAAACCGCGGGTGCTGCTTGTGCCCCGCGTCGACGGGAACTACGCCGGAATCGGCACGCTCGGGCGGATCGAGCAGGTCGGACGGCTGTCCGACGGCGATCCCGGAGCGCTGATCCGGGGCCTTCGCCGGGTGCGGATCGGGTCCGGCACGACCGGGCCCGGTGCCGCGCTGTGGGTGGAGGGCACCGCCGTCGAGGAGCAGGTCCCCGATCCCCTGCCGGGAGCGGTCACCGAACTCGTCACGGAATACAAGGCGCTGGCCACCAGCTGGCTGCGCAAGCGCGGCGCCTGGCAGGTCGTCGACCGCGTCCAGGGCATCGAGGACGTCGGGACGCTGGCGGACAACTCCGGCTACTCGCCGTTCCTGACCGTCGAGCAGAAGGTCCGCCTGCTGGAGACCACCGACCCGGTCGCCCGGCTGAAGCTCGCCACCGAGGCGCTGCGCGACCACCTCGCCGAGCAGGACGTCGCCGAGTCCATCGCCAAGGACGTCCAGGAGGGCGTCGACAAGCAGCAGCGGGAGTTCCTGCTGCGGCGCCAGCTGGAGGCGGTCCGCAAGGAGCTCGCCCAGCTCAACGGCGACCCCGAGGACGAGAGCGACGACTACCGCGCCCGGGTCGAGGCCGCCGATCTGCCCGAGGACGTCCGCAAGGCCGCCCTCAAGGAGGTCGACAAGCTGGAGCGGGCCAGCGACCAGAGCCCCGAGGGCTCCTGGATCCGCACCTGGCTCGACACCGTCCTCGAACTGCCGTGGAACGAACGGACCGAGGACGCCTACGACATCGCCGGCGCCAAGGAGATCCTGGACGCCGACCACGCGGGCCTGGCGGACGTGAAGGAACGGATCACGGAGTACCTGGCCGTCCGGAAGCGCCGGGCCGAGCGCGGGCTCGGGCTGATCGGCGGTCGGCGCGGAGGTGCCGTCCTGGCGCTGGTCGGGCCGCCCGGTGTGGGCAAGACGTCGCTGGGCGAGTCCGTGGCGCGCGCCATGGGCCGCAAGTTCGTCCGGGTCGCCCTCGGGGGCGTCCGGGACGAGGCGGAGATCCGCGGCCACCGCCGTACGTACGTCGGCGCGCTGCCGGGCCGTATCGTCCGGGCGATCAAGGAAGCCGGTTCGATGAACCCGGTCGTCCTGCTCGACGAGATCGACAAGGTGGGCTCCGACTTCCGGGGCGACCCGGCCGCCGCCCTCCTGGAGGTCCTGGACCCGGCGCAGAACCACACCTTCCGCGACCACTACCTGGAGGTCGAACTCGACCTGAGCGACGTGGTGTTCCTGGCCACCGCCAACGTCCTGGAAGCCATCCCCGAGCCGCTGCTCGACCGTATGGAGCTGGTCCGGCTCGACGGCTACACCGAGGACGAGAAGGTCGTCATCGCCCGGGACCACCTGCTGCCGCGCCAGCTGGAACGGGCCGGTCTGCAGCCCGGCGAGGTGACGCTGGAGGAGGACGCGCTGCGCAAGCTGGCCGGCGAGTACACCCGCGAGGCGGGCGTGCGGAATCTGGAACGGTCGATCGCCCGGCTGCTCCGCAAGATCGCCGCCCAGCACGAACTCGGCGCGCAGGAGCTGCCGTTCGGTGTCGGGGTGGACCAGCTGCGCCCGCTGATCGGACGGCCGCACCACACCCCGGAGTCGGCCCAGGACCCGGCCGAACGGCGGACGGCCGTGCCGGGCGTGGTGACCGGCCTCGCGGTCACCGGCGCGGGCGGCGACGTCCTCTACGTGGAGGCGTCGCTCGCCGATCCGGAAACCGGGGCCTCCGGGCTGACGCTGACCGGCCAGCTCGGTGACGTGATGAAGGAGTCCGCGCACATCGCGCTGTCGTTCCTGCGGTCGCACGGCGCGGAGCTGGAGCTTCCGGTCGGTGACCTGAAGGAGCGCGGAGTGCATCTGCACGTCCCGGCCGGTGCCGTCCCCAAGGACGGGCCGAGCGCGGGCGTGACGATGACGACGGCGCTGGCCTCGCTGCTGTCGGGCCGGCACGTCCGGCCGGACGTGGCGATGACCGGGGAGGTCTCGCTGACCGGGCGGGTGCTGCCGATCGGCGGCGTCAAGCAGAAGCTGCTCGCGGCGCACCGCGCGGGGATCACCACCGTGATCATCCCCAAGCGCAACGAGCCGGACCTGGACGATGTGCCCGCCGAGGTGCTGGCGGTCCTGGAGGTCCACCCGGTCTCGGACGTTCGTCAGGTGCTGGAGCTCGCGCTGACGCCGGCCCACAACGGTGCGGCACCGGAGGTTCCGGTCGCGGCGTGACGGGCGCGGCCGGAGCGGAAGACCCCTCCCGCGGCAGGCGGGAGGGGTCTGGGGGCCGCGGGCGGGGCGTCCGCCCGCAGGGCCCGTCCGTGACCGGCTAGCCGTTGGCCAGTGCCTGCAGCCGGTCCATCGCGCCGTTGAAGCGGTTGTGGTCGCCGACCGTCGGGCCGGTCGAGGTGTACTGCCAGATGGTGTGGAAGCCCCAGCCGGCCGGGAGCTCGCCGACCGAGGAGCCGTAGCGCGGGACCCACAGCGGGTTGATCGCGCCGAAGGCCGACGAATTGCCGGTGCACTGCTTCCACCAGCCGGTGGAGGTGTAGATGACCGCGTCCCGGCCGGTGCGCGCCTTGTAGGTGGCGAACCAGTCCTTCATCCAGTTCACCAGGCCGGCCGCGCTGAGCCCGTAACAGGTCGCTCCGTAGGGGTTGTACTCCATGTCCAGCGCGCCGGGCAGCGTCTTGCCGTCCTTGGACCAGCCGCCGCCGTGGTCGACGAAGTAGTTGGCCTGGGCGGCGCCGCTGGAGGTGTTGGGCGTGGCGAAGTGGTAGGAGCCGCGGATCATGCCGGCGTTGTAGGAGCCGTTGTACTGCTGGGCGAAGTACGGGTTGGTGTAGCTGGTGGACTCCGTCGCCTTGACGTAGGCGAACCGGACGCCGCTGTTCCAGAGCGTGGACCAGGCGACGTTGCCGTTGTGGCTGCTGACGTCCACGCCCTCGACGGACGCCAGGAGCGAGCCGGCCGGCAAGGCGGTGCGGCCGGCCGCGGTGCCCTCGTGCTTGGCGATCTGCGAGCCGGCCCAGTCCTGGCCGGGGTGGGTCGGCTCGGGCGCGCGCCGCACGGCCGTGGCGCCGGCCGTGCCGGGCAGCGCCAGGAGCAGGGCGAGGAGGGTGAGGAGGGCCCCGGTCACGGTCGCGAGCGAACGTGCGGGGCGAAGGGGGGAGCCGGATCTGAGCACGGACATACGTGTCTCCGGAGATCTCGGTGTGACCTGAGGGGGGATACGTGCTGCTCTGAGGGGGGATGCGTGCTGCTCTGAGGGGGGATGCGTGCTGCTCTGAGGGGGGATGCGTGCTGCTCTGAGGGGGATGGTCTGCCGGCATGACGGGGCGTGGCTGACACGGAGGTGCGGCGTGCGGGACACGCGGCGGAACCTTTGGCGAACGGCCCGCCGTTTGGTGTGGCCATGCCATAAATGACGATACGCGCGTAGACCGGCGGGACAAAAGAGGGTCCCTGGGCTGCCGTTGGTCTAATCCTGCGAAATACTGGCCGAGCTGCGGCTTCGGCCGACGGGGGCGGAAACTTTCAGACCAGGAAATGCGGGAAGGGGCGCTGACGTGCGCAACACCGGGGCCGACGGAACGACGGCGGACGGCGAGCCGACCGGTGTGGACCACGTATTCCTCGCCCTGGAGCGCGAATTGGCGGTATTCCTCCGCCGGGCCCGGGCCTCGTCCGGCGAACTGGCCCGGGAGGTGCACCCCGACCTGGAGCCGTCCGCCTACGGCCTGCTGGTCCGGCTGGCCGACGCCGGCGCGCAGCGGGCCACCGACCTCGCCGGGTTCTTCGGCGTGGGCAAGGCCACGATGAGCCGCCAGCTGCAGGCGCTGGAACAGCTGGGGCTGGTCGCCCGCGCCCCGGACCCGGCCGACGGCCGCGCCGTCCTGGTGCGCCTCACCGACGGGGGCCGGGAGCGCTTCACCCGGGTCCGCAACGCCCGCCGCGCCCAGTACGCCCGGCGCCTCGCCGCCTGGGACCGCCACGAGGTGGCCGAACTCGCCCGGCTGCTGCACCGCTTGAACGCGGAGCAAGAGGGCGAAGAGGGGTGAAAGCCGCCGAGCCGGCCGCTCCGCCGAGGGGTCGGGCCGGTCGCGGAGGGACCTGAAGTGGCGAGAGTTGTCACGGCATGACGAAGATCACCGCGGCGTCGTCCCGGGCCTTGCCCCGGGGATAGGCCGTGCATTCCGGGTCCGCCGCCTCCGCGGCCCGCACCCGGTCGATCAGGGCCTGTGGCCCTCCCTTCGCCACCAGGCCCGCGCAGTCCGCCCAGGAGCCCTCCCCGAAGACCTCGACCCAGCGGCCCGCGCCGTCGCTGAGCGCGGTCAGTGAACGGACCGCGGCCCGCGGGGTGGTGCCGGTGACCGCACGGGCCGCCACCTCCGGATCGGCGGCCGCCGTGAAGAAGCCGCCCTCCGTATTGCGCAGCGCCTCGACGGCCCGCACGTACTCCCGGCCCGCCGCGGCCCGTTCCGCCGAGCCGCGGGGCAGCGCCCGTACGGCGTCCCGCCGGGCCCGGATCGCGGGCGGCAGGTCGTCCAGTCGGGGGTCCAGCACGGGATGCACCGAACCGTCGATGTGCTGCACAAGGAGTACCGAATCGGACAGCACGAGGTGCTCGACGGTGTCCGCGGACCACCTGGCGGCCACGACAGTTGCCTGCGGAGTGCGGGCGTGAGAAAGGTCACAGGTGTCCCGGTGAACGGCGGCCGTCCGGGAGATGGCCGCCGCGAGCGCCTCAGCCAGCGTCATATCCCGGTGTGAAACCGACAGTTCGAGCATCGCGCCGCCGAGCCGCGCGGTGAACCACGGCACCGTGTGACGGCATCCGTAGTCCTGCTCGGGCGGGGTCACGCCGTCCAGCAGGACCAGGACTCCGCCCTGGCCGGAGGCCGGCAGGGCGACCGATGCGTAGTCCTCGTTGGGGCGTTGGGCGTCGCCCGGCTCGGTGGCGAGTTCGATGCGCATGCCGGCAAGTCTGCCGGAGGGCGCGGATTCCGCCGGGCGGCCCGGCGGGCGCCGGCGCCGTTCGGCGTACGAGCAGGTCAGCGCCGTGCGGCAGGCGTGGCTCGGGGGTCCGGCGGCGTGCGGGCGCGCATCCTGCCAGGACGGGGACGCATCTCCAAACCCGTCCGGGGGTTGCGCGGGGTTGCGGCGAAAATCGTTGCCGCGCGGAAGTTGATGGTCAAACTCCGATTGATGTTCACTCGTTCAGGTGGCCGGGCATGTGTTGCCGAGCCACTGCGCGGGGCCGGTGGAATGGTCGTTGCCCGGATCACGGGGGGCCAGGACATTCGTCGCGACGCGCAGAGCCGGACCGTTCCCCCTCGCGGAAGTATGCGCTGCTGCGGAGTGCGCGCAGGTCCGCCCGCGAGCGGAGAGCGAGCCGGGTCCGCGACGCCATACGGCGTGGGCAGGCGAGACAGGAATGCGAGCAGCGGTGCGGAAGATGCGGCTTCGGGGCGGCGCAGGGAAGCCGGGTTCACCGGCCGGTTCGGTCTCCGGACCGGTGACGGGTTCGGGTCCTGGCAAGAACTCCGGTTCCGGCACGGGACCGGGCGTGACCGGCGGCGAGGCCCGCGCGGGGCGCCGTCCCGCACGGGTGCGCAACCGGCTGGTGGGAGCGGTGGCCGTGGTTGCCGCCGCCGTCCTCGGGGCCGGCGCCCCCGGTCTGCTCGGCGCGGCGGACGACGCCAACAACAGTCAGCACCTGGTCGACCTGGCCGAACTCAACGCCCGCGCCATCGCGCTGGCGCACTCCCTCGCCGACGAACGCGACGGAATGACCGCGTACGCCGCCGCGGGGCGCAACGGTCGTACCGGCACCGGCAACAACGCTGCGGGCACCGGCAACAACGGTGCGGGCACCGGCACGAGCACGGGCCCCGGAAACGGCACGGTCAACGGAACCGGCAGCGCCGCGGGCACCGGCACGGTCGACGGAACCGGCACCGGAACCGGCACCGGCGGAACGACCGGATCCGGCGGAAGGGCACCAACCGGCCGAACCGGAACGACTGGTGGAACCGGAACGACCGGTGGAAGCGGAACAACCGGTACCGGAACGGCCGGTACCGGAACCGGCACCGATGCGTACTTCCCCGACGCCAACGGCACCCGGGCGAACACGGCCGCCGCCCGCTCCGCCGTCACCAGCGGCCCCGGTGCCGACAGCGCCGCCGTCGCCCGTCCGCAACGCACCCGCGTGGACCGGCAGATCGACGACCTGCGCACCGAGGCCCAGGACGCCTCGGGTGACAGCGCGGTCTACGCGACCGCCGCCAAGCTGCTCAAGACCCTCCCGCAAACCCGTCAAAAGGCGCTCACCCGAGCGGAATCGGCCGAGCAGGTCTACCGCGCGTACACCGACATCATCCAGGCACTCGGGGCGATCAGCGACGACATCGCCCGCGGGCTGCCCGCCCGGGCGGACTCCGCGGCCGCCGACACCCGTGCGCTGCCCGCGCTCGCCCGCGCCACCGACCAGGCCGCCGGCGCCCGTGCCCTGCTCCTCGCCGGGCTCAACGCGGGCGGCAGCCAGCCCACGCTGACCGCTTCCGCGCAGGTCGCGCACGTCCGTGAGCAGGCCGCGCTGGGCGATTTCCGGGAGACCGCGAGCCAGAGCGCCCGGGACCGTTTCGACCGCACCGTCACCGGCTCGGACGTCAGCACCGCCGAGCGCTATCTGGCCCGGCTCACCGACCAGCCACGGCTGGACGCCGCCGATCTGCGGCTCAGCCGCCAGCGGGTGGAGAACGCCCTCACCGCCCGGATCGGGCTGATGCGGGGCGTCGAATCGGCCATGGCCACCGCCGACGTCCAGCGCCTCGGCCAGCTGCGCGACGACGACGTCACGGAGCTGGAGATCGGGATCGGCCTGGCGGGCCTGTGCCTGCTGCTGGCCGTCGGTGCCGGCATCTGGGCCGCGCGCTCGATGACCCAGCCGCTGGCCGCGCTGCGGATCGGCGCCCGCCGGCTGGCCGCGGACCCGGCGCACGAGGACCCCATCACGTACAAGGGCCGCAACGACGAATTCGCCGCCTCCGTACGGTCGGTGAACGCGCTGCACGCCCAGGTGGGCGAGCTGTCCCGGCGCACCGCCGAACTGGAGGGCGAGCGCAAGCGGCTGGTCGGCGGCCGGCAGCGGCTGGTCGCCGAGCGCGAGGTGCTCCAGGAGCAGAACGAGGCGCTCAAGGACGAGATCGCCGACCTCACCGAGCGGCTCAAGGCCGCCCACACCGGCGTGCAGGGCCGGTTCGTCAACCTCGCGCTGCGCACCCTCGGCCTGGTGGAGCGCCAGCTCGGCGTCATCGAGGCGCTGGAGGAGACCGAGCAGGACCCGGAGCGGCTGGACACCCTCTTCAAACTGGACCACTTCGCCGCGCGGATGCGCCGCAACAGCGAGAACCTCCTGGTCCTGGCGGGTGCCGAGCAGCACGGCAACAACCACCCGGGCCCGGTTCCGCTGCTGGACGTGCTGCGCGCCGCGGTCAGTGAGATCGAGCGCTACGAGCGGGTGCGCATCCAGTCGCTGCCGCCGCACTCCCAGGTCGCCGGGTTCGCCGCGGACGACCTGAGCCACCTGGTCGCCGAACTCCTGGAGAACGCCACCGCGTTCTCGCCGCCGGACGCCCATGTCGAGCTGTCCGGCTGGCTGCTGGAGAGCGGTGAGGTGATGCTCTCGGTCCAGGACGAGGGCATCGGGATGACCGCGGAGCGGATGGCCGAGCTCAACGACCGGCTGACGGACGCGGAGGCGGCCTCCACCGCCGAGAACATCGACGAGGCGCTGGGCCTCGGGCTGTACGTGGTCGTGCGGCTGGCCGCCCGGCACGGCATCCGGGTCCAGCTGCGGGACGCCAAGCAGGGCGGGATCACCGCCGTCATCGTGCTGCCCGGCTCGATACTGCCGACCCGCCCCGGCCCGGCGTCCGCACTGTCCGTCCAGCACGATGCGCACACCCCCGTGCTGCCCGGCTCGGTGGCCGAGGCGAACTCCAACACGCTGCAGACGCGGGTGCCGCGGGTGGACCCGGCGGCGGGCCGCGCCGCGTCGGCGGCCGCGCCGGCACCGGAACGGAACGCCGGCGCGGAGCCTGCCCCGGCCGCCCAGGAGTCCGCACCCGGGGGCGGCCCCGTGAGCGACCCGTTCGTCGCGGCCGCGGAGCGCGCGCTCGACGCGGCCGGAATCCCGACCGGCGGCACCGGGGAGCACACCCGGCCCAAGGAGGACGTGCCGGACGAGTCCGCGCCGGCCGCCGCCCCGGCCCCGGAGGACCCGTACGCCATCGGCCCGGACGAGCACGCCCGCGCCGAGGCGGCCACCCCGGCCACGGACCCGGTATCCACGGACCCGGCACCCGCGGAAGCGGCGCCCTCCGATGCGACGCCCGATGGCGCGGCGCCCACCGCCGCCCAGGAGAAGCAGCGGACCAGCCTGGGCCTGCCCAAGCGCACGCCCAAGATCGTGGCGCAGCAGCAGGCGCCCACCGCCCCGCGCAAGAGCGGTGCGGCCAACGCCGAGGCGCTGCGGCGCCGGCTCGGCGGATTCCAGCAGGGGTCGCGGACCGGCCGGCGCGATGTGGCGGCCGAGCTCGCGGAAGGCAAGACGAAGCAGACCGGTCCACTGAACGACACCGACGGAGCGGGGGCCCCGGAAGAGAGCCACATTGTCGAGGAGGCACGCGAGTGATGTCGCAAGCGCCCACTGCTTACGGACAAGGAGTGAGCAGCCAGGCCCGCAATCTCCGCTGGTTGCTGAGCAACCTGGTGGAGGAGGTGCCGGGCATCGGCTCGGTCGCGGTGGTCTCCTCCGACGGACTGCTGCTGCTCAGCTCCGACCCTGACCGGGCGGACGAGACGGCACGTCCCGGTGACGCCGGCGGGCCCCGCGGGTCCAGCGCGGACCTCGCCACCATCGTGTCCGGACTCGGCAGCCTCACCCAGGGTGCCGCGAAGCTGATGGACGGCGGGGCCGTCAAGCAGACGATGATCACGATGGACGAGGCCAGCGTGTTCGTGATGGCGATCAGCGACGGTTCGCTGCTCGGCGTGCACGCCGCACCGGACTGCGACATGAGCGCCATCGCCTATCACATGGCGCTGTTCGTCGGCCGGGCCGGCCACGTCCTCACCCCCGAACTCCGCACCGAACTCCGCAAGTCGATGGAGAGCGCCCAGTGAGTAAGTCCCCCAAACTCCCCGTTCGCGGCGGGGATCGCAAACCCTCGCGCGTGCGCCCGTATTCGCTCACCGGCGGCCGTACCCGGTTCGGCCACGTGCTGCTCGTCGAGACCTTCGTGGCCGCGCTGGAGGCCCCCGAAGAGCGGCGCGAGCTCACGTCCGGCGGCTGGGGCGACCGGGTGATGCCGGAGATGCGGGCGATCGTCGAGCTCTGCCGCCGGATGCGCTCGGTGGCGGAGATCTCCGCCCTCCTCAAGATGCCGCTGGGCGTGGTACGCGTCCTGCTCAGCGACCTCGCCGACCAGGGAAAGATTCGCGTCTACGGCACCGGGCACGGCACCGGCCGGCCCGACCGCGCGCTGCTCGAAAGGGTGCTGAGTGGACTTCACAGGCTCTGACACGATATCGGCCGGGCCGACGACGACCGCCGGTTCCGTGGGTCAGGCCGACCCGGTGGCCACGGCCACCGACGCGGGGCTGCAGAGCTGGCAGACGGACCGCTCGCGGGCGCCGATCGCCACCAAGATCGTGGTGGCCGGCGGCTTCGGCGTCGGCAAGACCACGTTCGTCGGTTCGGTCTCGGAGATCACCCCGCTGCAGACCGAGGCGGTGATGACCCAGGCCAGCGAGGGCACCGACGATCTGACGGCCACCCCGGAGAAGACCACGACCACGGTCGCGATGGACTTCGGACGGATCACCCTCGACCAGGAACTGGTCCTCTACCTGTTCGGCACGCCCGGGCAGCAGCGGTTCTGGTTCATGTGGGACGACCTGGTGCGCGGCGCGATCGGCGCGATCGTGATGGCCGACACCCGGCGGCTGGAGGACTGCTTCCCGGCGCTGGACTACTTCGAGAGCTGCGGACTGCCCTACGTCGTCGCGGTCAACCACTTCGAGGGCACCGACAGTTACGAGCCCGAGGACGTCCGCGAGGCGCTGACCGTGCCGGCGGAGGTACCGATCGTGATCATGGACGCGCGCAAGCGCCCCACCGTGATCCAGTCGCTGCTCGCCCTGGTCGGCCACGCCCTGGCAACGGCGCCGGAGTAGGACGGGCCGGTCCTTCCGCGACCGGCCCTCCCACGGGCCGGCCCTCCCACGGGCCGGCCCTCCCACGGGCCGGTCCCCCTACGGGCCCGCTCCCCCCGGCGGGCCCGCCCCTGAGGGGCCACCCCTCGTACGACCCCACCCCTCACCCCCGAACATCGCAGTAGCAGAGAAGAGTGCCGCCATGCGGAAGATACTCATCATCGGAGCCGGCCAGTCCGGTCTCCAGCTCGCCCTGGGCCTGCAGTCCAAGGGCTACGAGGTCACCCTCATGTCCAACCGCACCGCCGACGAGATCCGCTCCGGCCGGGTCATGTCGACGCAGTGCATGTTCGACACCGCCCTCCAGCACGAGCGCGACCTGGGCATCAACTTCTGGGAGAGCCAGGCCCCGCGCATCGAGGGCCTCGGCGTCTCCGTCGCCGCCCCCGGCAGCCACGAGGGGCCGGACGGCTCGCAGCGCGCCATCGACTGGGTCGGCATGCTCGACGGCTACGCCCAGTCCGTCGACCAGCGGGTGAAGATGGCCGGCTGGATGGAGACCTTCGCCCAGCGCGGCGGCCAGCTCGTCATCCACGGCGCCGCCGTCTCCGACCTGGACTTCTTCGCGAGCCGCTACGACCTGACGCTGGTCTCCGCCGGCAAGGGCGAGCTGGTGTCCATGTTCGGCCGGGACGCCTCCCGTTCCCCGTACGACACCCCGCAGCGGGCGCTGGCCGTCTCCTACGTGCACGGCATGGGCCCCCGCCCCGAGCACCCCGACTTCGAGGCGGTGCGCTGCAACGTCGTCCCCGGTGTCGGCGAGCTCTTCGTGATGCCGACGCTGACCACCTCCGGCCGGGCCGACATCCTCTTCTGGGAGGGCATCCCCGGCGGCCCGCTGGACGCCTTCGGACAGGTCAACGACCCCGCCGAGCACCTGGCCGTCACGCTGGACCTGATGAAGACGTTCCTGCCGTGGGAGTACGACCGCTGCACCAAGGTCGAACTGACCGACGCCAACGGCACGCTGGCCGGCCGCTACGCGCCCACCGTGCGCAACCCGATCGGCCGGCTGCCCTCCGGCGGCCTGGTCCTCGGCGTCGCCGACGTGGTCGTCGCCAACGACCCGATCACCGGCCAGGGCTCCAACTCGGCCTCCAAGTGCGCCGCCGCCTACCTCGCCTCCATCGTGGAGCGCGGTGCGGAGCCGTTCGACGAGGCGTGGATGCAGGCCACCTTCGACCGTTACTGGGACACCGCCCAGCACGTCACCAAGTGGACCAACGCGATGCTGGCGCCGCCGCCGGAGCACGTGCTGAACATCCTCGGCGCGGCCGGCCAGCTCCAGCCCGTCGCCGACCGCTTCGCCAACGGCTTCAACGACCCGTCCGACTTCGAGAACTTCTTCTACGAGCCGGACAAGGCCGCGGCGTACCTCGCGTCGTTGGGCTGATCCCCACGTACTTGGCCGTCCCGCCGCGGGGCGCTGCGCTTTGCGGCGCCGCCCACGTACCTGTCTGCGGCGCCGCGGTTGTTGTTCGCCGTTGCTCCCCCACTGCCTAAAGGGCGTGGGAGGTACCCCCAGCGGCGGGCTGGGTTGTTGTGGGTGCGGTGACGGTCCTCCGGGGCCGGTTGTGTGGACTGCTTCGCTTTACGTCCACACAACCGGCCCCTCCGGCCCGTCCCCTCCCGTTGGGG
>NZ_JBHWDV010000060.1:0-38300 GCF_042734445.1 Streptomyces sp. NPDC059649
CGGCACCCGTCCGCCCGTGCCCCGGGAGGCGGCCGCCGCGCCGGGCGGCGGGCCCGCCCGGGCGGCCGGCACCGCGGCCGGCACTCCGCAGCCCGGCACCGGCGGCCGCGGAGTGCGACCCGCCGCCCCGCTGTCGGACGAGGACCGCGGCCGGCTGCTGGCCGGTGCGCACCACGATCCGCACGCCCTGCTCGGCGCCCACCCCGTGCGCGGCGGGCTGCTGATCCGTACCCTGCGGCCGCTCGCGGCCGGCGTCACCGTCCTCGCGGACGGGCTGCGCGCCGCACTGCACTCCGAGGGCGACGGGCTGTTCGCCGGTGTACTGCCGCTGCGTACCGTCCCGGACTACCAGCTGCTGGTCGACTACGGCGAGAGCACCCTGACCGTGGCCGATCCGTACCGCTTCCTGCCGGCGCTGGGCGAACTCGATCTGCATCTGTTCGGCGAGGGCCGGCACGAGCAGCTCTGGCAGGCGCTGGGCGCCCACGTCATGGACCACCAGGGCGTGACCGGCACCCGCTTCACCGTCTGGGCGCCCGACGCACAGGGCGTCCGCGTCGTCGGCAACTTCAACTACTGGGACGGCACCGGACACCCGATGCGCTCGCTGGGCTCCTCCGGTGTCTGGGAACTGTTCCTGCCCGGCCTCGGCGAGGGCGAGCTCTACAAGTTCGAGATCACCCGGCCGGACGGCTCGCGGACGGTGCGCGCCGACCCGATGGCCCGGCGGACCGAGTGCCCGCCCGCCACCGCCTCGGTCGTGCACACCTCACACCACCGCTGGCAGGACGACGACTGGATGGCGCACCGCGGCCAACGGCCCGTCCATCAGGCGCCGTTCTCCGTCTACGAGGTGCACCTGCCGTCCTGGCGCCCCGGTCTCACCTACCGGCAGCTCGCCGCGCAGCTGCCCGCCTACGTCAAGGACCTGGGCTTCACCCACGTCGAGTTCATGCCGGTCGCCGAGCACCCCTTCGGCGGGTCCTGGGGCTACCAGGTGACCGGTTTCTACGCGCCCACGGCCCGGATGGGCACGCCGGACGACTTCAAGTTCCTGATCGACGCGCTGCACCGGGCGGGCATCGGCGTCCTGATGGACTGGGTGCCGGCGCACTTCCCGCGCGACGACTGGGCGCTGGCCGAGTTCGACGGGCGGCCGCTGTACGAGCCGCAGGACCCGTCCCGGGCCGCGCACCCCGACTGGGGCACCCTGGAATTCGACTACGGCCGCACCGAGGTCCGTAACTTCCTGGTGGCCAACGCGGTGTACTGGTGCGAGGAGTTCCACATCGACGGGCTGCGGGTGGACGCGGTCGCCTCGATGCTCTACCTCGACTACTCCCGCGAGGACGGCGGCTGGACGCCGAACGTCAACGGCGGCCGGGAGAACCTCGACGCGGTGGCCTTCCTCCAGGAGATGAACGCCACGGTCTACCGCCGCTGCCCCGGCGTCGTCACCATCGCCGAGGAGTCCACCGCCTGGGACGGCGTCACCCGCGCCACCCACCACGTGGGCCCCGGCGGCTTCGGCGGCCTGGGCTTCGGCCTGAAGTGGAACATGGGCTGGATGCACGACTCGCTCGGCTATGTCTCCAAGGAGCCGGTGCACCGCAAGTACCACCACGGCGAGATGACCTTCTCGATGATCTACGCCTACTCCGAGAACTACGTGCTGCCGATCTCGCACGACGAGGTGGTGCACGGCAAGCAGGCGCTGGTGTCGAAGATGCCCGGGGACTGGTGGCAGCAGCGCGCCAACCACCGGGCCTACCTGGGCTTCATGTGGGCCCACCCCGGCAAGCAACTCCTCTTCATGGGGCAGGAGTTCGCACAGGGTGCGGAGTGGGCGGAGAGCCACGGCCCGGACTGGTGGCTGCTCGACCCGTCCTACGAGGCGGAGCCGGACCACCGGGGCGTCCGCGATCTGGTCCGGGAGCTGAACCGGCACTACGCCGCGACCCCGGCGCTGTGGGAGCGGGACACCGAACCGGCCGGTTTCCAGTGGATCGACAGCGACGCGAGCGAGGACAACGTCTTCTCGTTCCTCCGGTTCGCGGCCGACGGCAGCCCGCTGGTGTCGGTCACCAACTTCTCGCCGGTGGTCCGGCACGGCTACCGGATCGGCGTCCCGGACGACGTCCCGGCCTGGCGCGAGGTGCTCAACACCGACGAGCCGCGCTACGGCGGCAGCGGCGTGGCCAACTCCGATCCGCTGAAGACCGAGACCGTCGCCTGGAACGGGCGGGCCAGCTGCGTCTCGCTGGTCCTGCCGCCGCTGGCCACGATCTGGCTCCGGCCGGCGTAGGCCGGAAAGGGCGGAACGGCCGGAGGGGCGGGCACCGGGATCCGGTGCCCGCCCCTTGTCCGTCCCGCGGTGGTGCGTCAGACGGTGGCGGACTCCTTCGTCCCGCCGTCCCGGGGACCTGCGACCACGGCCGGCGGCGCGGGGTCCGCGGCCGGGCCGTGCCCGTCGGCGGAGAGCGTCTTCTCGTCGAACGGGATCCGGCCGGCCAGCACCTCGGCCGTCCGGGACTTGTCGATCTCCTTGGTCCAGGTCCCGACGAGCACGGTGGCGACCGCGTTGCCCGCGAAGTTGGTCAGCGCCCGGGCCTCGCTCATGAAGCGGTCGATGCCGACGATCAGGCCGACGCCGTCGACGAGTTCGGGGCGGTGCGACTGCAGCCCGCCGGCCAGCGTGGCCATGCCCGCGCCAGTGACGCCGGCGGCCCCCTTGGACGCGATGATCATGAAGACCAGCAGCGAGATCTGCTGTCCGAGGGAGAGCGGCTTGCCCATCGCCTCGGCCACGAACAGCGAGGACATGGTCAGGTAGATCGCGGTGCCGTCGAGGTTGAAGCTGTAGCCGGTCGGGACGGTGATGCCGACCACCGGCTTGCTGACGCCCAGGTGCTCCATCTTCGCGATCAGCCGGGGCAGCGCCGACTCCGAGGAGGACGTCGACAGGATCAGCAGGAACTCCCGGGCGAGGTACTTCAGCAGTAGGAAGATGTTGACCCCGGCGACCAGCCGGAGCAGCGTGCCGAGCACCACGATCACGAACAGCAGACAGGTCGTGTAGAAGCCGACCATGATGATGGCCAGCGACTTCAGTGCGTCCAGACCGGTCTCGCCGACCACCGCGGCGATCGCGCCGAAGGCACCCACCGGCGCCGCCCACATGATCATGGCCAGCACCCGGAAGACCAGCTTCTGCAAATGCCCGACGCCGCGCAGCACCGGCTCGCCCGCCGAACCCAGCGCCTGCAGCCCGAAGCCGACCAGCAGCGCCACCAGCAGCGTCTGCAGCACCTCGCCCTCGGTGAAGGCCGAGACCAGCGTCTTGGGGATCATGCCGAGCAGGAAGTCGGGCAGCGATTCGGCGCTGCCCGAGGCCTGCTCATGCCCCGCGTGCCGTACGGACTCGGTCAGGTGCAGCCCGGAACCGGGGTCCAGGAGGTTCCCGACGACCAGGCCGATGGCCAGCGCGACGGTGGACATCACCATGAAGTAGCCCAGTGCCAGCCCGCCCACCGCACCGACCTTGGCGGCCTTACGGATCGAGCCGACGCCCAGCACGATGGTGCAGAAGATGACCGGCGAGATCATCATCTTGATCAGGTTCACGAACCCGGTACCGAGCGGTTTGAGCTGCACGGCGACACCGGGGGCGGCGAAGCCCACGATGATGCCGAGCAGCACCGCCCCGATCACGGCGATGTAGAGAAAGTGGGTCCGGTCCCGCTTCACCGGCGCGGCCTTCTCGGTGGTTGCCCCGGACGGCGGGGTCTGTGCAGCCACGGCTGCCTCCTCGGGTCTACGGTTCTGCGCCCTGTCTGCGGCTCGGCGCACAACGAGTCCCGGCGACTATGCACCCCGCTGTGGCGGGCGTCACCCTTACGTGCATTTCGTTCACGCGAAAGCTGACCGTGCAGACTGTTCCGTATGCGACTCCCCCGATCCCGCGGGTCCCGGTGGCCCGGCCGGCTGCGCGGTCCGCGCAGTCTGGCCGGCCAGCTCTTCGGCATGCAGGTGGTGCTGGTCGCGGCGGTCGTGGTGGGCTGCGCCCTGTTCGCGTACCTCAGTGCCGGGCGGCAGGCGGAGGAGACGGCGCGGCGGCAGGCGACCGCGGCGACCACCGCCGTGGCCGATTCCCCGGCCGTGGTGGCGGCGGCCCGCACCGAGCACCCGACGGCCGTGCTCCAGCCGTACGCCGAGCGGCTGCGGCGGGACGCGGGGGTGGACTTCGTGGTGGTGATGGCTCCGGACGGGACGCGCTGGACGCATCCGGAGCCGTCCGCGATCGGGAAGAAGTACCTGGGGCACATCGGCCCGGCGCTGCACGGCCGGACCTTCGCGGAGACCCACATGGGCGTGCTCGGCCCGTCCGTACGGGTGGTCGCCCCGGTCCGCGATCCGCGGGCCGGCGGCCGGATCACCGCGCTGGTCAGCTCGGGGATCACGATCAAGACGATCAGCCGGCAGCTGCGGGACCAGGTGCTCGCGGTGGTCGGGGTGGCCGCGGCGGCCCTGGTGCTGGGCGGCGCGGGCACGTACGTGATCAACGCCCGGCTGCGCCGGCACACCCACGGCATGAACGCCCAGGAGCTCGGCCGGATGCACGACTACCACCAGGCGGCGCTGCACGCCGTGCGCGAGGGGCTGCTGATGCTCGACGGGGAGCGCCGGGTCGCGCTGATCAACGACGGCGGGCGGGAGCTGCTGGGGCTGTCCGGGGACGCGGTGGGCCGGGCGGTGACCGAGCTGGGGCTGCCGGAGCCGCTGACCGAGGCGTTGCTGGAGCCCGGACCGCGGGTCGACGAGCTGCAGCTGACCCGCGACCGGGTGCTGGTCCTGAACTCCGCGCCGGTCTCCGGCGGCGAGCAGCGCGGCAGCGTCGTCACCCTGCGGGACCACACCGAACTCCAGGCGCTCTCCGGTGAGTTGGACTCGGTGCGGGGCTTCGCCGAGGCGCTGCGTTCGCAGGCGCACGAGGCCGCGAACCGGCTGCACACCGTGGTCTCGCTGATCGAGCTGGGCCGGGCCGAGGAGGCGGTGGAATTCGCCACCGCGGAGCTGGAGCTGGCGCAGGCGCTGACCGACCAGGTCGTCGGGGCGGTCGCCGAGCCGGTGCTGGCCGCGCTGCTGCTGGGCAAGGCCGCCCAGGCCAACGAGCGCGGGGTGGAGCTGACCCTGACGCCGGACAGCCGGATCGACGACGGGGTGCTGCCGCCCGGGCTGCCGGCCCGGGACCTGGTGACGGTGCTGGGCAACCTCCTCGACAACGCCATCGACGCCGCGGCCCCGGGCCCGGAGCACGCCCCGGTCGAGCCGCCGCGGGTGCGGGTCACCGCCCGTGCGGACGGCGGCGAACTGCTGCTGCGGGTGGCGGACAACGGCCCGGGGGTGGCCGCGGAGGCCGCCGAGGAGATCTTCCGGCGGGGCTGGAGCACCAAGCAGGGCGCGGCCGGCCGCGGGCTGGGACTGTCCCTGGTGCGGCAGGCGGTGCGGCGCAACGGCGGCACCGTGGCGCTGGACCGGGCACCGGAGGGCGGCGCACGGTTCACCGTACGGCTGCCGCTGCGGACGGGAGCGGCGGCATGAGCGGGGCGCGCGGGCCGGCCGGCCCGGCCGAGGGAGGTGGCCGGCGGTGAGACCCTCCGACATCCGGGTGCTGGTCGTCGAGGACGACCCGGTGGCCGCCGACGCGCATGCGCTGTACGTCGGGCGGGTGCCCGGCTTCACGGTGTGCGGCACCGTGCACTCCTTGGGCGACGCCCGCCGCCACCTCGACCAGCATCCGGTCGATCTGCTGCTGCTGGACCTGTATCTGCCCGACGGGCACGGGCTGCAACTGGTGCGGACGCTGCGCGCGGCCGGTCATGCCGCCGACATCATCGCGGTCACCTCGGCCCGAGATCTGGCGATGGTCCGGGAGGGTGTCTCGCTGGGGGTGGTGCAGTACGTGCTGAAGCCGTTCACCTTCGCCACGCTGCGGGACCGGCTCACCCGGTACGCCGAGTTCCGCGCCACCAGCGGGGAGGCCAGCGGGCAGGACGAGGTGGACCGGGCGATCGCCGCGCTGCGCGCCCCGCGGCCGGCCGCGCTGCCCAAGGGGCTGACCGCGGCCACCCTGCGGGCGGTGACCGATGTGCTGCGGGCCGCCGAGCACGGGGTGACCGCGGCCGAGGCCGCCGCCGACGTGGGCATTTCCCGGATCACCGCGCGCCGCTATCTGGAGCATCTGGTGGACGGCGGCCGGGCGGTCCGCGCGCCACAGTACGGCCAGGTCGGCCGGCCCGAATTGCGCTACCGCTGGTCGGGCCATTGACCGCCTGTGATCGGTGACTTACGTTCAGCGGGCAGCACACCATGGTGAGTTGACCGTGAGTTGACCGTGGTCCCGCAGGAGGTCTGCCGTGCGCCCCACCGCTCCGCTGATTCTGCTCGCCGCCGCCGTCGTCGCCGCCGGGACGCTCACCGGCTGCGGCGGTGGGTCCGGGAGCGACAAGGACACCGTCAAGGTCGCCTTCATCAAGGACACCAACGCCAAGGTCACCGTCCGGGACGACTACATCCGCCTGGTGGCCCGGCAGTTCGAGAAGCACAACCCGGGCAAGAAGGTCCGGCTGATCCCGATCCAGGCGTCGGAGAACGACTACTACGCCAAGATCCAGCAGATGATGCGCTCCCCCAGGACCGCCCCCGACCTGGTCTACGAGGACACCTTCCTGGTCAACTCCGACATCAAGGCGGGGCTGCTGCGGCCGCTGGACGCACAGGTCGACTCCTGGGCCGACTGGCGGCAGTTCGAGCCGTCCGCCAAGGCCGCGGCCCGGGGGCAGGACGGGAAGACGTACGGCGTCCCGGACGGCACGGACACCCGCGGGCTGTGGTTCAACAAGAAGATCTTCCGCCGGGCCGGGCTGCCGGCGAACTGGCGGCCGAGGACCTGGGACGAGGTGCTGGCCGCGGCCCGGACCGTCAAGAAGAAGGTCCCCGGCGTGATCCCGCTGAACGTCTTCACCGGCAAGGGCGCGGGTGAGGCGGCCGTGATGCAGGGCTTCGAGATGCTGCTCTACGGCACGGGGAAGGACCCGCTGTACGACCCGGGGGCCAAGAAGTGGGTCACCGGCAGCAAGGGTTTCCGGGACAGCCTGGCCTTCATCGACACCGTCTACAAGGAGAAGCTCGGCCCCGACGTCTCCGACGCGCTCAGCCCCAACATCCAGACCAATGTGGCCGCCGAGCTGCTCCCCGAGGAGAAGCTGGCGATCGATCTGGACGGCTCGTGGCTGGGCCAGCAGTGGCAGAAGACCGGCGGCGGCAACCCCTGGCCGCAGTGGTCGACGACGCTGGGCCAGGCCCCGTTCCCCACCCGGCACGGCGACCCGCCGGGCACGGTGAGCCTGGCCGGCGGCTGGACCTGGTCGATCCCGCGGCGCGCCCAACAGCCCGGTCTGGCCTGGAAGTTGATCCGGACGTTCCAGTCGCGGGCGAACGCGCTGGAGTGGTGCGTACGGGGTGCGCAGATCACCGTACGGAAGGACGTCGCGGCCGATCCGCGCTACCGGAAGTCCGTCCCCGGCATCGGCTTCTTCACCTCGCTGGTCAAGGTCAGCCACTTCCGGCCCGCGCTGCCGGAGTACCCGAAGGTGGCCGCGGCGATCGGGGAGGCGATGGAGGCGGTCACCGCCGATGACTCCTCGCCGGCCGAGGCGGCCAAGGACTACGACGAGGGCCTCGCGTCGATCGTGGACGGCCGGACCGTCGCCCGGCCATGACCGGCACCGTCGCCGGCACCCGGACCGCCGCCCCGGCCCGTACGCCGCGGCCCGTCCCGGTCCGCACCCGGCTGCTGCGCTGGTCGCCGCTGCTCCCGGCCACCGTCCTGCTGCTGCTCTTCCTGGCCGGCCCGATCGCCTACTGCGTCTACCTCGCCTTCACCGACACCCAGCTGACCGGGCAGGAGTCGGCGTCCTTCGTGGGGCTGGCCAACTTCCGGCAGGCGTTCGGCGATCCGGGCTTCCGCAACGCGGTGGTGCTGACGCTGGTGTTCACGGTGGTCTCCTCGATCCTCGGGCAGAACACCCTCGGTCTGGCGCTGGCCGGACTGCTGCGGCGCGCCTCACGTCCGGTACGGGTGCTGACCGGCGCCGTGGTGATCACCGCCTGGGTGCTCCCGGAGATCGTCGCCGGCTTCCTGCTCTACACCTTCTTCGAGCGTCGCGGGACCCTGAACGCGGTGCTCTCCTGGCTCCATCTGCCCACCCAGAACTGGCTGTTCACGCTGCCGATCCTGGCGGTGTCGTTCGCCAACGTCTGGCGCGGGACGGCGTTCTCGATGCTGATCTACTCCGCGGCGCTGTCCGAAATCCCGCCGGAGGTCACCGAGTCCGCCGAGGTGGACGGCGCGGGCGGGCTGCGCCGGCTGTGGCACATCACGCTGCCGATGATCCGCCGTTCCATCGGCACGAACCTGATGCTCAACACCCTGCAGACGCTCTCCGTCTTCGGGCTGATCTGGGCGATGACCCGGGGCGGTCCGGGCAACCGCAGCCAGACGCTCCCGGTGTTCATGTACGACCAGGCGTTCTTGAAGTCGCTGATCGGCTACGGCACCGCGGTGGCGCTGCTGTTGCTGCTGGTGGGCGCGGTGTTCGCGGCCGGCTGGCTGCGCCTGATGCGCGAGGAGGTCTGACGCCGTGCCGCTGCCCCTGCCCCGGCGGGTGGTCCGCCGGCTGGCCGCCGATGCCGGGCTGCTGGTCGTCGCGGTGGCGTTCGCCGTTCCGCTGCTGTGGCTGGTGCTGGCGTCGCTGGACGCGCACGCCACGCTGCGGGTGCGGCCGCCCACTTCACCTACGCTGGAGAACTTCTCCGCGGTGCTGACCGACGAGATCACCTTCACGCCGATGCTCAACAGCCTGCTGATCTGCGGCGGCGCCACCCTGCTCACGGTGGTCTGCGCGGCGCTGGCCGCCTATCCGCTGTCCCGCTTCCACTCCCGTTTCGCCCGGCCGTACCTGCTGACGATCCTGTTCTCGACGTGCCTGCCGATCACCGCGGTGATGGTCCCGGTGTACGGGCTGTTCGTGCAGATCAACCTGATCGACACCCGCTACGGCACCGCACTGTTCCTGGCCACGGCCCAACTCCCGTTCGCCGTCTGGCTGATGAAGAACTTCATGGACGGGGTGCCGCGGGCGCTGGAGGAGGCGGCGTGGACGGACGGCGCGTCATGGCGGCAGACCCTGCTGCGGGTGATCCTGCCGCTGATGGGGCCCGGACTCGCGGTGGTCGCGATCTACACCTTCATCATGATGTGGGGCAACTTCTTCGTACCGTTCATGCTGCTGCTCTCCCCGGAGGAACTGCCCGCCTCGGTCAGCATTTTCAATTTCTTCGGCAATTACGGGGCCATCGCGTTCGGCGAACTCGCAGCCTTTTCCCTCCTTTACTCGACACCGGTCGTGCTGCTGTACGTCCTCATTTCCCGGCGGCTCGGCGGGGGTTTCGCACTGGGCGGCGCGGTGAAGGGGTAGTGAAGGCCGATGGGGCGGTCGACGCCGGCGAGCGACCGATCGGCCGGAAATCTTCACGCCCTGGCCGAGAAAAACCGGCCGGCTAGGAGGTTCCTACGACTTCGATCCTTGGGTTTCCGCACGATAGGTGCGAAGCCACATCGTCACTTACCGTGTGCCGGTGAACACGCACGCCGGGGAGCCGCGCAGGCCCCCTTTCAACGCCACCGCCGCCCGCCGGCTCCGCGAGGCCCTCGGCATGACCCCCGCCCATGTCGCCTACGGAATTCGCGCCGCCTATGGAATTCCGGTGTCCCCGGCCACGGTGGCGTCCTGGGAATTGGGGGAAAACGCTCCTACGGAATCCGAACTCACCGCACTCGCCGGTGCCCTGTGGTGTGCGCCCGGCGAACTCCTGGGCGCCCCCGGCACCCTGCGCGAATACCGTCTCGCCGCCGGTCTGGCACCGGACGCGCTCGCCCTGCGGATCGGCATGGACCCGGCCGCCTACGAGCGTCTGGAGGCGGGCGGGAAGTGGAACGGCAACGAGCGGCAGGCCGCCGCACTGGCCGAGGCGCTGGACCTGCCGCTGCCCGCGCTGCTCCGGTTCACCGGCCAGGACACCGCCCTCTCCGCGCTGCTGACCAGCGCGGCCACCACCCGCTGGCAGGCGTACGTCCGGCCGGTCGGCAAGCTCGTCCCGCTGCCCAAGCAGCGGATCCAGGAGGTCCTGCAGGCGCTGCACGCCGACTACCAGGCGTCGATGACGGCCACGCTCAACTGGGGCGGCGGCGACGGGACCGGCGAGTCGGGCGAGGCGGGGCGCGCCTTCCTCGACGCCGTCCTGACCGAATTCTGGGCACGGGTCGGCGATCTGCCCTGACCGCGCGCGGCCCCGGGCCGGGAGCGCGCGGCACTGAGACCGGAGAGCGCGCGGGCGCCCCCGGGGCCGGAGCGCGCGGGCGACCCTGAGGGATCCCGTCGGTCCCAGGGTGGACGGCCCGTCCCCCCAGAGGGGGACACCGGACCCCGGCGTCACCCTTCCGATCGGCCCGGCTTTCGGTCCCTGGGGCCGACGCCCCCGCTGACCTGCGCCTCCGAGAATGGGGAGGTCGAATTTCCCGTCCCCTTGCAGGAGTCCCCGTGTCCCACCCGGCCGCCTTCCCGGGCCTTCCCGGCTCGTCCGCACCCACCCGCGCCACCGGCGCCGTCGCCGCCCGCGCGACGGACCTCAGCAAGGTCTACGGCCACGGGGAGACCCGGGTGGTGGCGCTGGACTCCGTCTCCGTGGAGTTCGGCAAGGCCCGGTTCACCGCGATCATGGGCCCGTCCGGTTCCGGCAAGTCCACGCTGATGCACTGCATGGCGGGCCTGGACAAGATCTCCGGCGGCTCGGCCCGGATCGGGGACGTCGAGCTGGGCTCGCTCAACGACAAGCAGCTGACCCGGCTGCGCCGCGACAAGATCGGCTTCATCTTCCAGGCGTTCAACCTGCTGCCCACGCTCACCGCGCTGGAGAACATCACCCTGCCGATGGACATAGCCGGCCGCAAGGCCGACCGGGAGTGGATCAACGCGGTCATCGAGACCGTCGGACTGGGCGGGCGGCTGACACACCGGCCGGCCCAGCTCTCCGGCGGCCAGCAGCAGCGGGTCGCGGTGGCCCGGGCGCTGGCCGCCCGGCCGGAGATCATCTTCGCCGACGAGCCGACCGGCAACCTCGACTCCCGTTCCGGCGCCGAAGTCCTGGGCTTCCTGCGGGAGTCGGTACAGGCGATGGACCAGACGGTGGTGATGGTCACCCACGACCCGGTCGCGGCCGGCTACGCGGACCGGGTGGTCTTCCTGGCCGACGGCCGGATCGTCGAGGAGCTGCACCGACCGACCGCGGACACGGTGCTCGACCGGATGCGGCTGTTCGACGCCAAGGGCCGGACCAGCTAGCCACGGGCCGGACGAGCCGACGCGGGGCCACGCCCCGCCCCTGCCGCGCCTCCGGGCCCAGCCCTTCCTCCCCCGCCACCGGACCAGGACTGACACACACCACCATGCTGCGTACCGCCCTGCGCAACCTCCTTGCGCACAAAGCCCGATTGATGATGACCGCGCTCGCGGTGCTGCTCGGCGTCGCCTTCGTCGCCGGCACCCTCATCTTCAGTGACACCGTCGGCGAGGCCATCAAGAAGGCCTCCGCCAGGAACCTCGACGGGGTGGCCGTCTCCGTCCAGGACCTCCCCGCAGACAACGCGCCGGCCACCGGCAAGGACGGCAAACGGACCACCCTCCTCGACGACAAGCTGGCCGACCGCATCGGTGCCCTGCCGGGCGTGACGTCCGTGCGGCGCAACGTCACCGGCCCGGCCACCGTCGCCGGCCCGGACGGCGCACCGATCGGCGACGGCTGGCAGAACCTCGCCGTCAACTTCCAGCCGGACAAGGACGGCCACGACCCCCGCTACCCGCTGAAGCAGGGCCGCGGACCGGCCGCCGCGAACGAGATCGCGCTGGACGAGGCCACCGCGAAGGCGTCCGGCCACAAGCTCGGCGACTCCGTGCGGTTCGCCACCGACGGCCCGGCGCTGACCAAGAAGCTGGTCGGCATCGTGACCACCGACGACCCGCAGGTGACCGCGGGCGGCAGCCTCGCACTCTTCGACACCGCCACCGCGCAGAAGCTGTATCTGCACCCCGGTCAGTTCGACGAGCTGGTGGTGGGCGCCGAGCCCGGCGCCGATCAGCAGGCCCTGACCGCGAAGGTCCGCGAGATCCTGCCCAAGGACCGCGCCCAGGCGACCAGCGGTGCCACGCTCGCCGCCGAGCAGTCCACGAGGATCGCCGAGCGGAACAATGCCCTGACCCAGACGCTGCTGGCCTTCGCCGGGATCGCGCTGTTCGTCGGTGTCTTCATCATCGCCAACACCTTCACCATGCTGATCTCCCAGCGCAGCCGGGAGATCGCCCTGCTGCGCGCGGTCGGCGCCTCCCGCCGGCAGGTGGTCCGCTCGGTCCTCGTCGAGGCGGCCCTGCTGGGGTTGATCTCCTCGGCCATCGGTTTGGCGCTGGGCCTGGGTCTTGCGGTGGGCCTGCGGGCGGGGCTCAACGCCAACGGCGCGGGCTTCCCGAACGGACCGGTCGTCATCAGCCCGACCGCGGTGCTCTCCGCACTCGGCGTGGGCGTCGTGGTGACCGTACTCGCCGCCTGGCTGCCGTCCCGCAAGGCCGCGAAGATCGCCCCGGTGGAGGCGCTCAACACCGTCGAGGCGCCGCCGGCGCCGCGCAGCCTGGTGATCCGCAACTCCCTCGGTGCGGTCATCACCGGCCTCGGTGTCGCGATCATGTTCTACGTCCGCACCCTGACGTCCGTCGACGACCTGACGGTCGCGATGGCGGGCTCGATGGTGACGCTGACCGGCGTCATCATCCTCGCGCCGCTGCTGTCGCGGCCCCTGGTCTCGCTGGCGGGCGTCGTCACCACCCGGCTGTTCGGCGTCAGCGGCAAGCTGGCCAAGGAGAACGCGCTGCGCAACCCCCGCCGTACGGCGGCGACCGCCTCGGCGCTGATGATCGGCCTCACCCTGATGACCGGCATGACGGTCGTCGGGATCTCCTCGCAGCAGGCCGTGGACGAGATGGCGGCCAAGGGGCTGACGGCCGACCTCAAGATCAGCACGTCGACGTACACCGGCCTGGACACCGCGCTGTCGCAGAAGGTGGCGGACCTCCCCGGCGTCGAGGCGATGGCCCCGCTGCGCCGCACGGGCATCCGGTCGACCCAGTACTCCATGAGCCTGATCGGCACCGACCTCACCACGATCGGCAAGGTCGCCCAACTGGACCTCGTCAGCGGCTCGTTGCCGCACACCGGAAGCGACGGCATCGCGGTCTCCCAGGACATGGCCAAGAAGAAGGGCTGGCACCCCGGCGACACCCTGGACGCCACGTTCCCCGACGACAAGAAGACGAAGCTGCGGATCACCGGAATCTACGCGGACAACGAGGTGCTCGGCGACTCGATCGGCGCCACCTCGGTGGTCGATCCGCACCTGGACCGGCCGCTGAACGACGAGCTGCTGGTCAAGGCCCAGGACGGCCGCACGGACGGGCTTTCGACGCCGATCCGGCACGCGCTCGGCGACAGCCCGCTGCTGAAGGTCCAGGACCGCGCCGACCTGCGCAAGGAGAGCGCCGGGAACGTCAACACGGTGCTCTACGTCTCCTATGGGCTGCTGGGCATGTCCGTCGTCATCGCGGTGGTGGGTGTCGTCAACACCCTCGCCATGTCGGTCTTCGAGCGGACCCGTGAGATCGGGATGCTGCGGGCGATCGGACTGGCCCGCAGCGGCGTCAAGCAGATGGTCCGGCTGGAGTCGGTGGTCATCGCGCTGTTCGGCGCGGGCCTGGGAATCGGCCTGGGGATCTTCCTCTCCTGGGCCGCCGGCACCATGCTCGGCCACGGCCTCCCCACCTACCAGTTGCTGCTGCCCTGGGGCAGGCTCGGGCTGTTCCTGCTGATCGCGCTGGTCGTGGGGGTGCTGGCCGCGCTGTGGCCGGCCCGCCGGGCCGCCCGGCTGAACATGCTGGAGGCGATCGGCGCGCAGTGACCGCGCCGCCGTCGTACGCGGTACGGCTCGGGGCTCAGAAGACCGACTCGGCCTCGTCCATCCGCCACCCCGGCACGGTCTTGAGTTCGGTGATCGCGTCGGCCAGCGGCACCATCGTGATGTCCGTACCGCGCAGCGCGGTCATCCTGCCGAAGTCCCCGCGGTGCGCGGCCTCGACGGCGTGCCAGCCGAAGCGGGTGGCGAGCACCCGGTCGTACGCGGTCGGGGTGCCACCGCGCTGGACGTGGCCGAGGATGACCGGGCGGGCCTCCTTGCCGAGGCGGTGCTCCAGTTCGCGGGCGAGGGCGGTGCCGATGCCCTGGAAGCGCTCGTGGCCGAACTGGTCGATGGCGCCCTTGCCGTAGTCCATGGACCCGGGCGCCGGGTGCGCGCCCTCGGCGACGCAGACGACCGCGAACTTCTTGCCGCGGGCGAACCGCTCCTCGACCATCGCGCACAGGTCGGCCGGGTCGAAGGGCCGCTCGGGCAGGCAGATGGCGTGCGCACCGCCGGCCATCCCGGACTCCAGCGCGATCCAGCCGGCGTGCCGGCCCATCACCTCGACGACCATGACCCGCTGGTGGGACTCCGCGGTGGTCTTGAGGCGGTCGATGGCCTCGGTCGCCACGCCGACGGCGGTGTCGAAGCCGAAGGTGCGGTCGGTGGAGGAGATGTCGTTGTCGATGGTCTTGGGGACGCCGACGACGGGCAGTCCGGCGTCCGACAGCATCCGGGCCGCGGTGAGGGTGCCCTCGCCGCCGATCGGGATCAGGACGTCGATGCCGTAGTCCTTGGAGTGGTCCTTGGCGTCCTCGCATGCCTCTTGCAGTCGGGCGCGCTCCAGACGGGAGGAGCCGAGGATGGTGCCGCCGCGGGCGAGGATGCCGCTGACGGCCTCCAGGTCCAGCTTGCGGAAGCGGCCTTCGAGCAGGCCGGCGAAGCCGTCTTCAAAACCTATGACCTCGTCGCCGTGGCCGGTGAGGGCGCGGTGGACGACGGACCGGATCACAGCGTTCAGGCCGGGGCAGTCGCCGCCTGCGGTGAGGACTCCGATACGCATCGTGCTGTGTCTCCTGTGCTCGCTGTGGGTTCCTGAGCCGGTCCGATTGTTTCACGGGCCCGACGGGTCCCGGCCGCACACATCGACCCCACCCCTACTGTCCCCGCCCGGCCCCCTCAAGGGAAACTGGAGGGGCGACCTAGCCACACGCGCAGGTATTGTCAAGAGGGGCAAGCCCACCATAACGACCAAATGTGACCTTGCGGCCAACGGAATGGATCGGAGAGCACGCGTGACGCGCAGCGTATACGTGACCGGTATCGACCGCGGCGACGGCCGCCAGGTCGTCGAGCTGGGAGTGATGGAGCTCCTGACCCGCCAGGTCGACCGGGTGGGGGTCTTCCGCCCGCTGGTCCACGACGGACCGGACCGCCTCTTCGACCTGCTGCGGGCCCGCTACCGACTCGCCCAGTCCCCCGACACCGTGTACGGCATGGGCTACGACGAGGCCGCCGCGCTCCAGGCCGAGCGCGGCACCGACGAGCTGGTCTCCCACCTCGTCGACCGCTTCCACGCCGTGGCCCGCGACTACGAGTACGTCCTGGTCCTCGGCTCGGACTACGCCGACACCAGCCTGCCGGACGAGCTGAGCCTGAACGCCCGGCTCGCCAACGAATTCGGGGCCTCGCTGATCGCCGTCGTCGGCGGCCAGGGCCAGGAGGCCGAGTCCGTCCGCGCCGAGGCCCGCAACGCCTACCGCGCCTTCCAGTCGCTGGGCTGCGACGTGGTCTCCGTGATCGTCAACCGGGTGGCCCCCGAACTGCGCGAGGCGGTCGTCGAGCGGCTCGCCGCCCGGCTGCCGGTGCCCTGCTACGCACTCCCCGAGGACGGCTCGCTCTCCGCGCCCACCGTCGGCCAGATCGTGCACACCCTCGGCGCCGAGATACTCCTGGGCGACGACTCCGGCCTGGCCCGGGACGCCCGCGACTTCGTCTTCGGCGGCGCCATGCTGCCGACCTTCCTCAAGGCCCTCACCCCCGGCTGCCTCGTGGTGACCCCCGGGGACCGGGCCGACCTGGTCATCGGCTCGCTCGCCGCGCACAGCGCCGGCGCCCCGCCGATCGCCGGTGTGCTGCTCACCCTCGACGAGCGGCCCGGCCCCGACATCATGGCGCTGGCCGGCCGGCTCGCCCCCGGCACCCCGGTGATCTCCGTACCGGGCGGCTCCTTCCCGACCGCCGGCGAGCTGTTCGCCATCGAGGGCAAGCTCAACGCCGCCTCGCCGCGCAAGGCGGAGACCGCGCTGGGCCTCTTCGAGCGGCACGTGGACACCGTCGAGCTGACCAACCGGATCTCGGTGGCCCGCTCCGGCCGGGTCACCCCGATGATGTTCGAGCACGAGCTGATCGAGCGCTCGCGTTCCGGCCGCCGCCGGGTCGTCCTCCCCGAGGGCAGCGAGGAGCGGGTGCTGCGCGCCGCCGACGTACTGCTGCGCCGCGATGTGTGCGACCTGACGCTGCTCGGTGAGGAGGAGTCGATCCGCAAGCGCGCCGCCGACCTGGCCATCGACCTGGCGGACGCCCAGATCATCGACCCGCAGACCTCCGAGCTGCGCGAGCGGTTCGCCGAGCTGTACGCCACGCTGCGCGCCCACAAGAGCGTCAGCTACGAGCTGGCCTACGACGTGGTCGCCGACGTCTCCTACTTCGGCACGCTGATGGTCCAGGAGGGTCTGGCCGACGGCATGGTCTCCGGCGCGGTGCACTCCACCGCGGCGACCATCCGCCCGGCCTTCGAGATCATCAAGACCAAGCCGAACGCGCAGATCGTCTCGTCGGTGTTCTTCATGTGCCTGGCCGACCGGGTGCTGGTCTACGGCGACTGCGCGGTCAACCCCGACCCGAACGCCGAGCAGCTCGCCGACATCGCCATCCAGTCGGCCACCACCGCGGCCCAGTTCGGCGTCGAGCCGCGGATCGCGATGCTGTCGTACTCCACCGGCACCTCCGGCTCCGGCGCGGACGTCGACAAGGTCCGCAAGGCCACCGAGCTGGTCCGGGAGCTCCGTCCGGACCTCATGGTCGAGGGCCCGATCCAGTACGACGCGGCGGTGGACACGGCGGTCGCGCGGACCAAACTCCCGGACTCCGACGTGGCCGGCAAGGCGACCGTGCTGATCTTCCCGGACCTCAACACCGGCAACAACACCTACAAGGCCGTGCAGCGCTCGGCCGGTGCGGTCGCCGTCGGCCCGGTCCTGCAGGGCCTGCGCAAGCCGGTCAACGACCTCTCGCGCGGCGCCCTGGTCCAGGACATCGTCAACACCGTCGCGATCACCGCCGTCCAGGCGCAGGGTGCCCGGCCCGGCGCCGGCCTCACCGCCTGAGAACCCGCCAAGCCCCTCCCCCACCCACCGGAAAGCACCAGATGTCTGCCACCGCCACCCGCGTCCTCGTCCTCAACTCCGGCTCCTCGTCGGTGAAGTACCAGCTGCTCGACATGGCGAGCAGTACCCGGCTCGCCGTCGGGCTCGTCGAGCGGATCGGCGAAGAGACCTCGCGCCTGGTGCACACCCCGCTGGCGGCCGGCGGCGAGAAGCGGGAGACCGAGGGCGCGATGGCCGACCACGAGGCCGCGCTGAAGGCCGTCGCCGCGGAGCTGGCCGCCGACGGGCTGGGGCTCGACTCCTCTGAGCTGGCCGCGATCGGGCACCGGGTGGTGCACGGCGGGCTGAAGTTCACCGCGCCGACCGTGATCGACGACGCGGTGCTCAAGGAGATCGAGCGGCTGATACCGGTCGCGCCGCTGCACAACCCGGCGAACATCACCGGCATCAGGACGGCCCGGGCGCTCCGCCCCGACCTGCCGCAGGTCGCCGTCTTCGACACCGCCTTCCACACCACGATGCCGGAGTACGCGGCCCGTTACGCGATCGACGTGGCGACCGCCGACGCCCACCGGATCCGCCGCTACGGCTTCCACGGCACCTCGCACGCGTACGTCTCCCGCAGGACCGCCGAGCTGCTGGGCAAGGACCCCTCCGAGGTCAACGTCATCGTGCTGCACCTGGGCAACGGCGCCTCCGCCTCGGCGGTGGCCGGTGGCCGCTGCGTGGACACCTCGATGGGCCTGACGCCGCTGGAGGGCCTGGTCATGGGCACCCGGTCCGGCGACATCGACCCGGCGGTGACCTTCCACCTCAAGCGGGTGGCGGGGATGTCGACGGACGAGATCGACGAGCTGCTCAACAAGAAGAGCGGGCTGGTCGGACTGTGCGGGGACAACGACATGCGGGAGATCCGCCGCCGGATCGACGAGGGCGACCAGCGGGCCGAGCTCGCCTTCGACATCTACATCCACCGGCTGAAGAAGTACATCGGCGCCTACAGCGCGGTGCTCGGCAGGGTCGACGCGGTGGCCTTCACCGCGGGCGTCGGGGAGAACGCCGCCCCGGTGCGCGAGGCCGCCGTCGCCGGCCTTGAGGAGCTGGGTCTGGCCGTGGACGCCGCGCGGAACGCCGTACGCTCCGGCGAGCCGCGGCTGATCTCGCCCGACCACGCCCGGGTCGCGGTCGCCGTGGTGCCCACCGATGAGGAACTGGAGATCGCCCAGCAGACATACGCCCTGGTCAACGCCTAGACGTTGGTGTTTTCGCCTACCGGAATATTCCGCTCTGAAACAAACCGATAGGATTCAAGCCATGCGCCGTTCCAAAATCGTCTGCACCCTGGGCCCCGCCGTCGACTCCTTCGAGCAGCTGAAGACGCTGATCGAGGCCGGTATGAATGTGGCCCGTTTCAATATGAGCCACGGGACCCACTCGGAGCACGAGGAGCGGTACCACCGACTCCGCAAGGCCCAGGAGGAGACCGGCCGCGCCATCGGCGTGCTGGCCGACCTCCAGGGCCCCAAGATCCGTCTGGAGACCTTCGCCGACGGCCCGGTGGAGCTGGTCCGCGGCGACGAGTTCGTCATCACCACCGAGGACGTCCCCGGCGACAAGACCATCTGCGGCACCACCTACAAGGGCCTGCCCGGTGACGTCTCCAAGGGCGACCCGATCCTGATCAACGACGGCAACGTCGCGCTGCAGGTCGTCGAGGTCGACGGCCCGCAGGTGCGCACCATCGTCATCGAGGGCGGGGTCATCTCCGACCACAAGGGCATCAACCTGCCCGGCGCCGCGGTGAACGTCCCCGCGCTGTCCGAGAAGGACATCGAGGACCTGAAGTTCGCCCTGCGGCTGGGCTGCGACATGGTCGCGCTGTCCTTCGTCCGGGACGCCAAGGACGTCCAGGACGTGCACCGCGTCATGGACGAGGTGGGCCGCCGGGTGCCGGTCATCGCCAAGGTGGAGAAGCCGCAGGCGGTGGCCAACATGGAGGAGGTCGTGATGGCCTTCGACGCCGTCATGGTCGCCCGTGGTGACCTGGCGGTGGAGTACCCGCTGGAGAAGGTCCCGATGGTGCAGAAGCGCCTGGTGGAGCTGTGCCGCCGGAACGCCAAGCCGGTGATCGTCGCGACCCAGATGATGGAGTCGATGATCACCAACTCCCGGCCGACCCGCGCCGAGGCGTCCGACGTCGCCAACGCCATCCTCGACGGTGCCGACGCGGTCATGCTCTCCGCGGAGTCCTCGGTCGGCCAGTACCCGATCGAGACCGTCAAGACGATGTCCAAGATCGTCGAGGCGGCCGAGGAGGAGCTGCTGTCCAAGGGCCTCCAGCCGCTGGTGCCGGGCAAGAAGCCGCGCACCCAGGGCGGCGCGGTGGCCCGTGCGGCCTGCGAGATGGCCGACTTCCTCAACGGCAAGGCGCTGGTGGCCTTCACCAAGTCCGGTGACACCGCCCGCCGGCTGTCCCGCTACCGCGCGGTCCAGCCGATCCTGGCCTTCACCACCGACGTCTCCACCCGTAACCAGCTCACGCTGAGCTGGGGCGTGGACAGCTTCGTGGTGGAGCACGTCGACAACACCGACGCCATGGTCGACCTGGTGGACGCCGAGCTGCTCAAGCTCCAGCGCTACAGCCAGGGCGACACCATGATCATCACCGCCGGTTCGCCCCCCGGCGTCCCCGGCACCACCAACATGGTCCGCGTGCACCACCTCGGCGGCGGGCGCGGCTGACGCTCCCGTACGACGAAACGGCGATGGGCCGCCCCTCCTGGAAGGGGCGGCCCACCGCCGTTTCCGCGGCTCCCGGAAAGTTCCGGCCGGGTGGTGTTCCCGGTCAGTCCTCGATGGACACGTGCATGCCCGGGACGGTGAGGTTGCCGCCGAACTGGCCCGCCTGGTCGAGCTTCACCTTGGTGAAGTACGCGTAGGAGACGTTGAGCGGCGGCGGGTGCTCCGGATCGAAGACGATCGGGATCAGCCCGAAGAGGTTGGCCTGCAGCCGCTCGGTGTACATGGTCACCTTGCCGCCGCGGATCGTGGACTTGGAGTGCGGCGTCGACCGGACGTGGTAGTGCTTGCCGGACGCCTTGTCGTCCACGATCTGGTGCAGGTCGGCGATGTCCACGCTGTCCGCGGTGAACTTCAGGGCCTGCTTGGTGTGGCCGTTCTGCGTGGTGACGTTGACGACGCCCTCGTAGTTGAGACCGCGCAGGGTGAGACCGCTGGACTCCAGGTGCCAGGGGTCGTCGGGCAGCGTGACGGGCGTCTGCTCGTCCTTGCCCTTCTGCTTGTTCTCGACGACGCAGGGGTAGGACTGCTTGCCGTCGGCGTCCTTGCCGTCGACACCGCCACCGGGCAGGGCGTTGTCGGCCGTGCCCACCGCGCCGTGCACGGTGTCGTTGACCGTCTTCGACCCGTTCGCGGGATCAGCGGCCCTCTTGGCGGCGTCCGTGAGGCCGCCGACGGTGTCCTTGACCGGGTCGGCGGTCTTGTCGGCGGTGGCCGTGGACTCCTTCGAGGGCGACGGTGCGGCCGACGACGAGGCGGACGGACTTGGGCTCGGTGAGGCGGACGCCTTGTCGTCGTCCGACGAGCCCCCGCCGAGGAGACCGCCGAGCGCATCGCCGACCCCGCCCAGCAGACCGCCGTCGTCCTTCTTCTCCTCGGAGGCCGACGGCGACGGGGTCGCGGAGCTGGCGGGCTCGTCGGTCTTCGAGGCGGAGCCGGACGGCGTGGCCTCGGGTGTCTTGTCCGCTTCCTTGCCGGCCGAGGGCGACGGCGAGGGCGAGGGCTTGGCGGACGGCGTGCTGTCGCCCTTCGCCTGCTCGCCGTCCTTCGCGCCGGCCTTGGCCTTCTTGCCGTCCTGCCCGTCCACCTTGTCCGGAGCGGTGACGCACGGGCCGTCCTTGAAGGGGCTCTTGGGCGGCGCCGGCTTGGCGATCGCCATCTGGGGCGTCAGCCCCATGCCCATGAGGACGGCGGACGGCATGGCGGCGATCGCTATCGCCTTGCCTGCGGGCACATGGAGCCGAGTCAGCAGCGGCTTTTTCGGCGCCGCGTGCCTCGGCCCGGTTCTCGCCCCGGCGGCTGCGTTCTCCTCATGCAGCTCGTCACCCGGCACGGTGCCTCCCGTTCATTTCGTTGATCGGGCTCGTTCCTGACAGGTCGTCCAGTCCGTTGCCCGACCCTCGGGCGGGGTCCGTCGCGACCACCGGCCCGGCGACGTTGCGGACCGGCTCGCCCGCGTCGTCCCCGCTCTTCTCCGGTGCGCCCGGTGCCCAGGCAACGCCCAGGCCGCCGCCGATCAACCCCATCAGGAAGCCGACCACGAGACCGCCGAAGTTCGAGACGACGATGGAGACCAGGGCCAGCAGGATCGCCGCCACACCGGCGAAGACCCGGGAGGCCGGCTGGAACCACATGGTCAGACCGAGCACGACCAGCAGTACGCCGATGATCAGCGAGCCGGCGCCGGCGGTGGTGGACATGCGGACGGTCAGGGAACCGATCGTGAGATTCGCGTAAGGGATGTACATGATCGGCAGGCCGGCCAGCAGGGTCAGCAACCCGCCCCAGAACGGGCGGTGTCCGCGCCACTCCCGGAACGAAATCCGCTTCCGGCCGACGGACTCGATCAGCCGTGGTCGCGTTTCGGCGCTCATGTCGTACAGCTCCTCGGGACTGGCAAATCGGTGGTTCTGAGCTGAGATGTCTACCAAAGCGCTACCCGGCGTACGGGCACGGGGAACGGCGTGGGCCGCCGCACTGGCTCAAGGCCCCGCGCCCGTACGCTCAGTGCGTCAGTAGCACTCGTTCTTGCCCTTGGCGACACTCATGTGCAGGCCGCTGAGCTTGAAAGTGCCGGCCGTCGTGGCCCACGCCGTCTGCTTGACGTGGGTGAGCACGGCCGAGTCGGCCTCCTGGGCGAACGAGCCCGGGTCGGCCTTGTCGCCCTTCTGAATGCCGGGGCCCTTGGACGTCGAGCCCGCAGCAACACCGATGTTGATGTTGTTGAAGGTCGCGTCCGCGTCCAGCTGGTCAAGGTCGATGTAGAGGTTCTTCGCCTCCACCGGCGTGCTACCGCCACCGGCCGACAGCTTCAGCGACACATCACCGAAGACCGGGACCGGAACGACCACCGACTGGCACAGGTTCTTGATCTTGGCGTTGGAGAACGCCGAGACCGCCACCGGGATCTGCTTGCCGCCCTTCTGGGCGTCAATTGCTCCGTACTGGACGAAGCCGGTGCCGTCCAGCCGGTCCGTCGTGACCTTGAACTGCTGGCCGGACACGCTGAACGACGCCGCGAGGGCACCCTGCGAGAGGGCAACACCGATCGCGGCGGTCGCCGCCACGCTCGGCACCATGACGACGGCGAACCGCTTCCATCTGGTCCCGCCACGAGCCAGGGACTCCATGACTTTCCTCCTTCTCGGACGTACATCTCCGGTATCCGCCGCCCGAGTTGGGCCGGCCGTACCTGGGATGGGAGAAGTGCTACGTCCTCGGGAAGGAGAGCGCCCGTTCTCGGAGGCACATCGTGTTTCCGAAGACCGGCGATCACCCCCGAGCGACAACCACTGGCCACGCTCTCGCGCAACCTCCTGGGACAGGCTCTGCCGAAGGGGCAGAGACCCCCCTGTCCACGGCCGGCGCCACTGCCGCCGACCACTCGGTGGGGACCCAAGTGCCCCGTCGCGCCGACCGGATGCCGGGCTACGGGAATGGACCGAGCGTGGCCGATCGTGGTCCATTCACGGCCCGTACACAAGGGGCTCGTTACTTGCGGGTAACGGGCTGATAACCGCGTGACGACCGACCGGCATCGACTCGCCACGGACGGTCGCCACTCACCGCGAAGAGACATCGCGTAATTGCGGACACAACGCCGCAAGGGGGTCGCTTCGACTTACTCCAAGTAACAGCGGCCACGTTTACCAAGTTTAGGTAAAACGTGGCCGCTGCTTCGTTTGTTTGTTCAACTCGCGGAGGGCGTACAGGTCAGAAGCGGACGCCTGGTCAGAAGCGGACGCCTCGTAGGACAGCGGGTCAGAACAGCACCCGGGCGAGCGCCGTACGCGCCGCCGTCACCCGCGGATCCTCCGCACCGATGACCTCGAACAGCTCCAACAGCCGGAGCCGCGCGGCCTCCCGGTCGTCCCCGGCGGTCCGCTTCACCGTCTCGACCAGCCGGCCGAAGGCGTCCTCGACATGCCCGCCGACCAGATCGAGGTCCGCGGCACGGATCTGCGCCGGCACATCGGCCGGGTTGTCCGCGGCCTCCTTGCGCACCGTCTGCGGATCGAGGTCCTGCACCCGCTGCAGGAGCTCGGCCTGCGCGAGGCCGAGCTTCGCCTCCGGGTGGGCCGGGTCGTCGGAGAGGACGTTCTTGTACGCCTGGATGGCGCCGCCCAGATCACCGGCGTCCAGCGCCTGGCTCGCGGCCTCCAGCACCGCGTCGTACGGACCCGGCGCGGGCGCGGGGGCCGCCTGCTCGGGCGCCGCCTCCGGGTCGACCGGGGCGCCGACGATGCCGAACTGCTGCTCGGCGGCCTGCACCAGCTGGTCCAGCACCTGCCGGATCTGCGCCTCCGGGGCCGCCCCCTGGAACAGCGGGATCGGCTGGCCGGCGACGACCGCGAAGACCGCCGGGATGCCCTGCACCCCGAACTGCTGGAACAGCATCTGGTTGGCGTCGACGTCGATCTTCGCCAGGACGAACTTGCCGGCGTACTCGTTCGCGAGGCGCTCCAGCAGCGGGCCCAGCTGCTTGCACGGCTCGCACCACTCGGCCCAGAAGTCGATGACCACCGGGACCTCGGTGGAGCGCTGCAGGACGTCCTGCTGGAACCCGGACTCGTCGACGTCGTACACCAGGCGGGCCCCGCCGGCCGGCGCCCGGCCCGTACGGGCGGCCTCGGCCCGCGCCTGTTCCGCCTTCTGCTTCGCTTCCCCGGCCGCCTTCACCGCTGCGAGGTCGACGACTCCGCTCATGGACATATTGCGTGGCTGCATGGGTCCATCCTCCCCCCTGGGCGGTCCGTTCCGGAAAGCGATCCGGAAAGCGGTGCGGTCGGTCAACGTGGTCAGCGTCTCCGGCTGCCGGACAGCCGGGGTGGTACTCGGTACTGCGGTCGGCCTCACGGGCCGTACGGTGCGGCCTCGGGTCCCCACCCAGGCCTGTGGTCGTCGCTCAAGACGGATCCGTGCCGGAGCAGGATGCCAGTCTTACGCTACGGGTCGTAGCGTAACTCGCCGTCGCCCCTGCGCAACAACCGGTTCCGGCCCCGCGCTCCGTGATCTCCCTCACGGGGTGCCCCGCCCGGGCCCGTACTGGCCGGTATGGTCGCCCGCATGCACCACTCCGCCAGTCCGAGGAAGGGCCGCACGGGCCGCCCGCGCAGCGCCGAGACCGATCACGCGATCCTCGACGCCACCCGTGCCGCGCTCGTCGACCTCGGCTGGGGACGGCTGACCATGAGCGAGGTGGCCTCCCGCGCCGGGGTCGCCAAGACCACGCTCTACCGCCGCTGGGCCAACAAGAACGAGCTCGTCGTGGACGCCGTGGCGGTCCTCTTCGACGAGCTCGAACTCCCCGACCGCGGCTGTCTGCGGGCCGACATCGAGGGCGTGGTCCTCCAGTTCGGCGCGCTGCTCGCCCGGCCCGAGACCAAGACGGCCCTGATGGCCGTGGTCGCCGAGTCCACCACCGACGAGGCGCTGCACGAACGGATCCGTTCGGCCATCGTCGACCGCCAGAAGCGCCTGGTCCTGCTGGGCCGGGCGCGGGCCCAGGAACGCGGCGAACTCCCGGCCGACACCCCCGGCGAGGAGGGCGCGCGGACCGCGGCCCGCACCATGGACCTGATCTTCGACGTGATCGCCGGCGCGATCGTGCACCGCACCCTGGTCAGCGGCGAACCCGTCGACGCCGACTGGGGCCGGGACTTCACCGCCCTCTTCCTCGGCGGGCTGGCCGGCCTGGACGGTCAGCCCGACCGGCCCGCGGGGGCCGGGGAGCACGGCGACACGGACCGGCAGAGCGACGCGCAATAGCCGAGCGACGGGGAGCAGCGGAGAGAAGTGGAGGAACAGGGGGCGGCTCAGACCTGGTAGCGGTCGGCCGCGAACAGGTGCGGATGCTCGGCGACCCACGCCGAGGTCCGCTTCAGCCCCTCCTCCAGGGAGACCTCCGGCTGCCACCCGGCCCACTCCCGCGCCCGGGAGTTGTCCGAAAGCAGCCGCTCCACCTCGCTGCCGGAGGGCCGCAGCCGCGCCGGGTCGACCACCACCTCCGCGTCCCGCCCCGAGGCCGCGATCAGTGCCTCGGCGAGCGTGCCGATCGCGATCTCCCGTCCGGTGCCGAGGTTGACCACCTGCCCCAGCGCCCGGTCGCAGTCGGCCAGCGCCAGGAACCCGGCCGCGGTGTCCGCGACGTAGGTGAAGTCCCGGGTCGGGGTGAGCGAGCCGAGCCTGATCTGCCGGGCGCCGGCGTGCAGTTGGGCCAGGATCGTGGGGATCACGGCCCGCGCGGACTGCCGGGGTCCGTAGGTGTTGAACGGCCGGATCACCGTCACCGGCAGCTCGAAGGCGTGCCAGTGCGACAGCGCCATCATGTCCGCGCCGATCTTCGAGGCGGAGTACGGCGACTGCGGCTGCAGCGGGTGGTCCTCGGCGATCGGCGCGGTGCGCGCGGTCCCGTAGACCTCACTGGTGGAGGTGTGCACCAGCCGCCGCACCCCGTGCCGCCGGCAGGCCTCCGCCACGTTCTCCGTGCCCACGACATTGGTCTGCACATACGCGCCCGGCGAGTCGTAGCTGTACGGAATGCCGATCAGCGCGGCCAGATGGAAGACGGTGTCGCACCCGGCGACCGCGTCCGCCACCCGGCCCGCGTCCCGCACGTCCCCGGCGACCATCTCCACCGGCCCGCCCGGCCTCAGATAGCGGGCCAGATTGCCCTTCTCCGCGTAGGGCTTGTAGTGGACGAAGGCGCGTACCTCGGCGCCGGCCTCGACGAGCAGATCGACCAGCGCCGAGCCGATGAACCCCTCGGCACCGGTGACCAGCACCCGCCGCCCGGCCCACCGCCCTCCACTCTTCCTGCTGTTGGTCATGTTGCTGCCTGTGCGGTTGCTCATGCGGATTCCTTCAGAGGGGAGTTGAGGATCGGGGTCGTGCGGGGGTGGTGGCCGGCCAGTTCCAGGGCCTTGGCGGCCAGCAGTTCCGCGGCATGCGCATGGGTGCCGGGCTCGGCGGCCGCGCCCATCGCGGCCAGCCGGGCGGGGTCCGTCAGCAGCGGGGTGACCAACGCGTCCAGCCGCTCCGCCGTGGTCTCGGCGTCGGGGAGCAGCACCGCGGCCCCGGTGTCGGAGAGCACCCGTGCGTTGTGCGTCTGGTGGTCGCCGGGCGCATGCGGATACGGCACGAGCACCGCCGGCATGCCGATCGTGGCCAGCTCGGCGACGGTCGCCGAACCGGCCCGGCACACCACGAGGTCCGCCGCGGCGTACGCCAGGTCCATCCGGTCCAGATAGGGCACGGCCTCGGCGACCGCCGCCCCGCCGTTCGCCGCCAGCAGCGCCCGGGTCTCCTCCAGCGCCGCGGGCCCGGTCTTGATCAGCAGCCGCAGATCGGGGCGCAGATCGGGCCGTGGACCGGTACGCGTCCGGTACCGGGCGGCGAGTCCCACCGCCGCCGCTGTCAGCCGGGCCGCGCCCAGGCTGCCGCCGTTGACCAGCAGCAGCCGGGCCCCGTCCGGGATGCCCAGCGCCCGCCGGGCGGCCGGCCGCAGCGCCGTACGGTCCAGCCCGGCCAGCGGGCCCACCAGCGGCATCCCGACCGTCTCGGCGCGCTCCCCGCCCGCCAGATGCGGCCGGCTGCGGTCGAAGGCGAGGGCGAGGTGCGGGGTCAGGCGGGCCGCGAACCGGTTCGCCCGGCCGGGCACCGCGTTGGACTCGTGGATCAGGCTGGGCAGCCCGGCCAGCCGCGCCCCGACGATCACCGGGGCGCTCGGATAGCCGCCCATCCCGACCGCCACCTGGGCGCCCTGCTCCTTGAGGATCGTCCGGACCTGGGCGCCCGAGCGCAGCAGCGCGGCCGGCAGCAGATAGCGTCGGGCGCCGAGCGAGCGGTCGAAGGGGATCATGTCGACGGTGTGCAGCCGGTACCCGGCCCGCGGGATCAGCCGGGTCTCCAGCCCGCGTTCGGTCCCGACGAACGAGATCACCGCGTCCGGTACGGCCCTGCGGAGCGCGTCGGCGAGGGCGAGGCCGGGGTAGATGTGACCGCCGGTGCCGCCCGCTCCGATCACGACAGAGAGTGGTGTGCGCATGGCCGCCACGCTCGCCATGTGCCCTAAGAAGCTTCTAAGAGAGGTGTTTGGCAGCCTATGTCCATGCCGCCGTCCACTCCCGGGCACACCCCGGTCCCCAAGATCCTCGTCGTCGACGACGAACCGGAGGTGCGTGCCGCCGTGGAGGACGGCCTGTCCGTGGAGGGCTACGCGGTCCGCGGCGCCGCCGACGGCCTGGCCGCGCTCTCGGAGGTCGCCGCCTGGCAGCCGGACGCGATCGTCCTGGACGTGATGATGCCGGTGCTGGACGGGCTCGCGGTCTGCCGCCGGCTGCGCGCGCTGGACGACCGTACGCCCATCCTCGTGCTGACCGCGCTGGACTCGGTCAGCGAACGGGTCGACGGACTGGACGCCGGCGCGGACGACTACCTGGTCAAGCCGTTCGCCCTGGACGAACTGCTGGCCCGGCTGCGGGCCCTGCTCCGCCGGGCCGCGGCCCCCGCCGTCGAGGACACCCGGCTCTCCTTCGAGGACCTGGTCGTCGACCCGGTCACCCGCAGCGGCCACCGCGCCGGCCGGCCGCTGGAGTTCAGCCGTACCGAATGGGCGCTGCTGGAGCTGCTCCTGCTGCACCCGGGTCAGGTGCTGCCCCGCGAGATGATCCTGGAGCGCGTCTGGGGCCGCGACTTCGGCCCGGACTCCAACTCCCTGGCGGTGTACATCGGTTACCTCCGCCGCAAACTGGAGGCCGGCGGCGAACCCCGCCTCGTCCACACCGTGCACGGCATCGGCTACCGCCTGAGCTTCCCGGAGGGACGGTGAGGGGGGCGTACGAGGAGGGGCCGCACGGGGCGGGGACGTACGCGACCGGAGCGCACGGGCCGGGGGATGCGCGCGGCGTCCAGGAGCCGGGCGCTCCGGAAGCGGCCCCTTGGCGACGCCACCACCACCCCCTGCGCACCCGCCTCGCCCTGGCCGCCTCCGCCGCGGTCGCCCTGGTGGCGGTCGGTGTCTGCGCCGCCGCCTTCGTGATCATCCGCTACCAGATGACCCGCCAGCTGGAGCTCGATCTCGCCCAGACGGCCACCCAGAAGATCCACGAGACCCGCGACTGGGGCCCGACCGTGAGCGACGCCTCCTGCCGCTACCAGGCCGTGCCCTGCTTCCAGATCGTTCCCGCCGACCCGGCGAAGGACCCGCGCGGCGGCTACCCCGTCCTGCCGGTCTCCGACGCCACCCGCCAGGTCGCGGCCGGCCGGCAGGCGCCGTACTACCGCGACCTCACGGTCGAGGGACGGTCCGTGCGGATGTATACCGCGCCGCACGGCCGGCACGAGGCGCTCCAGGTGGCGCTCCGCTCGGACACCGTCGAACGCGGCGTACGGCACGCCGCCTGGGCGCTGTCCGCGGTCGGCGGCGCCGGCATCCTGCTGGCCGCCGCGCTCGGCTACGCGGTCTCCCGGGCCGGCCTGGCGCCGGTCGCCCGCCTCACCGCCACCGCGGAACGCATCGCCGCCACCCGCGACCCGCGCCACCGCATCGCACTGCCGGCCGGCCCGTCCGCCCGCGAGGACGAACTCACCCGCCTCGCCGCCACCTTCAACACCATGCTCGGGGCCCTGGAGCAGTCCGTCACCGCCCAGCGCCGCCTGGTCGCCGATGCCTCCCACGAGCTACGGACGCCGCTGACCGCACTCCGTACCAACGCGGAACTGCTCGCCCGCGCCGACCGCCTGACCGACGCCCAGCGCGACCGCGCCTCGGCGGCCCTGAGCCGTCAGCTGCGCGAGGTCACCACCCTCGTCAACGACCTGATCGAACTCGCCCGCGACGAGGAGCCCCAGCCGCTGGTCGAACAGGTCCGCCCGGCCGCCCTCCTGGAACACGCGGTGGCCACCGCCCGCGAACACTGGCCGGAGACCACCTTCACCCTCCGCGTCGCCCCCGAAGCGGCCCCGGTCACCGTGCCCGGCGTCCCCTCCCGCCTGACCCGCCTGCTCTCCAACCTCCTCGACAACGCCGCCAAGTTCTCCCCACCCGGCGGCCCGGTGGAAGCCCAACTCTCCCATTCCTCCGCGGAGTTGAACCTGACGGTCCGCGACCACGGCCCGGGCATCGCCGCCGAGGACCTCCCGCACGTCTTCGACCGCTTCTACCGCGCCCACGCCGCCCGCGCCCTCCCCGGCTCGGGCCTCGGCCTCGCCATGGCCCGCCAGATCGCCCAGGCCCACACCGCCGACCTCACGGCGGAACAGGCACCGGGCGGCGGCGCACTCTTCCGCCTCCGCATTCCGGCGCCGCCCCCGGAAGGCACTCACCGAGGCCGGTAGGTGGCACCGATCCCGTCGGCCTCGGCTTCCACGGCCTTCTCCTCGACCTGCGCCCGCACCGCCTGCCGGTCCTCCGGCGCCATCGACCGCCAGCTCTCCCGCATCCCGGCGAGCCCGTCGGTGAGCGCCCGGTAGCCGGAAGGATCGTCGAGCACGTCCTTGAGCTCCAGCCGGCCACCGAGCATCTTGCGGGCGAGGTCCTGGAGTTCTGAGGGAGCGTTGGGGTTGTCGCGCACGGTGCGCAGAGCGGAGGTGAGGTGTTCGTTCTGTTCCTCGGCGAGGTCTCTCTCCTCGATGGGGTATTCGCGGTCGCCAGGGTTGGTGAAGGCGCTGTTGCCGGTCATGGGGGCAGGACTCCTGTCGGACGGTACGGGTCTGCGTCAGCCGAAGGCGTTACGGACGCGTGCGGCCTCGTCCTGGCCGCCGTCGTTATCGGTGTTGGTGTTGTTCTCGGCGCGGGACCTGGCAGCTCCGCCCGCGGAGGCGGCGGATGACGAGTTCGAGCCGTCGGAGCCGCTGTTGGAGGACGACGAATCACCGGAGCCGGCTTCGGTCGAGGAAGAGGATGACGAGGAACTGGAACCGCCCTCGGAGGACCCGCCCTCGGAGGCGTTGCCGTCGCCGCCTTCCGACGACGTGCCGTCACCCGAGGCGGCCGGCTCGGGGTCCTTGTAGGTCGCGCCGTAAACGGACTTGGCAACCTTGGCGGCCTTCTGCTCCCCCTTGCAGGCCTGCTTGGCGCCCTCGCTGAAATCGCCCGTCGCCATCTTTCCGAGACCCTGGCCCACCTCGCCCACACCCTTGGCGCCGTCGACGACCTCCTTCCCCTTGTCGACAAAGGGCTTCGCCAATGCTTCACCCGCAGCCCCGAAGTCGAACCCCTTCTGCGCCCCGAAGTGGCTCTTGATCCCCTGTGTGGCGAGGTTCCCGACGAGCTTCTTGCCGGCGTCGATACCGAGTTCCTTGGCCAGATCAAGCGCGATCTCCTTGCCCGACCGCTTCACCTTCTGGGCGATGGCGTCCTTGATGGCCTGAATGATCTGGTCCTTCGCCTTGCTGATGATCTGGCGAACCATGACCCGGGTCGTCGCCGTGGCGGCGGCCGCCCCGGCCTCCGAGGCACCCAGCGTGACCGGCGCGGCGGCCTGGGCCGCCGCGAACTCGATGGCCAACGCGATGAGCTGAGCGATCACCGCGATCTTCATCACCATGATGATGGTGGCCACGATCTGCAGCACGATGGCAAGCGCCTCGGCCGCCTCGGCGGACTCATCGAGGAAGCCGTCACCGGAGAACTTCTTCCACTTGTCGTTGAATGCCTCGATTGCCTCACCGGAGTTGGCGCCGCGCACCGCTTGGGTGGCGCTCTCACCCTGCTGTTGGGCCCTACGGACGGAGGCGGCGAAGCTGCTCCAGGCCTCGGCCGCGTCGCGCATCTTGTCCTCGTCGATATTGGGCCATTGGAAGCCCAGCAGGTCGAGAACCCAGTCGACCTCGACAGGAAGCATGATGGTGGCCACTATGCGTCACTCCCCCGGGAAGCGTACTTTCGTTGGTGTAAGGGTGTTTGCGGGGGGCGTCCCGAGCCGAATCGTCGTCAATTCGCAAATTTGGGGCGACTCGCCGCGTACTTGGCGAGGTGATCGTGCTGATCCTGCTCGGTGGTGGCGTAATGCTCGCCCGTCGCCTCAAGTTTTTCCCCGATCACGGAGAGCCCTTCACCGAGGGTGGGCATCGACTCGACGAGACCTGCGCTCACCGGTGAGTAGACGTCCATGAAATACTTGAGCACATCGTCGTCACCCCACTCCTCGGCCTCTTTGAGCGTGGCCGCCAACTTCTTGGCGGCGGCGCTGAAATCGGAGCCGATGTCCTTGAAGACACCGCCCTGCGCCTTGAGAACGGCCGGATCGACGTCGTAGCCGGAGCCTGCCACGGGTCCCCCTTGTGTGCGTTGATGCGCGTTGACCGAAGCGCTCAAGTACCGCGCAATTCCTATGTCGTACGGTATCCGACGACCACGGCGACAGAGCGAGTGGGCGGTGAAGATCAACTTCACACACCGGTACCGTTCCTCGCATGTGACCAGAGAAGAGAATGTCCCCATGCCCCAGGAATTTCACCTGAAAGACCTCAAGCGTATTTGGTGGCGCTGCGTCCATCTGTTCGCCATTCTGGGCGTCCTGGCGGCCAGTGTCGTTTTCGCCTGGATGGGGCTGATCCAGGCGGGAATTGCGGGAACGCATGGAAAGTTCACGGTCGACTACTGCTATATGGAGCTTCCCGTCAGCGGGAAACGGCACACGAGCCGATCCCCCGACACCTTCACCTGCAACGGCACGTTCCGGGCGGACGACGGGAAAGTCGTGGCCGACGACGCCCACGTGAGCGGCCTCGCGGCCGAGTACCCCAAGGGACACACGCTGTCGACCCAGCGCAGCGGCAACGAGGTCTTGCCGGATGACCCCCGCGGTGTGCTGAAGCTGTTCCTGATCGCTTCCGGGCTGCTGCTCGTCGAGGCGTTCGTCGTCTTCTGGTTCGTAACGAAGCTCGACAAGAACGGCATGAGCCTGACGGATTCGTGGCGGAGCACCAAGGGCACGGCCGGCCGCGTCGTCGTGGTCGGCATCGCGGTGATCGGCGTCATCGGCCTCGCCGCCGGCCCGCTTCTCGCGTTCGCACTTCCCGGCTGAGCCGGGACAGGGCCGGGCCCGCGGCATTCGTCGGGCCCGGCAGGAAGCCTCAGAACCCGGCAGGCTCCGTATAGACCCCCCATTCGTCCCGCAGCACCCCGCAGATCTCGCCGAGTGTCGCCTCGGCCCGTACGGCCTCCAGCATCGGCTCGATCATGTTGTCGCCGTTCCGGGCGGCGGCGAGCATACCCTCGAGTGATGCCTTCACCCGGGCGTCGTCGCGGGCGGCCTTGCGGGCGGCGAGGACGCGGACCTGTTCGCGTTCGACCTCGTGGCTGACCCGGAGGATCTCCAGATCGCCGGTGACCGAACCCTCGTGGCAATTGACGCCCACGACCTTCTTGTCGCCCTTTTCCAGCGCCTGCTGGTAGCGGAAGGCGGATTCGGCGATTTCGCCGGTGAACCAGCCGTCCTCGATACCGCGCAGAATTCCGGACGTCATCGGGCCGATGGGGTGCTGCCCGTCGGGATGCGCCCGCAGACCGCGTTCCTTGATCTGGTCGAAGATCTTCTCCGCGTCCGCCTCGATGCGGTCCGTCAGCTGCTCGATGAACCAGGAACCGCCCAGCGGATCCGCCACATTGGCGACCCCGGTCTCCTCCATCAGCACCTGCTGCGTGCGCAGCGCGATTTCCGCGGCCTGCTCGCTCGGCAGCGCGAGGGTTTCGTCCAGGGCGTTGGTGTGCAGGGAGTTGGTGCCGCCCAGCACCGCCGCCAGGGCCTCCACCGCGGTCCGTACGACGTTGTTGTACGGCTGCTGCGCGGTCAGCGAAACACCGGCCGTCTGGGTGTGGAAGCGGAGCCACTGCGCCTTTTCGCTCGTCGCGCCGTAGACGTCACGCATCCAGCGGGCCCAGATCCGGCGGGCCGCGCGGAATTTGGCGATTTCCTCGAAGAAATCGAGATGGGCGTCGAAGAAGAACGACAGCCCCGGCGCGAAGGTATTGACGTCCAGGCCGCGGCTGAGCCCCAGTTCGACGTAACCGAAACCGTCCGCGAGCGTGTACGCGAGTTCCTGCGCCGCGGTCGCCCCGGCCTCGCGGATGTGATAGCCGGACACCGACAGCGGCTTGTACGCGGGAATTCCGTGCGCACAGTGTTCCATCAGGTCGCCGATGAGGCGCAGATGCGGCTCCGGCTGGAAGAGCCACTCCTTCTGGGCGATGTACTCCTTGAAGATGTCGGTCTGGAGCGTGCCGTTGAGGACGGCCGGGTCGACGCCCTGCCGCTCGGCGGCGACGAGGTACATGCAGAAGACCGGTACGGCCGGGCCGCTGATCGTCATCGAGGTCGTGACGTCGCCGAGCGGGATGTCCTTGAAGAGGACCTCCATGTCGGCGGCGGAATCGATGGCCACGCCGCAGTGACCGACCTCGCCGAGCGAGCGCGGGTCGTCGGAGTCCCGGCCCATGAGCGTCGGCATGTCGAAGGCGACCGACAGCCCGCCACCGCCGTTGCCGAGGATCATCTTGTAGCGCTCGTTCGTCTGCTCGGCGTTGCCGAAGCCGGCGAACTGGCGGATGGTCCAGGTGCGGCCGCGGTAGCCGGTCGGGTACAGGCCCCGGGTGAAGGGGTACTCGCCCGGCCACCCGATCCGCTCGAAGCCCTCGACAGAGTCCCCGGGCCGGGGCCCGTACACCGGCTCGACGGGATCGCCCGAGAGCGTGGTGAAGTCCGCTTCCCGCGTGCGGGCAGCGTCATACCGGGCCTGCCAGCGACGGCGGCCTTCCTCGATCGCGTCAGCGTCCATACGATCGAATTTACTAGGACGTCCAAGTAATTGTCGACGGGAGCACCCGGTGGGTTGCGAACGTCACGGTCCGTAGTGGGCGCCAGGCACGGAAACGCGCCCGTCCTCGAACCTGACGGGCGCGTGACGGAGCGGGGTCAGGCCTTGACCGGCTCCGGTGCGTTCTCGGCGAGCAGCGGCTGGACCTCGCGCACCACCTGGCGTTCGACGAAGAACGCCGCGGTCGGGATCGTGCCGGCGACCAGCACCCACAGGAGCTTGCCGAACGGCCACTTGGCCTTGGAGCCCAGGTCGAAGGCGAAGATCAGGTAGATGATGTAGAGCACACCATGGACCTGGGAGACGACCAGGGTGAGGTCCTTGCCCACCTCGAAGCCGTACTTGGCGATCATGCAGGCGCAGAGCGCCAGCAGCATCACGGCGGTGACGTAGGCCATCACCCGATAGCGGGTCAGCACGCTGGAATTCATGGATACGAGCGTAACCGCCCGGAAAATCCCCGCGGACGCGGGGCCGCGGGGCTGCGAGGCGCGGCGCGGTCCCGTACGGCCCTACTCCTTGAAGTCCCCGGCGGCCACCCGCAGCGGCCGCAGCATCGCGAAGATCTCCGCGCACTCCTCGTCGTCGTACGCGCCGAGCCCGAAATCCATGGCCATCAGGTCCCGGGTCGCGGCGTCGCAGACCTCGCGGCCCTTGTCCGTGATGGAGGCGAGGGTGCCCCGCCCGTCGTTCGGGTTGGGCCGCTTGGCGACCAGGCCGGACTTCACCAGCCGGTCGACGGTGTTCGTCACCGAGGTCGGATGCACCATGAGCCGCTCGCCGATCTTGGACATCGGCAGCTCACCGGCCTTGGAGAAGGTCAGCAGCACCAGCGCCTCGTAGCGGGCGAAGGTCAGCCCGTACGGCTTGACCACCGCGTCCACCTCGGCCAGCAGGATCTGATGGGCGCGCATGATCGACGTGATCGCGGCCATCGACGGCACGGCTCCCCATCGCTGGCGCCACAGTTCGTCGGCGCGCGCGATGGGATCGAAAGCAAGGCTGAGCGGCTTCGGCACGCCTCCGACCCTACCCGGCGGTCATAATGTGGTCAGCCTCGTCTCAGTTTTCGGTCTCACTCAGCGGTCGCGGAAGTGCTGCCCCGCCCGGGGGCCGTCCGCCGGACCTCGCGGACCACCGCGAGGACGCCGAGTGCGCCGAGCGCCCCCGCCGCCGGCATCACCGCCCGCAGCGGCGCGTACTCCGCCGCGAGACCGGCCGCGCCCATCGCCAGTCCCATCGCCGTCATCCGCCCCGCCTGCACCACCGTCATCCCCTGCCCCAGCAGCTCCGCGGGGACCGCGGCGACGAACCACCGGTCCACCCCGAAGTTGTACGAGATGCCGGTACCGGTCAGTACGAGGAGCAGCACCGCCCAGCCCAGCGAGGGCCGCGCGGCGAAACCCAGGGACGGCAGCACGGCGAAGACGGCCATCGGGAAGGTGAGCCGGGACCGGGCCCGCGGTCCCAGGAGGGAGCCGACCAGGCTCTCCGCCACCACGGCGCCGATCGGCATGCCGCACATCAGCAGCCCCGCACCACCCGGGCCGGCGCCGAGCAGGTCGGCGTAGGGGACGAGCAGCGCCTCCGGGACGACCACGAGCGCCGGCGGCAGCCAGGACAGGAGCAGCAGCGCGCGCACCCTGCGGTCCGCCAGCAGCCGCCGTACGCCGCCCAGGGACGCGCCCAGCAGCGCCCCGCGCCCGGCCGCCGCCCCGTCGCCGTCCCGGGCCGGGCGGGCCCGGGTGCCGAGGCGCAGCAGCAGCGCCGAGCCGAGGAAGGTGACGCCCGTGAGGGCGAGCACCGCCCCGGGCGTCACCACGGCCACCAGCAGCCCGCCGACGCCGAAGCCCACCAGCTGGGCGCTCTGGTTCACGATGCGGATCACCGACCGGCCCAGGACGAACAGCTCGCCCTCGCCGAGGACGTCCCCGAGCGTGGCGGCGCGGGTGCCGGCGAAGACCGGGGCGATGGCGGCGATGACGCAGCGCAGGACGAGCAGCACGGCGACCGGTGTGCCCGGCAGGACCATCCCGGCCGCCGCCAGCGCGCAGAGCAGATCGCAGACCACCAGTACCCGGCGGGCCGGGTACCGGTCGGCGACGGCGGACAGCAGCGTCCCGCCGAGGACGTACGGCAGCAGCCCGAGCGCGAAGGTCAGGGCGCTCAGCAGTGGGGAGTCGGTGCGCCGGAAGACCAGGACGGACAGCGCGATCTCGCAGACGACCACGCCCAGCGAGGACAGCAGATGCGCGGCGAAGACGGCCCGGAATTCCGGAACGGCGAACACGGCCCGATAACGGGCCGGGCCCCCGGGGGCGGCGGGCCCGGGGGCTTCGCCGGGCCCGCCGGGCGGCCCCTCCTCAAAACGGTCCTCGGGGCGTACGGGACGACGGCCCGGCGGAACGGGCCCGGTGGTCGCGGACATGGCGGCAGACTGCCGCGCGCCGCCGCCGTCCCGTAATCTTTCGGCCCCAGCCGAATCCCGGGGGAGGTCCCGCGGTCATGCCGCTGCATCTGCACTTCGGCGCCGACGACCTGCTGCGCATCCGGTTCGCCGTCTCACCGCTGTGCGAGACGCACGAGGCGGTACGGACACTGCGCCGCACCGACCGGCACGGCTACCACGCGCCGTGGTTACGGCGGATGCGCACCCGACTGGCCGGGCTGGACCTGACGCCCCTCTGGCTGTTCATGCCGGCCTCGCCGCCGGGCTACACCCCGGACTTCCTGGGCCTCCCCCCGGACTCCCCGATGCCCGGATTCGACGAGGAACTGGCGCGGCTACGGGCCACCGACCCGGAGCTGGCCCGGGCCGAGATGGCCAAGTCGCTGGCCGGTACGCCCGGTGGGACACGGTCCGCACGCGGCCGGGCGGCGCTGGCGGATCCGGCCCGCGCCGTGCAGGAACTGGCCGATGTCACCGAACGGGCCTGGCACGCGCTGCTCGCCCCCGACTGGCCCCGGCTACGGGCCCTTCTGGAGGCCGAAATCGCTTACCGCTCACGGCAGTTGGCGGACGGCGGGCTGCGACGGCTGTTCGCGGATCTGCATCCGCGGCTGACCTGGTCGGGCGGCACCCTCACGGTCCGGACCCGCACCGACTTCCTGCAGACCCAGGACCTGGACGGCCGCGGGATGCTGCTGCTGCCCAGCGTCTTCGCCTGGCCGGACGTGGTGAGCGGCTTCGACCCGCCGTGGCAGCCGACCGTGATCTACCCCGCGCGCGGGATCGGCGGCCTGTGGGCCGAGCCGGACGCCGGGCCCGCACTGGCCCGGCTGCTGGGGCCGAAGCGGGCGGCCGTCCTGGCCGCGCTCGACGCGCCGTCCTCCACAACGGCGCTGGCCCGCCGTCTCGGCCTCGCACCGTCCTCCGTCTCCGCCCACCTCTCCGTCCTCCGCGCCGCCGGCCTCCTGACCTCCCACCGCCACGCCCACGAGGTCCTCTACGAACAAACCCCCCTGGGCCTGGCGCTACTGGGGTGACTTCCCACGTACCCGTCTGCGGCGCCGCGGTTGTTGCTCACCGTTGCCGCTTTGCGGCGCCTCCCACGTACCTGGCTTTCCCGCCGCGGGGCTTGTTCGCCGTTGCGCTTTGCGGCGCCTCGCACGTACCCGTCTGTCCCGCTGTCGGGGTTGCTCGCCGTTGCGCGCTTTGCGGCGCCGCGTACGTACCT
>NZ_JBHWDV010000061.1:0-36807 GCF_042734445.1 Streptomyces sp. NPDC059649
CGGTGGCCTTACGGGTGGCCCGGCGACGCGTACGAGCCGGCTTGGTGGGCTCCTCGACGGCCTCCGTGGGTGCGGGCGCCTCCTCGGCGGCGGCCGGCGCGGCCGGGGCCTCGACCGGCTCCTCCGCCGCCTGGGGGGCACCGGCCGGAGCGGTGGCCTTACGGGTCGCCCGGCGACGCGTACGGGCCGGCTTGGTGGGCTCCTCGACGGCCGGGGCCTCCTCGGCGACCGGCACGGTCTCCTCGGCCTCCTCTTCCTCGGCCGGCTCGGCGGCGGGCGCCTCCGCGACGACCGGCTCCGGGGCGGCCTCGGGCTGCGGGGTGGCGGTGGGCGAGGTCACCTTGCGGGTCGCCCGGCGGCGGGTACGCCGCGGGGCGGCCTCCTCCTCCGCCTGCGGCGCCTCGGCGGGCACTTCAGCGGCGGCCGGGGCAGCGGCCTCGGCCGGAGCCTCCGCGGGCGCCTCGGCGGCGGCCGGCTGCGGCGGCCCCGTCGGAGCGGTGGCCTTACGGGTGGCCCGGCGGCGGGTACGGGCCGGCTTGGCCTCGTCGCCGCTGCTCACCGCGGACGCGGCGGGCTCCTCGGCGGGGGCCGGGTCGGCCGTCGACGCGGCGGGCTCGGTACTCACCACGGTGGCCGCGGTGGGGTCGCCGGCGACCGGCGGACCGGCCGGCCGGGACGCCGCCCGGCGCCGGCGTCGCGGTGGCAGCGTGTCACTGGGTGAGTGGTTGTCGTCCGGACCGCGGTCCGGGGACGACGTGGATTCAGTGGGCTCAATGGGCTCGAGCATGCGGGCGGTTCTCCCGTCACGCTCCCGGGCGCCGCGCCTGATTCCGGTAGCGGTCCGCGTGATGAGCGCGGAACCCGCTGTCCGGGGCGTGGGCGCCGCACGGGAGCTGTCGTCTCGCTCGCCGGCCCCTTTTTTGGGGTGGGGACCGGCGAAAGTCTCCTGGTCAGTGCGTCTGCCGGACCGGGGTGGCGCCCTGGCTGATCGGCGACGCGACGACGGCGGTCCTACGCAGTACCGTCCCCGGCTGCCGGGGAGGCCCCGCCCGGCGCCTTCGCGGCACTCTGCCCGGCGGCCGTGGGTGGGGCGGCCGTGGCAGCGTCGCGGTCGGGCGCAAGCGGGTCGGTCACCGCGCCGGTCTCCTCATCGAGCAGCCCCTGCGCCAGCCTGGTCACCGCAGCGGGGACCGGCGGCGCCAGGTCGGCCGTAGCTCGGAGGCCGGACAGGACGTCGTCGGGTCGAACGGCGGGTGTCAGATGCCGAACAACCAGCCGCAGTATCGCACAGGCATTGCCGTCGGGCCTATCGCTCGGGCAACCGGCCGCCTCCAGATGCGCCACCGCGGCCCGTGCGTCGAAGGTCCGCATGCCGTTCTTCGTACGGCGCTCGACCAGTACCTCGTCGGCCGCGAGGAACGCCTCGACGGCGCTCGCTGCGGCCTCGGGGGCGACCCCGTCGAGCCGGAGCTCCCACACCGAGGCCTGCAACCGGTCGGCCAGGCCGCTGGTGCGCGCCTCGACCGATTCGATCACATCGAGACCCGTCGGCAGCGACTCGTCGAGGAGTTCGCGAAGCTTGTCCGGGTCACGGCGCTCGGCGAGCTGGATCTCCAGATACTCCGCCTCGCTGCCCGTGCCGGTCGGGGCGGCGTTCGCATACGACACCTTGGGGTGCGGGGTGAACCCCGCCGAATAGGCCATGGGGACCTCGGCGCGGCGCAGCGCCCGCTCGAAAGCGCGCTGGAAGTCGCGGTGGCTGGTGAACCGGAGGCGGCCGCGCTTGGTGTAGCGCAGTCGGATGCGCTGCACCGCCGGTGCGGGCGGCGGGCCTTCGGGCTGTCGCTTGCCCAGTGTCGTTCAGTCCTTCGTGAGTGGGGTCGTACTGCTACCTAGAGTACGTGCCTCACGGCCCCCAGGTTCCCCACGGGCCGGTCCGGCCACCCTCAGCCCTGCCCGCCGGACCCGCCGCCGGCGCCGCCGGCGGGCACCGTAGCAGTGATCCAGTACCGCAGCTTCTCGTCCCGCTGATCCTCGAAGATCCCTCCGCAGGCCTCGATGACCTTGCGTGATCCGGTGTTGTCCGCGTCGCAGGTGACCAGCACCGGATCGATGCCCAGCTCGTCGCGGGCGATCGGCAGGGCGGCGCGCAGCATGGCGGTGGCGTGCCCCTGCCGCCGGGCCCCGGGGCGTACCGCGTAGCCGAGGTGACCGCCCCAGGTGTGGAGCGAGGGGGTGAGCCGGTGACGGAAGGTGACGCGGCCCAGATAGCTGCCGTCCACCACCCACCACCGGGTGGACACCGGCACCCGGCCGTCGGCGCGCTCGTCGTACGCGGTGCCGCCGACCTCGGCGACATACGCGGCGAACCCCTCGGGCGCCGGCCAGCGGGTGCGCCACGCCCGCAGTTCGCGCGCCAGGTGGGACCGCGGAGCCTGCTCGGCGCCGTCGGCGCGGAACTCGTCCATCGCGGCGAGGAAGGAGTCGTGGAACTCGACGGAGGGGGCGACGAGCCGCCCTGACGTCGGCGGGTGCGGTGCGGGCATCGGATCATTGTGCCGAGCACGCCGCGGCCCGGCCACCGCGAGCGCGGGGCCGGGCCGAACTTCCTTACGGCGGCGGCTACTTGACGACCGTCAGCGGCAGCAGCTTCTTGCCCGTGGGGCCGATCTGGATCTGGGTGTCCATTTGCGGACACACCCCACAGTCGAAGCACGGGGTCCAGCGGCAGTCCTCGACCTCGGTCTCGTCGAGGGCGTCCTGCCAGTCCTCCCAGAGCCAGTCCTTGTCGAGACCGGAGTCCAGGTGGTCCCAGGGCAGGACCTCCTCGTACTCCCGCTCGCGGGTGGTGTACCAGGCGACGTCCACGCCGAAGTCCGGCAGCGTCTTCTCCGCGGCCCGCATCCAGCGGTCGTAGGAGAAGTGCTCGCGCCAGCCGTCGAAGCGGCCGCCGTCCTCGTAGACGGCGCGGATGACGGCGCCGATGCGGCGGTCACCGCGGGAGAGCAGGCCCTCGACGATGCCGGGCTTGCCGTCGTGGTAGCGGAAGCCGATGGAGCGGCCGTACTTCTTGTCGCCGCGGATCTTGTCGCGGAGCTTCTCCAGGCGGGCGTCGGTCTCCTCGGCGGAGAGCTGCGGGGCCCACTGGAAGGGGGTGTGCGGCTTGGGTACGAAGCCGCCGATGGAGACCGTGCAGCGGATGTCGTTGGACTTCGACACCTCGCGGCCCTTCTGGATCACCTTGGTCGCCATGTCGGCGATCTGCAGCACGTCGTCGTCGGTCTCGGTGGGCAGACCGCACATGAAGTACAGCTTCACCTGGCGCCAGCCGTTGCCGTAGGCCGTGGCGACCGTACGGATCAGGTCCTCCTCCGAGACCATCTTGTTGATGACCTTGCGGATGCGCTCGGAGCCGCCCTCGGGGGCGAAGGTGAGGCCGGACCGGCGGCCGTTGCGGGTCAGCTCATTGGCCAGGTCGATGTTGAAGGCGTCGACGCGGGTGGAGGGCAGCGACAGGCCGATCTTGTCTGCCTCGTACCGGTCGGCGAGGCCCTTGGCGATATCGCCGATCTCGGTGTGGTCCGCGGAGGAGAGGGAGAGCAGGCCGACCTCTTCGAAGCCGGTGGCCTTCAGGCCCCGGTCGACCATCTCGCCGATGCCGGTGATGCTTCGCTCCCGCACCGGGCGCGTGATCATGCCGGCCTGGCAGAAACGGCAGCCGCGGGTGCAGCCCCGGAAGATCTCCACCGACATCCGCTCGTGGACGGTCTCGGCGAGGGGAACGAGCGGCTGCTTGGGGTACGGCCACTCGTCCAGGTCCATGACGGTGTGCTTGGAGACCCGCCACGGGACGCCGGAGCGGTTGGGCACGACGCGGGAGATCCGGCCGTCGGCCAGGTACTCGACGTCGTAGAACTTGGGGACGTAGACGCTGCCGGTCCGGGCAAGACGGAAGAGGAGTTCATCGCGGCCGCCGGGGCGCCCCTCGTTCTTCCACGTGCGGATGATCTCGGTGATCTCCAGCACCGCCTGCTCGCCGTCGCCGACCACCGCGCAGTCGAGGAAGTCCGCGATCGGCTCGGGGTTGAAGGCGGCGTGGCCGCCCGCGAGGATCAGCGGGTGCTCGTCGGTGCGGTCCTTGGACTCGAACGGAATGCCGGCCAGGTCCAGGGCGGTGAGCAGGTTGGTGTAGCCCAGCTCGGTGGAGAAGGAGACGCCGAGCACGTCGAAGTCGCCGACGGGGCGGTGCGCGTCGACCGTGAACTGCGGCACCTCGTGCTCACGCATCAGCGCTTCGAGGTCCGGCCAGACGCTGTAGGTGCGCTCGGCGAGCACGCCCTCCTGCTCGTTGAGGACCTCGTAGAGGATCATGACGCCCTGGTTGGGCAGCCCGACCTCGTACGCGTCGGGGTACATGAGGGCCCAGCGGACGTCGCAGCTCTCCCACGGCTTGACCGTGGAGTTGAGCTCACCGCCGACGTACTGGATCGGCTTCTGCACGTGTGGGAGCAGAGCTTCGAGTTGCGGGAAAACCGACTCGGACATCTCGAACCTTCGTGGGCTGACAAGGGGCGACTGTCAAGCGTAACCCGCTTGGCGTCGCCCCATGACACGGCGATCTTGAAACACCCCCGCAGCGGCGGGGAGGAACCTACCTCTTCGAGACCGGTCGCCTTCAGGCCCGGATCACCTCCGCGTCGACGGAGAAGCCGTGCACCCGTACAACGATCGACCACCCGTACTGTTACGCCCCCAGTCGCGCCAGCAGTCCCGGCCGGGAGGCCTTCGCCCAGGTGGCCGGGAGGTCGCGTTCGCGTTCGGCGGCCAGGGCTTCCTCGCGGCCGTAGAGGAGGCCGAAGGTGAAGCCACCCTCGCCGGCGCGGTGGGCCTGGATGGCCAGCTCGCGGAGGGCGCCGCGGGCCACCACGCTGTCCTGGTGGTCGCCGAGCAGCTGCTGCAGCTTCTTGATCCGCTTGGCGAACTTCTTCGCCGGCTTGCCCAGCGCCGGGCGCGCCGCTTCCGCCGCGTACCGGGCCCGCTTGGCGGCCTTACGGGCGTTGTGCAGCGCCTCGTCCCGGCCGCGGCCGGCGGGGGCGTCCAGCGCGGCCTCCATACGGCCGGCCAGTCGCCGGTAGTCCTTGAGGACGGCCCGGGCGGCCGCTTCGGGAGCGGGCCGCCCGGCGGCGGCGCGCAGCGGCGGCTCCGCCAGGAGGGCGTGCAGCCGGTCGAGGAGGGCCAGGTAGCGGGGGCCGTCCAGGGCGGCGAGCAGCCGGTCCCGGGCGCCGGCCCGGTTGCGCTGCGACCACAGCTGCAGCCGGGCGGCGACCGGGCCGAGCCGGAGCGTCCGGGGTACCTCCGCCAGCCCTGCGCGGAGCCGTTCGGCCAGCACCTCCTGGTCCCGGTCCACCCCCAACTCCCCTGCCAGCCATTTCAGTTCGGCGCCCATCGGGTCGGTGACGGCACGGTCGAGGACCTTGCCGTACGAGCGGAAGGCGCTGCGCAGACGGCGGGTGGCGACCCGCATCTGGTGCACCGAATCGGGCAGGTCGCGGCGGACCGCCGGATCGAGCGCGGTGATCGCCCGCACCTGGGCGGCGGCGTAGTCCAGGACGAGGTCCGCGGCGGTGCGCGGCGTGCCGCCGGAGCGGGCGGTCGGCACATCCGCGGGGTGCCCGTCGGCGCCGTCGGCGCGCAGGCCGGTCTCGGTCAGGGCCCGGGCCAGCTTGGAGGGCGCCGAGGCGGGGCGTACCCCGGCTTCGGCCAGCGCCCGGCCGATCGCGTCCAGCAGCCCGGTGTCCGCGTCCCCCGCGCCGTCCCCCTCGGCCAGCTCGACCTCGATCTCGTGCCAGCGCGCCTCCATGGGGCCGGCGCCTTCGGGCGTCGCCTCCGGGGGAGCCGCGAACGTCACCCGGCGTGCGGTCACCGCGTCCACCGCCACTTCGGCGAGCGGTACGCCCGCGGCGTCGCACAGCACCCGGACCGTCCGCCGGGTCCGCAACCGGACGAGGGGGATCAGATCCTGGCCGCGGGTCCGGGAGCGGACCAGGGCGGTCAGTTCGGGGGGCGGGGCGTCCGAGAGGGGCGCCCGGATCTCGTCGCGCACCCCGGGTGAGACCGGGAGTTTCAGGTGCCAGCCGGCGTCCGGGCCGCCGGTGCGCCGCCGGAGGGTGACGCCGTCCGCGGCGAGGCGCTGGCCTGCGGTGTCGTAGTAGAGGGCGTCCAGGTTGTCGGTGCCGCGTTCCTCCACGGTCGCGACCCGGTCGATGCCGGCCAGGTCGGGCAGGTGGGTGTCGTCGTCGGCCTCGTATTTCCGCTCGATCTCCCGCACGGTGTCCGCCATGCCTCGAATGTAGCCAGCGGCCATACGGGGGACCAGCCTCCCGGACAGGATCGCGCTCCGTGGTCCGTTCCCGCATCCGGAAGGGCGGGTGGCACATGCCGGGCAAGGTGGATTACGGTGTGTCACTAGCCACCCACGCAGGGTGGCGATCGGCGCTCACTCGACCCTTCGGGGAGGGAGACACCCGTGCATCCCCACAGCGCAGCCGTCGCCCGGTCACCCATCCGCGTCTCGGCGGGGGCCCGACCGTTCCTGCTGACGGCGCCGAGCGAACCCACCACGCCGAAGATCGCCCGCGATTTCGTGGCGGCCGTCCTGCGGAACACCCCGCTCGACCCACTGCTGAACACCGCGGTGCTGCTCACCTCGGAGGCGGTCACACGCTCCCATCTGCGCACCCCGCGGTCGGCGGACATCCTGCTGAGGCTGCTGACGGCCGGGCACGGCCTGCGGATCAGCGTGCACGACGCGACCCTGGTCCGCCGTCCCTCACCGGCCGTCCCACCGCCGGCCCGGCCGCCGTACGACCCGGTGGCCGAGGACGCCGATCACGGGCTGTGGCTGACCGGTGAGCTCGCCGACGACTGGGGCAGCACGCCGTATGCCGGCGGGCCGCGGTCGGCGTCGCTGTGGTTCGAGCTCCACACCGGGCGGTGACCCGGCCCGGGGCCGGGCCCCGCCGTCAGCGGGACGCCGACAGCGGGCGGCCGACCCGGATCGACTGCAGCAGCCCTATGGCGATCCAGACGGCGAACATCGAGGTGCCGCCGTAGGAGACGAAGGGCAGCGGCAGGCCGGTGACGGGCATGATGCCGAGCGTCATGCCGATGTTCTCGAAGGACTGGAAGGCGAACCACGCGATGATGCCGGCGGCCACGATCGTGCCGTAGAGCTCGGTCGACTCGCGGGCGATCCGGCAGGCGCGCCACAGGACGACGCCGAGCAGGACGATGATCAGGCCCGCGCCCAGGAAGCCCAGCTCCTCGCCGGCGACGGTGAAGATGAAGTCCGTCTGCTGTTCGGGGACGAACTGGCCGGTGGTCTGGCTGCCGTGGAAGAGCCCGGAGCCGGTCAGTCCGCCGCCGCCGATCGCGATCCGGGCCTGGTTGGTGTTGTAGCCGACACCGGCCGGGTCCAGGCTCGGGTTGGCGAACGCGGCGAAGCGGGCGATCTGGTACGCGTCGAGCAGCCCGAGCTGCCAGATGGCGACGCAGCCGACGACGCCGGCGCTCCCCAGTCCGAGGATCCATCGGTTGGACGCGCCGGAGGCGAGCAGTACGCCGAGGATGACGGCGCCGAGCACCATGACCGAGCCGAGGTCGGGCATCAGCAGGATGATGACGACGGGCACGGCGGCCAGCCCGAGGGCCTGGACGACGGTGCGGTGGCCGGGGTACGGGCGGTCACCGGCGTCGACCCGGGAGGCCAGGATCATCGCCATGCCGAGCGAAATGGTGATCTTCGCGAACTCGGCGGGCTGGAGGGAGAATCCGCCGGGGATCGCCAGCCACGAGCGCGAGCCGTTGATGGTGGCGCCGAGCGGGGTCAGCACCAGTACGGCCAGCAGCACCGACAGCGCGTACAGCACCGGGATCGCGCCGCGCAGGGTGCGGTGGCCGAGCCAGATCGTGCCGCCGGCCAGCGCCAGGCCGATGCCGAGGTTGAGCAGGTGGTGCAGGAAGAAGTAGTACTCGTCGCCCTTGTTGAGCTCGGTGCGGTTGCGGGTGGCGGAGAAGACCAGCATCGAGCCGATCAGCGACAGCAGCAGACAGGACAGCAGCAGTATCCAGTCCAGCTTGCGCAGCACCGAGTCACGTGCCGTCAGTTTTCCCCAGGTGCCGAGTTCCGGGGTGTAGCGGCGGACGGAGAACGCCCGGGAGGTGTGGCTTGAGGTCACTGCGGGCTCCCCGAGGGTGAGGGCGACGGGGACGGCGGGGCGTAGGGCTTGATGGGCTGGGCCTCGATGGTGCCGTCGCTCTCGATCTTGGGCAGCTTGCCCTGCGGCCTGGGCAGCAGGGCGGCCTTCGGATCGATGCCGCCCTTCGCGTCGATGCCGTACAGGGCGTTGTAGATGTTGCGCACGGCCGGACCGGAGGCTCCGGATCCGGTACCACCCTGGGAGATCGTCATGACGATCGTGTAGTCCTTGGTGTACGTCGCGAACCACGAGGTGGTCTGCTTGCCGTAGACCTCGGCGGTACCGGTCTTGGCGTGCATCGGGATCTTGTCCTGCGGCCAGCCCTGGAAGCGCCAGGCGGCGGTACCGCGGGTGGCGACGCCGGCCAGTGCGGAGTCGATCTGCTTGAGGGTGTGCGGGCTGTCCGGCAGCTTGCCGTGCGCCCGCGGCTTGATCATCTGGATGTGCTTGCCGTCGGGGCTGACGATCGCCTTGCCCACGGTCGGGTTGTAGAGCGTGCCGCCGTTGCTGATCGCGGCGTAGATGGTCGCCATCTGGATCGGGGTGACGAGGGTGTCGCCCTGGCCGATGGCGTAGTTGATCGAGTCGTAGGCGTGCAGCTTCATGCCTTCGAGGCAGCCCTCACGGGCGAGCTTGGTGGTGTAGTCCTTCTTCTTCGGCCAGGCCTTGGCCTGCCGGCACCAGCCGTCCTTGTTGGCCTTCCAGAAGTTGTGCTTCCAGCGGCGGTCGGGGACCCGGCCGTTGACCTCGTTGGGGAGGTCGATGCCGGTCTCCTTGCCGAGTCCGAACTGGTGGGCGGTCCGGTAGAACCAGTCGTTGGGGTCCTTCTTCGGCTTGTCGCCGCCGTCCTTCTTCCACTCCTCGTGCGACAGCCGGTAGAAGACGGTGTCGCAGGAGACCTCCAGCGCCCGGCCCAGGCTGATGTCGCCGTGGCCCTCGCCCTCGAAGTTCCGGAAGACCTGGCCGCCGATGCTGTACGAGCTGGTGCAGGGGTAGTGGCCGTTGAAGTCGTAGCCCGCGTTGACCGCCGCCGTGGTCGAGATGACCTTGAAGATCGAGCCGGGGGCGGCCTGCCCCTGGATGGCGCGGTTCAGCAGCGGGTAGTTGGAGTCCTTGCCGGTGAGGCGGGCGTAGTCCTTGCCCGAGATGCCGCCGACCCAGGCGTTGGGGTCGTAGCTGGGGTTGGAGGCCATCGCCACCACCCGGCCGGTCTTGGCCTCCATGACGACGACGGCGCCGGAGTCCGCCTTGTAGTTGGTGCCGGTGTTCTTGTCGTTGACCTTACGGGCGTCCTTCATGGCCTGGTCCAGCTGCTTCTCCGCCAGCGCCTGCACCCGGGCGTCGATGCTGGTGACTATCGACGAACCCGCCTGGCCCTTCTCGCTCTTGGCCTGGCCGATGACCCGGCCGAGGTTGTCGACCTCGTAGCGGGTGACGGCGGCCTTGCCGCGCAGGTACTTGTCGTAGGTGCGCTCCAGGCCGGAGCGGCCGATCTGGTCCGAGCGGAGCAGCGGTGAGCTGGTGTTCTTGGCCTTGTTGATCTCCTCGTCGGTGACCGGCGAGAGATAGCCGAGCACCTGCGCGGTGTTGGCGCCGACGGGGGCCGGGTAGCGGCGGACGGCGGTGGGCTCGGCGGTGATGCCGGGGAAGTCCTCGGACCGCTCGCGGATCTGCAGGGCCTGCTGGGTGGTGGCCTCGTCGGTGATCGGGATCGGCTGGTACGGCGAGCCGTTCCAGCAGGGCTGCGGGGTCTTGGAGTCGCAGAGCCGGACCTTGTTGCGGATCTCCTGCTCCGACATGCCGAGCACCTTGGCGAGCCGGCCGAGCACGGCCTTGCCGTCGTCCTTCATCTTCAGCAGGTCGGTGCGGCTGGCGGAGACGACCAGCCGGGTCTGGTTGTCGGCCAGCGGCACGCCGCGCGCGTCGAGGATGGAGCCGCGGGTGGCGGGGTCGACGACCTGCTGGACGTGGTTGTTGCGCGCCTCGGTGGCGTACTCCTGGCCGTTGCGGATCTGCAGGTACCAGAGCCGGCCGCCGAGCGTGAGCAGCAGGGAGAAGACCAGGATCTGGATGGCGATGAGCCGGACGGTCACCCGCGACGTGCGGGTTTCGGGCAGATGGGTCACAGCCGCTTGACCCCCTTGATCCGGCCGGCCTTGTCGCGGGCCGACTTGCCGAGCAGCCCGCCGCGCTGGCTGCCGATGTGGGCCTTGGTGCGGACCGACTTCATGGCGCCGCGGCTGGCCTTGAGCCCGGTGCCGGTGGTGAGCCAGCCGTACGCGGAGTCACGGGTGGCGGTGCCGCTGGGGCTGGGGGAACCGTCGCCGACCACCGAGTCGTGCTCGGTACGGCGGGCCAGCGACATCACCAGCGGAACCGTGAACGGCGCCAGCAGCAGGTCGTACAGGGTGGCGCTGAGCAGCAGTCCGACCAGGCCGACGTGCCGGGCGGCGGTGTCGCCGACGAGCGAGCCGACGCCGGCGTACATCAGGGTCGAGCCGATCGCGGCGCCGATGACGACCATCAGCGGCAGGGTCGCCGAACGGTGCTGGCCGGAGTCCGGTTTGGTCAGCCCGGCGATGTAGCCGATGACGCACAGGACCAGCGCGTAGCGGCCGATGGCGTGGTCGGACGGCGGGGCCAGGTCGGCCAGCAGCCCGGCGAAGAAGCCGATGAGCGAGCCGGCGACATGGCCGTAGACCAGTGCCAGGCCGAGCACCACGAGCAGCAGCAGGTCCGGTACGGCGCCGGGCAGTTGGAGTCTGCCGAGGAGACTGACCTGGATGATGAGGGCGACGACCACCAGCGGGGCCGAGAGCAGGATCCGGTTGATGCGCATCGGTCAGCTCCTGGGTGAGGCGCTCGCGGAGGGCGTGGCCGTGACGGTGACCGTCGGCGTCGGCTTGGGCTTGGCCGGCGCGGGCGGCAGGACGGTGTCCCGCGGGTCCTGGCGGGGCGGCTGCACGACGACGCCGACGATGTCGAGCTGGGAGAAGGAGACGAACGGCCGGACCTGGAGGGTGCGGGTCAGATCGCCGTTGGAGGGCTCGACCCGGACGACCCGGCCGACCGGCACGCCGGGGACGAAGGGCTTGTCCTTGCTGGAGCCGAAGGTGACCAGGCGGTCGCCCTTCTTGACGGTGGCCCGGCCGTTGAGCAGCTGGACGCGCAGCGAGCGGACGCCCTGCCCGTTGGCGAAGCCGATCTCGTTGGTCTTCTCCATGCGGGTGCCGACGGTGAAGTCGGGGTCGGCGGCCAGCAGGACGGTGGAGGTGTCCGGGCCGACGGTGGTGACCCGGCCGACCAGTCCGTCGCCGTTGAGGACGGTCATGTCGCGGGCGATGCCGTCGCGGCTGCCGGCGTCGATGGTGATGGTCCAGGAGAAGCCCTGGGCCGAGCCGACGGCGATGACCTGGGCGCCCTTGATGGCGTACTGGCCGGTGCCGGCGGTCTTGAGGATCTTGTCGAGTTCCGCGGCCCGGTTGCGGTTGCGGTCCGAGGAGCCGAGCTTGGCCTTCAGTGCCTCGTTCTCGTGCTGCAGCTGGGCGATCCTGTTGTGCCGCCGGCCGGAGTCCCGTACGGCGCTGACGGCGTTGCCGACCGGGTCGACGACGCGGGCGACACCGGCCTCGACCGGCCCGAAGGCGGCGGCCGCGGCCTGTCGGGCGCCATCGAGCGGGGACTGTTCGCCGCCGCGGATGTCGACCGTGATCAGCGCGAACGCGATCGCGACCAACAGCACCAGCAGCAGCCGGCTCTCTCGTGTGTCCCTCACGTGCGGCGGCCGTGTCCTTCCTCGTAGGACCGGCCGGCTGCGGGCCCCGCCGGTCTCGTTCGGGAGTTGAGCGTTGTGCCTTGCTGTGACGGGCCCGGTGGTGAAGCGTCAGGGCACCGTGTCTGTCGGGATGTTGTGCCTGTATATCAGCGATTCGCCGCAACGATCCCGGTCGACGACCGGGACCGCCGGAACGTCGCGGTCCGCCGGGCGGACGGGCCGCACTCGCCATGGTGCCCGACCGCCGCGGACGCCGCGGGGCGACCGCGGCGGGGCCGGGAACCGGGGTGTTACCTGCGCGGCTGGGAGTCGAGGACCTGCTGCAGCGCCTCGAACTCCTCCACGCACTTGCCGGAACCGAGGGCCACCGAGTCCAGCGGGTCCTCGGCGATGTGGATGGGCATGCCGGTCTCGCGGCGCAGCCGCTCGTCGAGGCCGCGGAGCAGGGCGCCGCCTCCGGTGAGCACGATGCCGCGGTCCATGACGTCACCGGACAGCTCCGGCGGGCACTTGTCGAGGGTCGTCTTGACCGCGTCGACGATGGAGTTGACCGGTTCCTCGATGGCCTTGCGGACCTCGGCGGCCGAGATGACCACGGTCTTGGGCAGGCCGGAGACCAGGTCGCGGCCGCGGATCTCGGTGTGCTCGTCCTGCTCCAGGTCGTACGCCGAACCGATGGTGATCTTGATGCTCTCGGCGGTGCGCTCGCCCAGCAGGAGGCTGTACTCCTTCTTGATGTGCTGGATGATCGCGTTGTCGAGCTCGTCGCCGGCCACCCGGATCGACTGGGCGGTGACGATCCCGCCGAGCGAGATGACGGCGACCTCGGTCGTACCGCCGCCGATGTCCACGACCATGTTGCCGGTGGCCTCGTGGACCGGCAGACCGGACCCGATGGCGGCGGCCATCGGCTCCTCGATGATGTGCACCTGGCGCGCGCCGGCCTGGGTCGACGCCTCGATGACCGCGCGGCGCTCAACTCCCGTGATACCGGAGGGAACGCAGACCACGACGCGCGGCCGGGCCAGGTAACGACGCTTGTGGATCTTCAGGATGAAGTAGCGGAGCATCCGCTCGGTGATCTCGAAGTCGGCGATCACACCGTCCTTCAGGGGCCGTACGGCGACGATGTTGCCGGGCGTGCGCCCGATCATCTTCTTCGCCTCTGCGCCCACCGCGAGGATGCCGCCGGTGTTGGTGTTGATGGCCACGACCGACGGTTCGTTGAGGACGATTCCGCGGCCCCTGACGTACACCAGCGTGTTGGCGGTCCCGAGGTCGACAGCCATGTCACGGCCGATGAACGACATGTTGTTCCCCATGAGGATACGTCTGGCCTTCCCAACTGGAGCGAATGCTTACTGGAGGTCGGCAGGAGGTGATGCGCTGTACGGCGCGGAAGCCTCCATCGTAGTTCGTAGTGCACCCACTCGAACACGTCGGGAGGCTGTTCCGCCATTGTCAGCCGTACACGTACCCGCCCCCCTCAATGGTGACGTCGTGTCGCGGTGATGCGTTCCCCCGATCGTGTCGCATACACCAAAGGGCGACCGATGAATTTGTCGGTCGCCCCTGGTCACGAGGGGTGTACAGCTGATGAAACGTCAGGAAATACCGGGGAAGAAAATCTTGATCTCGCGCTCGGCGGACTCTTCGGAATCCGAGGCATGGATCAGATTCTCCCGGGTGATCGTTCCGAAGTCCCCACGAATGGACCCACTCGGCGCGGCAATCGGGTCAGTCGGACCGGCCAGCGCACGCACGCCCTCGATCACCCGCTCCCCCTCGACGACCATCGCGACGACCGGGCCGGAGGACATGAACGCGACCAGCGGCTCGTAGAACTCCCGGCCGACGTGCTCGGCGTAGTGCTGCTCCAGGATGGCCCGGTCGAGGGTGCGCAGCTCCAGCGCGCTGATCGTCCAGCCGGCCTTCCGCTCGATCCGGCCGATGATCTCGCCGATCAGACCGCGCTGGACGGCGTCGGGCTTGAGAAGGACGAGGGTGCGCTGGCTCACGGTACGGCTCCTTGGGGGTGCGGGTAGCAGTGCGTTTGAGGCTACCCCCACGTACCTGGCTGTCCGGCCGCGGGGCGCTGCGCTTGGCGGGGCCTCCCACGTACCTGTCTGTCCCGCCGCGGTGGTTTCTCGCCGTTCCGCTGCGCTTTGCTGCGTGTCCCACGTACCTGTCTGCGGCGCCGCGGGGCCGTTGCGCTTTGCGGCACGCCGTACGTACCTGTCTGCGGCGCCGCGGTTGTTGTTCGCCGTTGCGCTTTGCGGCGCCCCGTACGTACCCGTCTGCGGCGCCGCGGGGCGTCTCGCCGTTGCGCGCTTTGCGGCGCCTCCCACGCACCTGTCTGCGGCGCCGCGGATCTTGGTCGCCGTTGCGCCTGCGGCGGGCTGGGTTGTGGTGGGTGCGGTGACGGTCCTCCGGGGCCGGTTGTGTGGACTGCTTCGCTTTACGTCCACACAACCGACCCCTCCGGCCCGTCCCCTCCCGTTGAGGGAGGGAGAAGGGTGGGTAGGGGTGGACGTGGGGGTCGGCGGTCCCGTAGGGGAGGGTCGAACAGATCCCGTAAGGGGTACGCACGCCCCCGGCAGAGCCTCAACTCGACCGGCCGGCGCGGAATTCCCCACACCGCACGACACAAGACACTGCACGACACGAGAAACCGCCAAACGACAACGCCCGCCCCCACCGGCCTCCCACCCCCCACCAACGGGAGGAGCTGGACCGGAGGACGAAGTCTGGAGGGCCGGCACCGCACCCGACAAACAAACGCCCGCCGCCAGGCGCAACGGCGACCAAGCCCAACGGCGGGACAGCCGACAACGTACGCGGCGCCGCAAAGCGCAGCACAACGGCGAACCAGCCCCCGGCGAGACAGCCAGGTACGTACGAGGCGCCGCAAAGCGCAGCGCAACGGCGAACCAGCCCCGCGGCGCCGCAGACGGGTACGTGCAGGGCGCCGCACAGCGGCGACGGCGAGACGCCCCGCGGCGGGACGGCCAGGTACGTACGGGGCGCCGCAAAGCGCAGCGGAACGGCGAGACGACCCGCGGCGGGAAAGCCAGGTACGTGGGGAGTCAGGCAGCCGCTTTCGCGGCGTCCACCTTGCGGCCGAAGTGGACCGAGGCCCACCACAGGGCGGCGAAGATCGCGCCGAGGAAGAACATCGTGGGGATGACGAAGCCGCTGGCGATGAGGGCGATCTGGAGGGCCCAGCCGAGCTGGACGCCGCCGGGGCGGGTCAACATGCCGCACAGCAGGATGCTGAGCAGCATTGCGATGCCGCTGACCGTCCAGATCGTGGCCGTCGGGATGTCCGTCAGCTGCATCGCGACCAGGCCGGCGAAGCCGATCACGAAGAATTCGCCTATCAGAGTGCTCGCGCAGAGCGTGCGCATGATCAGCTCCTCCCCATCAGCAGCCGGGCCTCGCCGACCGTGATCACCGAGCCGGTCACCAGCACGCCCGCACCGGAGAACTCGCCCTCCTCCTCCGCGAGGGTGATCGCCGCCTCCAGGGCGTCGTCGAGCCGCGGTTCGACCTGGACCCGTTCGGCGCCGAAGACCTCCACCGCGACGGCCGCCAGCTCGTCCGGATCCATCGCACGATGGCTGGAATTACGCGTCACCACGACCTCGGCGAAGATCGGCTCGAACGCCTCCAGAAAGCCGCGGACGTCCTTGTCGTCGCTGGTGCCGACCACGCCGACCAGCCGGCTGAAGCCGAACGCCTCGGTGACCGCCTCGGCCGCGGCCCGGGCTCCCGCGGGGTTGTGCGCGGCGTCCAGCACCACCGTGGGGCTGCGGCGGACGACCTCCATCCGGCCCGGCGAGGCGACCGCGGCGAACGCGGAGCGGATGGTGTCGAGGTCGAGGGTGCGGGCGTGGTCCGAGCCGACGCCGAAGAACGCCTCGACCGCGGCGAGCGCCACCGCGGCGTTGTGCGCCTGGTGGGCGCCGTACAGCGGGAGGAAGATCTCCGGGTACTCGCCGCCCAGCCCGCGCAGCGTCAGCATCTGCCCGCCGACCGCGACCTCACGGGAGAGCACCCCGAACTCCATGCCCTCACGGGCGACCGTGGCGTCCACCTCGACCGCGCGCTTGAGCATCACCGACGCCGCGTCCACCGGCTGCTGGGCCAGCACGACCGTGGCGTCCTTCTTGATGATCCCGGACTTCTCACCGGCGATCTGCTCGGGCGTCTCGCCGAGCCGGTCGGTGTGGTCGAGGGAGATGGGGGTGACCACGGCGACATCGCCGTCGATCACGTTCGTCGCGTCCCAGGTGCCGCCCATGCCGACCTCGACGACCGCGACGTCCACCGGAGCGTCCGCGAAGGCGGCGAAGGCCATGGCCGTCAGCACCTCGAAGAACGACAGGCGGTACTCCTGCTGGGCGTCGACCATCTCCAGGTAGGGCGCGATGTCCCGGTAGGTCTCGATGAAGCGCTCGGCGGAGACCGGGCTGCCGTCCAGGCTGATCCGCTCGGTGACCGACTGGACGTGCGGGCTGGTGTACCGGCCGGTGCGCAGGTCGAAGGCGCCCAGCAGCGCCTCGATCATGCGGGCGGTGCTGGTCTTGCCGTTCGTGCCGGTGATGTGGATGGACGGGTACGCCCGCTGGGGGGAGCCGAGGACGTCCAGAAGCGCCTCGATCCGCTGCACCGACGGGTCGAGCTTGGTCTCGCCCCAGCGGCCGGCCAGCTCCTCCTCGACGGCCCGCAGCGCGCGGTCGACCTCGGGATCGGCCGGCCGGGCGGGGATCGGGTCCCCCTGCGGCGGTCCCGCCTGGGCGCGCAAGGTCCGGCTGCCGGCCTCGATCACCGCCAGGTCGGGGTCTCTGTCGGTCTCGGCCTCGACCAGTTCGTCGAAGGCGTCGGTCGGGTCGGGGTCGTCGTTTCGGGGGCGCTCGCTCACGACGACAAGTCTACGAGGCACCTGTGACAGCGCGGCGCTGCGCTGCCCACCGCCCGCCGCGCGCCGCGCACGCCCGCCGGGAACTCCCCCGCTACCCCAGTGCCGCCTTCATCATCGCCCGCGCCACCGGGCCCGCCAGGCCGTTGCCGGAGACCTCGTTGCGGGCGGCGTGGCCGTCCTCGACCATCACGGCCACCGCCACCTGGTGCCCGTTGCTGTCCTCCGCGTACGAGACGAACCAGGCGTAGGGCGTCCCGCTGTTGTCGACGCCGTGCTGGGCGGTGCCGGTCTTGCCGCCGACGGTCAGTCCGCCGATCTTCGCGTTCGAGCCGGTGCCCTCGTCCACCACCGTCTGCATCGCGGACCGCAGCTGGGCGGCGGTGCGGGCCGACATGGTGCGGCCGTCCCGGTACGCCGTCGGCTCGTTCTGCTGGACGGTGTTGCCGCCGCCGTCGGTCAGCCGGTCGATCAGCCGCGGGGTCCTCAGCTCGCCGCCGTGGGCGATCGCGGCGGTGACCATCGCCATCTGGAGCGGGGTCGCCTGGTCGTTGAACTGGCCGATCCCCGACAGCGCGGTCTGCGCGGCGTCCATGTCGTCCGGGTAGACGCTCTTGGCGGCGCGTACCGGGGTGTCCACCTTGCCGTCGTTGAAGCCGAACTTCTCGGCCTGCGCCTTGACCTTGTCCTTGCCCAGGTCGACGGCCATCTTCGCGAACACGGTGTTGCAGGAGTACCGCAGCGCGGTGCGGAGGGTGGCGTTCTTGCAGGGCGCGGCGGCGTTCTCGTTCTTCAGCGTGGTGCGGGTGTGCGGGAGGGGGTACGGGTCGGGGCTGTCGGTGTGCTCGTCGACCGAGGAGTACAGGCCGTTCTCCAGCGCGGCCGCGGCGACCACCAGCTTGAAGGTGGAGCCGGGCGGCAGCGGCTGCCGCAGGGCCCGGTTGACCTCGGGGTGGTCCCCGTCGCCGGACATCTTCCGCCACGCCTTCTGGTCGGCGGCGGCGGACCCGGCGAACGTCCCCGGGTCGTACGACGGGGTGCTGACCATGCCGAGGATCCGCCCGGTGGCCGGGTCGAGGGCGACGGCGGCGCCCTTCTTGCCGTCCAGCGCCCGATAGCCGGCCTTCTGCACGGCGGCATCGACGGTGGTGGCGACGTCGCCGCCCTTGGCACGGGTGCGGGTCAGCGCGTCGGCGGGGCTCTGCAGCCGGCTGTCGGAGCCGTCGAGGAGGTCGCCGTAGAGGCTCTCCAGTTGGTTGCTGCCGAAGATCTGCGAGGTGAAGCCGGTCACCGGGGCGTAGAGCGGGCCGTCCTTGTAGGTGCGCTTGTACTTGAGGGTGGAAGAGGTGGCGGCGGAGCCGGTGACCGGCTCACCGCCGACGAGGATGTTGCCCAGCGGCGCCGCGTACTTGCCGATGGCCACCCGCGGGTTGTGCGAGTCCTCCTTGTAGTCGCCGGCCTTCGCGCCCTGGATCCAGGTGACCCAGCCCATCAGCGCGAGTATCAGGGCGAGGCAGAACACCGAGGCCCGGCGCAGTGGCTTGTTCATGGGACGCGGCTCCTGGGACGGGACGGGCGGTTGCCGCCGGACTCCGGCAATCCGGTCCACCGTGCCTCGGCTTCATGAGAGCGCGATGAGAACGGTCTTAACGGGCCGAATCGGCCCGACCTGCCCGGCCGGGACAACTTTCCGCCCCACTCCGCCCTCTTCCCCAGCGGGCTGCTGCGGCGCCCCGCACGTACCGGGGGCGGCGGCCCGGCCCACGGGAGCGTCGAGCACGACGAGGGCGCACGGGAAGGCAGGAGCTGAACAGGCGTGCCGGCAATCAGTCAGCGGATGCATTTGGTGCTGCTCACCGCCTGGACCGCACTGTGGTTCGCGGTCGTCGAACCGCACGGCGGATTCTCCTGGCACTACCTTCGCACCGGCGGCGAGCTGCTCTACCAGGGCACCGCGGGCGACGGCACCGGCGGCCTCAACCTCTACGCGCACCACCCCGAGCTCCAGATGGGCCCGCTCAGCTTCCTGACCGCCGGGCTGTTCAACCCGTTCCCCGAGGCCACCGGCCAGTTCCTCGCCGCGGCCCTGATGTCGCTGCTCGGCCTGGTCATCGTGGTCCTGGCCGGGCGCAGCGCGGCCCACCACTTCCTGGGCACCGGCACCAACCACCAGCGGCTGCGGCAGCGCGTCCTGATAGCCGGGCTGGCCTTCATCCCCATGTGGATCGAGGTCGCGGTCCGCTTCGGGCACCTCGACGACGTCCTCGCGCTGTTCTTCACGGCCCTCGCGGTACGCGCCGTCACCCGCGGCGACGCCGCCCTGACCGGCGGCTTCCTGGCCCTGGCGATGGATTCCAAACCCACCGCCCTGGCCTTCGTCCCGCTGCTCCTCGCGCTGCCCCGGGAGAAGTGGCTGCGGGCCGGCCTGTGGTGCGCGGGCCTGGTGGCCGTCGCCTGGCTGCCGTTCTTCGTCGGCGACCCGCAGTCGTTCGCCGCGGCGAAGTTCGCCATCCCCAACCACCCGGCGTCCGCGCTGCGTTGGCTGGGCGTCGGCGACCCGGAGACCCCCGGCTGGGACCGCCCGGCGCAGGCCGCCCTCGGGCTGGCCCTCGGCTCGATCGCCGTGTGGCGGGGCCGCTGGGCGGCCGTGGTCCTGCTCGGCGCCAACGCCCGGATCGTCCTCGACCCCAGCGTCTACACGTACTACACGGCGTCGGTGCTGCTCGGCACCCTCCTGTGGGACGTGATCGGCCAGCGCCGCCTGGTCCCCTGGTGGAGCTGGCTCGCGCTGCTGATCCTCTACGGCAGCGTCTTCGCGGTCCCCGACGACGCGGCGCGCGGCCTGATCCGGCTGGCCTTCGTGGCGGTCTCGACGGCGTACGTACTGCTCTGGCCGGTCCGCGAACGGGGTGCGCGAGGAAGGGGCCGGGGACGGCGCAGGCCCCCCGCCCGTACGGACGAGGGGCCTGCGGCGTGGAACGGTGCTACGCCTGGGGCAGAGCCGCCAGCTGCGCGGTGATCCGCTCGATGTCGGCCTCCGCGGTCTCCAGCCGGCCGCGGATCTTGTCCACGACCTTCTCGGGCGCCTTGGCGAGGAACGCCTCGTTGCCGAGCTTGGCGGTGGCCTGCGCCTTCTCCTTCTCCGCGGCGGCCAGGTCCTTCGTCAGCCGCTTGCGCTCCGCCTCGACGTCGATGGCGCCGGACAGGTCCAGCGCGACCGTGGCGCCCGCGACCGGCAGCGAGGCGGTGGCCTGGAAGCCGTCACCGGCCGGCTGCAGCCGCAGCAGCGCCCGCATCGCGGCCTCGTGCGCCGCCAGCGCCGTACCGGTCAGGTCCAGCCGCGCCGGGACCTTCTGGCCGGGCTGCAGTCCCTGGTCGGAGCGGAACCGCCGGACCTCGGTGACGACCTGCTGGACGGTCTCGATCTCCTTCTCCGCGGCCGCGTCGCGGAAGCCCGAGTCCGAAGGCCACTCGGCGATGACGAGCGACTCGCCGCCGGTCAGCGTCGTCCACAGCGTCTCGGTGACGAACGGGACGATCGGGTGCAGCAGCCGCAGCGTGACGTCCAGGACCTCGCCCAGGACCCGGCGCGACGCCTCGGCGGCCGGGCCGCCCGCCATGAACGTGGTCTTGGACAGCTCGACGTACCAGTCGAAGACCTCGTCCCAGGCGAAGTGGAAGAGGGTGTCCGACAGCTTCGCGAACTGGTAGTCGTCGTAGTACGCGTCGACCTCGGCGACGACCGAGTTCAGCCGGGAGAGGATCCACCGGTCGGTCGCCGACAGCGCTTCGGCGGGCGGGAGTTCGCCCTCCACCGTCGCGCCGTTCATGAGCGCGAAGCGGGTGGCGTTCCAGATCTTGTTGGCGAAGTTGCGGGAGCCCTGGACCCAGTCCTCACCGATCGGCACGTCGACACCGGGGTTGGCACCGCGGGCGAGGGTGAAGCGGACCGCGTCGGATCCGTACGCGTCCATCCAGTCCAGCGGATTGACCGCGTTCCCGAAGGACTTGGACATCTTCTTGCCGAACTGGTCACGGACCATGCCGTGCAGCGCGATGGTGTGGAACGGCGGGGTGCCGTCCATCGCGTACAGCCCGAACATCATCATCCGGGCGACCCAGAAGAACAGGATGTCGTAGCCGGTGACCAGGACGGAGTTCGGGTAGAACTTCTCGACGCTCGGGGTCCGTTCGGGCCAGCCGAGCGTGGAGAACGGCCACAGGCCCGACGAGAACCAGGTGTCGAGGACGTCGGTGTCCTGGTGCCAGCCCTCGCCGCTCGGCGGCTCCTCGTCCGGCCCCACACAGACGACCTCGCCGTTCGGGCCGTACCAGACCGGAATGCGGTGGCCCCACCACAACTGCCGGGAGATGCACCAGTCGTGGAGGTTGTCCACCCAGCCGAAGTACCGCGACTCCATCTCCTTGGGGTGGATCGCGACCTTGCCGTCCCGGACCGCGTCCCCGGCGGCCTTGGCCAGCGGGCCGACCTTGACCCACCACTGCATCGACAGCCGCGGCTCGATGGTCGTCTTGCAGCGCGAGCAGTGCCCGACGGAGTGCGTGTACGGGCGCTTCTCGGCGACGATCCGGCCCTCGGCGCGCAGCGCCCCGACGATCGCGGAACGGGCCTCGAAGCGGTCCAGGCCCTGGAACGGGCCGTGCGCCGTGATGACACCGCGCTCGTCGAGGACGGCGAGGCTGGCGAGGTCGTGCCGCCGGCCGATCTCGAAGTCGTTCGGGTCGTGCGCCGGGGTGACCTTGACGGCGCCGGTGCCGAACTCCGGGTCGACGTGCTCGTCCGCGACGACCGGGATCCGCCGCCCGGTCAGCGGCAACTCGATCTCGGTGCCGACGAGATGGGCGTACCGCGCGTCGTCGGGGTGGACCGCGACCGCGGTGTCACCGAGCATCGTCTCGGCGCGGGTCGTCGCGACGACGATCGACGAGTCGCCCTCGCCGTAGCGGATGGAGACCAGCTCGCCGTCGTCGTCCTGGTACTCCACCTCGATGTCCGAGATGGCGGTCAGACAGCGCGGGCACCAGTTGATGATGCGCTCGGCCCGGTAGATCAGCTCGTCGTCGTGGAGCCGCTTGAAGATCGTCTGGACGGCCTTGGACAGGCCCTCGTCCATCGTGAACCGCTCGCGCGACCAGGCGACGCCGTCGCCCAGCCGCCGCATCTGCCCCGAGATCTGGCCGCCGGACTCGTTCTTCCACTGCCAGACGCGCTCGACGAACGCCTCCCGGCCGAGGTCGTGCCGCGAGACGCCTTCCTTGGCGAGTTCGCGCTCGACGACGTTCTGGGTGGCGATACCGGCGTGGTCCATGCCCGGCTGCCACAGCGTTTCGTAGCCCTGCATCCGCTTGCGGCGGGTGAGGGCGTCGATCAGCGTGTGCTCGAAGGCGTGGCCCAGGTGGAGGCTGCCGGTGACGTTCGGCGGGGGGATGACGATCGTGTACGGCGGCTTGTCGCTCTTCTCGTCCGCCTCGAAGTAGCCCCGCTCTACCCAGCGCTCGTACAGCGGCCCCTCTACATCGGCCGGCGTGTACTGAGTCGGCAGTTCGGGGTCGCTGTGCTTGCTCTGCTGAGTGTTCTCGGTCACGACGGACAGTGTACGGGCGCCCGTGTACCAGCTTCGAATCGGTTTCGCCCCCGGGGCAACGGCTGTCGGCGCCGTCGTACAGGATGTCGGCAGCGCATAAACATCGCAGAACTTCAACTGTTCTCAGTTGTCACGAGGGGAACCGCTCCATGAGCTTCAACCAGCCGCCACCCGGCCCGTACGGCCAGCAGCCCCAGCAGCCCGGTCCGTACGGCCAGCCGCAGCAGCCGCCGGCCCCCCAGCCCGGTTACGGCTACCCGCAGCAGGGCGGCCCGGTGCCTGGGCAGCAGGGCTACGGCTACCCCCAGCAGGCCCCTGCGCAGGGCTACGGCTACCCCCAGCAGCCCGCCCAGCCCGCCTACGGCCAGCAGCCCCCGTACGGCGGCCAGCAGACCCCCTACGGCGTCATCCCCCAGGGCCCCGAGGAGTCCGGCGGCAACGGCAAGAAGATCGGCCTGATCGTCGGCGCGGTCGCGGTCGTCGCGGCCATCGGCGTCGGCGCGTACTTCGTCTTCGGCTCGGGCGGGGACGTCAAGCCGTACACGATCTCGGTCCCGAACAGCTTGCTGAGCGGGCAGTTCAAGAAGGCGGAGACCCCTGGTGCCAGCGGCACCGAGGACTTCAGCAACGACAAGGAAGCCAAGGCGATGGGCATCACCAACGCCAAGGGCGTCCAGGGCAGCTACAAGGCCGATGGCGGGCTGAGCATGAGCCTGCACGGCATCTACGGCCAGATCGCCGACCCCGAGGGCACGGTGGGCCAGATGTTCGCCAAGGTCGACGAGAACCAGAAGAAGAACACGGGCAACGCCAAGATCGAGGACATCACCCCGACGACCGAGTACTCCCCGGACGACTTCGACGGCGCGGTGATGAAGTGCCGGACGCAGAAGATCACGGTGTCGCAGGGCGGCATGAGCGTGCCCATCACGGCCTCCACCTGCGTCTGGGGCGACAACAGCGCCATCGGCGTCGTCACCATGGCCGCCACCCCCAGCCCCTCCGGCACCACCACCGCCACCACTCCTGGCGCCGAGGAACTCGCCGAGAAGACCGCCAAGGTCCGCAACGAGGTCCGCAAGGAGAAGTAGCGGCCCGTCCCGTGCGCCGTTTGTGGGGGACGGCGGCAGGGGCCCGGCGCCCGTGACGACACAGAGCCGCCCGGCAGCAAGCAAGCTGCCGGGCGGCTCTCGTACGTCTGCGGTCGCGTTCTACGCGCTCTTCTCCTGCGGCTCCCCCGAGTCGCCGCGGGTGCGGGGGACCAGGGTCGGGTTCACGTTGGAGTGGACGACGTCCTCGGTGATGACGACGCGGGCGACGTCCTTGCGGGACGGGATCTCGTACATCACCGCCTGGAGGACCTCCTCCATGATCGCGCGCAGACCGCGGGCGCCGGTGCCGCGGAGGATGGCCTGGTCGGCGATGGCCTCCAGGGCCGGGCGGTCGAAGTCGAGCTCCACACCGTCGAGTTCGAAGAGCCGCTTGTACTGCTTGACGAGCGCGTTGCGCGGCTCGACGAGGATCTGCAGCAGCGCCTCGCGGTCGAGGTTGTGGACCGAGGTGAGGACGGGCAGCCGGCCGATGAACTCGGGGATCATGCCGAACTTGACCAGGTCCTCCGGCATGACGTCCTGGAGCTGGTCCTTGGACTCGATCTCCCGCTTGGAGCGGATCGTCGCGCCGAAGCCGATGCCCTTGGCGCCGGACCGGGACTCGATGATCTTCTCCAGCCCGGCGAAGGCACCGCCCACGATGAACAGCACGTTCGTCGTGTCGATCTGGATGAATTCCTGGTGGGGGTGCTTACGGCCGCCCTGCGGCGGGACCGAGGCGGTGGTGCCCTCCAGGATCTTCAGCAGGGCCTGCTGCACGCCCTCGCCGGAGACGTCACGGGTGATCGACGGGTTTTCGCTCTTCCGGGCGACCTTGTCGATCTCGTCGATGTAGATGATGCCGGTCTCGGCCTTCTTGATGTCGAAGTCCGCGGCCTGGATCAGCTTGAGGAGGATGTTCTCGACGTCCTCGCCGACGTACCCGGCCTCCGTCAGGGCCGTGGCGTCGGCGAAGGCGAAGGGGACGTTCAGCATCCGGGCGAGGGTCTGCGCGAGCAGGGTCTTGCCGGAGCCGGTGGGGCCGAGCAGCAGGATGTTGGACTTGGCGAGCTCGATGCCGTCGTCGCCGCGCCCGGGGCCGTTCTCGCCCGCCTGCACCCGCTTGTAGTGGTTGTAGACGGCGACCGACAGCGCCTTCTTGGCGGGGTCCTGGCCGACGACGTAGCCGTTCAGGAACTCGTAGATCTCCCGGGGCTTGGGGAGCTCCTCCCACCGCACCTCGGAGGTCTCGGCGAGCTCCTCCTCGATGATCTCGTTGCAGAGGTCGATGCACTCGTCGCAGATGTACACACCAGGTCCCGCGATGAGCTTCTTCACCTGCTTCTGGCTCTTTCCGCAGAATGAGCACTTGAGCAGGTCGCCGCCGTCACCGATGCGTGCCACGAGGTGCTTCCCCTTCGCCTGGGATCCGCATTGCTCCAACGGACCCGGGTGCTTGCCTATCGACGGTACCTTGCCGGGCCCCCCGTACGGGCCCCCCTTGGACCGACTCGGTTCACTCGATCCCGAACCGGTCCAAGGAGGCAACGCTCCGGCGCATTGCGCGAAGAATCGCTAGCCGATCGAGACGGACGACTTGCGCGTCGAGACGATCTGGTCGACCAGACCGTACGCCAGGGACTCCTCGGCGGTCAGAATCTTGTCACGCTCGATGTCATCGCGGATCTTCTCGATGGGCGTGGAGGAATGCTTGGCCAGCAGGTCCTCCAGCTGGGTCCGCATCCGCAGGATCTCGTTGGCGGCGATCTCCAGGTCGGAGACCTGACCGCGGCCGGTCTCGCTGTACGGCTGGTGGATCAGCACCCGGGCGTTCGGCAGCGCCATCCGCTTGCCGGGCGTGCCGGCCGCGAGCAGCACGGCCGCGGCGGAGGCCGCCTGGCCCATGCAGACCGTCTGGATGTCCGGCTTCACGAACTGCATCGTGTCGTAGATGGCCGTGAGGGCCGTGAACGAGCCGCCGGGGCTGTTGATGTAGATCGAGATGTCGCGGTCCGGGTCCATCGACTCCAGGCACAGCAGCTGCGCCATGACGTCATTGGCGGAGGCGTCGTCGATCTGCACGCCGAGGAAGATCACTCGCTCCTCGAACAGCTTCGCGTACGGGTCGTACTCGCGCACCCCCTGGGACGTGCGCTCGACGAAACGCGGGACGATGTAGCGAGCCTCGGCCCGTGGGCCGGAAAACTCCGTGCGCGCGCCGGAAATCTCGGACTCCGGGCGCTGGTAGAGGCCGCTGCCGGGGAAGTAGTTCATCGTGGTGTTCACCGTCCTGGTGGCGATCAAGTGGGCTGGGGTGGCTGAGGGCGAGTGGTGCGGGGCTCAGGCCCCGGTGCCGCCCCCGCCCGGAACGCCGGCGGCGGAGGTCATCACCTCGTCGATGAGGCCGTACTCCTTGGCCTCGTCGGCGGAGAACCAGCGGTCGCGGTCGGAGTCCTGGGTGATCCGCTCGACCGTCTGACCGGTGTGGAAGGCCGTCAGCTCCGCCATCCGCTTCTTGGTGTGCAGCAGCCGCTCGGCGTGGATCTTGATGTCCGACGCGGAGCCGGCCAGGCCCGCGGAGGGCTGGTGGATGAGGATCTCGGCGTTCGGCAGCGCGAAGCGCTTGCCCGGCGTACCGGCGCTCAGCAGGAACTGGCCCATGGATGCGGCGAGGCCCATCGCGATCGTCACCACGTCGTTCTTGATGTACTGCATGGTGTCGTAGATCGCCAAGCCGGCCGAGATCGAGCCGCCCGGGGAGTTGATGTAGAGGAAGATGTCCTTGTCCGGGTCCGCGGCGAGGAGAAGCAGCTGCGCGGTGATCTTGTTGGCGATGTCGTCGTCGACCGGCTGGCCGAGGAAGATGATCCGCTCGCCGAGCAGCCGGTTGTAGACCTGGTCGCCGAGGCCACCGAAGGTCGGCTCAGCGGCGGCGGAAGGCATCGGGATCGTCACGTGTCCACCTGCTCGTTGTCGGACGGCTCGGGGCCGTCACAGCGTCGTCTTCTGGGGCGCGGGGATCGGGCGCCGTGTGTCGCCCCGGCGCGGTTTCAGGGACTCCCCTGCCCTCGTATCTACGGACCCTAACGCGCAGGTCGGACAACGCCATCCCGCATTGTCAACTGTTCGCTGTGAGCGCAGGCTCACCGACCGGTACGACGGACGGGCCCGAACACGCGGGCGTGCGTGTTCGGGCCCATTGATCAGTCGTTCTGCGCGGACCGCGGGACGGCCCGGGCCTTACGCCTCGGGCTTGTCGTCCGCGGCCTCGGCCTCGGCACCCTCGGCCTCGACGGTCTCGGCCGTCTCGTCCTCGTCGTCGAGGTCGACGACCTCGCCGTTGGTGTCCTTGACCGTGGCGGCCTCGACGACGACCGCGAGGGCCTTGCCGCGGGCGACCTCACCGACGAGCATCGGCACCTGGCCGCCCTCGACGACGGCCTGGGCGAACTGGTCGGGGGACATGCCGGAGGACTGGGCGCGGCGCATGAGGTGCTCGGTGAGCTCCTCCTGGCTGACGTTCAGCTTCTCCTTGTTGACCAGCTCGTCGAGGATGAACTGGGTCTTGATGCCCTTCTCGGCCTGCTCCTTGGTCTCGGCGTCGAACTCCTCCTCGGTCTTGCCCTGGATCTCCAGGTACTTCGCGAGGTCGAGACCCATCTGGCCGAGCTGGTGGTGCTCCAGGTTGTGCTTGCGGGTCTGGATCTCGTCCGCGAGCAGCTTCTCCGGCATCGGCACCTCGACGAGCTTGAGCAGCTCGTCCAGGACCTTCTCCTGGGCCTGGGTGGCCTGGTCGTACTTCTTCATCTGTGCCAGGCGCTTGCGGCTGTCCGCCTTGAGCTCCTCAAGGGTGTCGAACTCGCTGGCCAGCTGCGCGAAGTCGTCGTCCAGCTCGGGGAGTTCGCGGGACTTGACCTCGGTGACCTCGACGGTGACCTCGGCCTCCTTGCCCTGGGCGGAGCCGCCCTTGAGCTCGGAGGTGAAGGTGGCGCTGCCGCCGGCCTCCAGGCCCTTGACCGCGTCATCGATGCCGTCGAGCAGCTCGCCGGAGCCGACGGTGTACGTGACGCCCTGGGCGACACCGTCCTCCAGGACCTCGCCGTCGACCTTGGCCTCGAGGTTCACGGTCAGCACGTCGCCGTCCTCGGCGGCGCGCTCGACCGGGCTGGTGGTCGCGAAGCGCTCACGCAGCTGCTCGACCGACTTGTCGACGTCCTCGTCCGACACCTCGACGGCGTCCACCTCGACCTCGATGCCGGAGTAGTCCGGGATCTCGAGGACGGGGCGGATGTCGACCTCGGCCGTGAAGTTCAGCGTCTCGCCGTCCTTCAGCTCGGTGATGTCGACCTCGGGCTGGCCGAGGACGTTCAGCTCGGCCTCGTTGACCGCTTCGGTGTAGAACTTCGGGAGCGCGTCGTTGACGGCCTCCTCCAGCACCGCGCCACGGCCGAACCGCTGGTCGATGACGCGCGCCGGGACCTTGCCCTGGCGGAAGCCCTTCACCGTGACCTGCTGGTTGATCTTCTTGTACGCCGCGTCGAGGCTGGGCTTGAGCTCCTCGAAGGGCACCTCGACAGTGAGCCGAACCCGAGTCGGGTTCAGGGTCTCCACGGCGCTCTTCACGGTTCGGTCTCCTTGGGGCTGACTTCTGGGGTTTTGCTTGAGATCCGCCGGCACCCGGCTGATCCGGGCCCTGCCGATCCGCCCGGTACACAGACACACGGGCACGCAGTTTGCATAGTAACCGCAAGGAGGATGACGCCGACAACGTGATCTTGAACGCCCGGCGGTCCGGGCGGGCCCCGGAAGGGGCCGGGCCCCACTGGACGGGCCCTGTCGGACAGAGGTCCTGCTGGTCGGGGTGGCCGGATTCGAACCGACGACCTTCCGCTCCCAAAGCGGACGCGCTACCAAGCTGCGCCACACCCCGTCGGTGCGACACGTAGGGTACATGGCCGGACGCGGTACGGCTGCCAGTTATTTGTGCGGCCCGACGGCGGTCAGGGGCACGGCCGGCGGACGGCGCACGGAAAGTCCGCGCCGGCGTACGCGGCACGGGGCGCCGGCCGCGGGAAGGGATGTGCGGGAGGCCGCCGCGACCCGCTAGGATGCACTGCGTGCCGAGGTCCGACGACCTGTGGCGCCTGCGGGCGTAGCTCAATGGTAGAGCCCTAGTCTTCCAAACTAGCTACGCGGGTTCGATTCCCGTCGCCCGCTCGTGAGGAAAAGCCCCGGACCGGCCGGTCCGGGGCTTTTCACTTTCCGCCTTCTTCCCGCTTCTTCCCGCTTCTCCCGCTTCTTCCCGCTTCTCCCGCTTCTCCCGCTTCTCCCGCTTCTCCCGCTTCTCCTGCTTCTTCCGTCTTGCGGAACGGCCGGGTTCACGGGACCGGTGCGGCGGCTTCCATAAAGTGGCCGTATGGAGATCTGGCTCAATCCCGCATGTTCCAAGTGCCGTTCCGCGGTCGACATCCTGAACGAGGAAGGCGCGCAGTACACGGTCCGCAGGTACCTCGACGATCCGCCGAGCGCGGAGGAACTGCGCGCGGTGCTGGCCCGGCTGGGCCTGGAGCCGTGGGACATCACGCGTACCCAGGAGGCCGAGGCGAAGGAGCTGGGGCTCGGGGGGTGGGAGCGCACCGAGGCCGCGCGCGAGCGGTGGATCGCGGCGCTGGCCGGTCATCCCCGGCTGATCCAGCGGCCGATCATCACCGCGGACGACGGTTCGGCGGTGGTGGGCCGCAGCGAGGAAGCCGTACGCGAGGCGGTGGCGCGGACCGGGGACGAACAAGGCCGCTGAACGTCGTCGTGCGCACGCCGTCGCAGGAGCCTTGGGGAGTCTCGTGGGCGGAGGGACGTCCGGGCGTCCGGGTATCCGGACGGCGTCCGGGCGTCCGGACGCCTAGAACGTGATGTGGTTGATGGTGTCCGCCAGGGAGTTGAGGAACCTGTTGATGGACGGCGCCATGCCGGTGGAGGCGAGGAAGAAGCCGAACAGTATGGCGACGAGCGCCGGGCCCGCCTTGATCGACTTCCCTCTGATCAGCACGATCAGGATGATCCCCAACAGCAGCACAACTGACAGCGACAGAGCCACACTGATCACACCCTTGGTCGGAACGCCTCACCGGCCCGGGAGCATGCCGCGCACACCCCCCGGCACCCATCGTGCCACCAACTCCATGCCCACTGCAGGCCGGTGACGAATCATCGGCCAACGCTTTGCCCGATTCCGGCCGCCGGCGACGGATCGTGGGAGCGGGCCGCGTACCGACCCCGCGGTGACTCCCTCCCTCTCCCCCACCACCCCTCCCCCGCAATTTCGCCGTCGTGGCATTCCGCGATCATTCGGGAGGCCTTCCCGGGCCCTTCCCGCACACCCTTCCCCCGTGCTCGCCAATTATTTATCCGTGAGCTCCGCCACTGTTTTACGGGCGTGGCAAAGAGCGTGACGACGGCGGAACATGCGACAGCGCACAGTGCCACGAAAGAGGACATTCCCTCGGCGTCGTTCTCAGGGGATATGACCCGATTTGCAGGTATCAAGCGTTGCAAAAGGGGCAACGGGGTGACAGCTGCGCCCCGTCAACGGCTCGTCCCTGCGGTATTTATCCAGGTCATATCGACGGGGCCGTCAGGTGAAATAGCGAAGGGTGTGGCGGCGGTTTTACGCATTCGCCGGGCGCCGCTATCGTGCCTGGAATGTTTCCCGCTGCCCCCACACCGCGACGCGTCCTCCCGCCTGCCCGGGAGGCGGCGGGCACAAACGGGTCCGGCCGTACGGAGTCCGCCGAGCAGCCGGCGGGGGCGTCGGCGCCCCCGGAGAAGGGCGGGGGGCGGAACCCCTTCTTCGACAACGCCAAATACCTGGCCATCGTGCTGGTGGCGATGGGGCACGCCTGGGAGCCGCTGACCGACGGCAGCCGCGCCGCCGAGGCGCTCTACATGACCGTCTACACCTTCCACATGCCGGCGTTCATCATCATCTCCGGCTACTTCTCGCGCAGTTTCGACATGCGCAGGGACCGGTTGCAGCGGCTGGTCACCGGGGTCGCCGTCCCGTACGTGCTCTTCGAGACCGCCTATGCGTTCTTCAAGCGCTGGGCGGACGACGATCCGGGACACCCGATCAGCCTGCTCGACCCCTGGTTCCTGACCTGGTTCCTGATCGCCCTGTTCATCTGGCGGCTGACCACACCGCTGTGGAAGGTCGTGCGCTGGCCGATCCCGCTCGCGGTGGTCATCGCCGTCCTCGCGTCGATCTCACCGGACATCGGTGACGACCTGGACCTCCAGCGGGTGCTGCAGTTCCTGCCGTTCTTCGTGCTGGGGCTGTCGCTGCGGCCGGAGCACTTCCGGCTCGTCCAGCGGCGGGCGGTCCGGATCGCGTCGGTGCCGATCTTCGCGGCGGCGCTGGTGATGGCCTACTGGGCGGCGCCGCGGATGAGTTCGGCGTGGTTCTACCACCGCGACAGCGCCCAGGAGCTGGGCACCACCTGGTGGATCGGCGCCGTGATGACGCTGGCGCTCTTCGGCTGCTCGATGGTGCTGGTGGCGTGCTTCTTCTCCTGGGTGCCGACCCGGCGGACCTGGTTCACGGTGCTGGGCGCCGGGACGCTGTACGGCTATCTGCTGCACGGCTTCCTGGCCAAGGGCTCGCGGTTCTGGGGCTGGTTCGACGACTACGCCTGGCTGCACTCGCCGCTCGGCGAGATCGCGGTCACGCTGCTCGCGGGCGGCATCGTGACGGCGCTGTGCACGCCGCCGGTCCGCAAGGTCTTCCGGTTCGCGATGGAGCCGACCATGGACTGGGCGTTCCGCAAGGTGGCCGACCGGCCGGCGGCCGGGGTGCCCCGGCAGCAGCAGCCTCAGTCCTCCGCCTGAGACGGCCCGGGGAGCACGCGGTCGGTGAGGGTGCCCGCGGTGAGGACCAGGATCTGATCGGCCCGGGCGGCGGCCACCGGGTCGTGGGTGACCATGACGACGGTGGTGCCGAGGGTGTCGACGGCGTGCCGGAGGAGGCCGAGCACCTCGGCGGCGGTGGCGGCGTCCAGGGCCGCGGTGGGCTCGTCGGCGAAGAGCACCTCGGGCCCGGTGACCAGGGCGCGGGCGAGCGCGACACGCTGCTGCTGGCCCCCGGAGAGCCGGCCCGGGCGGCGGTGGGCGTGGTCGGCCAGGCCGACCCGGGCGAGGACGTCGGCCGCCCGGCGGCGGTCCGGGCGCTGTCCGGCCAGCCGCATCGGCAGCAGCACGTTGTCCTCGACGGTGAGGGCCGGCAGCAGATTGCCCGCCTGGAAGACGAAGCCGAGCCGGCTGCGGCGCAGGGCGGTGAGGCGGCGCTCACTCATTCGGCTGATTTCCGTGCCGGCGAGTCGTACGGACCCGGAGGTGGGGCGGTCCAGACCGGCCGCGCACTGCAGGAGCGTCGATTTGCCGGACCCCGAGCGACCCGTGACGGCGGTGAACGAGCCGCGCGGCAGCGTCAGGTCGATACCGCGCAGGGCGTGGACGGCGGCCGGGCCGCGGCCGTACCGGCGCCGTACGCCGCGCAGTTCGAGGGCGGGCGCGGCGGTGGGCGGGGGTGCGGTCGAGGGCATGGTGGGGCGCTCCGTGGTGTCCGGTGGGGGCTCGGCCCGGGCCGTCGTGGCGGCCGGTGGCGTCGGTTTCACCGTAGGGAGCCGGGGCCCGGCCGGGCCATGGGGAGGGCCGCCGGGCCGGGCGGGGGGAAACCCCACCCGGGAGCCCCGGGTCGCCCTCGTGGCGGTCAGGCGTCGCGGCAGATCAGGAGCAGGGCGCGGTCGTCGTTGACGTCCTTGGCGACGGCCTCGATCAGGTGCCAGGCGGCGCCGGCGAAGCCGCTGGCGACGTAGCGGTCGGCCTCGCCGGTGAGGCGGTCGATGCCCTCGGCGATGTCGCGGTCGGCGGCCTCGACCAGGCCGTCGGTGAAGAGCATCAGGACGTCGCCGGGCCGCAGGGTGCCCTTGACCGGGTCGAACTGGGCGCCGTCGTAGACGCCGAGCAGCGGTCCGTCGCCCGCCTTCTCCTCCCAGCGGCCGCTGCCGGCGCTGAGCTGGAGGGCCGGCAGATGGCCGGCGGAGAGGAGTTCGTAGTCGCCGGATTCGAGGTCGAGGACGAGGTGGATGGAGGTGGCGAAGCCCTCGTCCCAGTCCTGGCGGAGGAGGTAGCCGTTGGCCGCCGGGAGGAAGCCGTGCGGCGGGAGGGAGCCGAGCAGGCCGCCGAAGGCGCCGGAGAGCAGCAGGGCGCGGGAGGCGGCGTCCATGCCCTTGCCGGAGACGTCGGTGAGGACGACTTCGAGGATGTTGCCGCCGTGAGTGCGGGAGGCCACGACGAAGTCGCCGGAGAAGGACTGGCCGCCGGCCGGGCGCAGCGCCATCTCGTGGTGCCAGCCCTTGGGCAGCCGGGGCAGTTTGCTCTGCACCCGGATGCGTTCGCGCAGGTCGAAGAGCATGGTGCCGCCGCGCCGCCAGGGCACGCCGACGCGGCTGCGGAACTGGGCGATGAGCAGGCCGAAGAGCCCGACCGCGGCGACGACCAGGACGGTGCCCGGGGTGATCCGGTCGGGGCCTTCCTCGTACGGGCCGAACAGCGCGGACTCGACGACGAGTGCGGCGGCGGAGGCACCGTAGAGGACGAGGAGGTTGGCGGGGCGGAGGAGCAGGCCGCCGGCGATGACGGGGAGGACCAGGGCGGTCGGGGCGATCCATTCGGGGCGCCAGAGGGTGCCGGCGGCGATGGCGGGGATGGCGAACAGCAGGGCGGCCAGCGCGAAGTGGTCGGAGCCCTCGCCGCGGAAGTAGTCGACCCCGGCCTTGCGCACGCCGACGCGGGCCCGGTGCAGACCTTTGTGCACCCGGGCCGTCAGGGTTTCGGTTCCCGGGCCACTCGTCATCGCCCTGGGACCTTATCCACCCGTTCGGCGGCGCGTCGATTCGCCGCACGTCGCCCCGGCCAATTGCGGGGAAACCCCGTTCGAAATGCGGTCGCGCGGGCGGGGAACGTCCGATGAGCCGTGGTGGGAGGGGGTGTGCGGCGGCGCGATCACGGGTATTACGCGGCGCCGCCGGCCCCTTGGCAGCCCGGGCACCAGAAGAGGTTGCGGGCGGCGAGGCCGGCGGTGCGGATCTCGGTGCCGCAGATGTGGCAGCCCTGCAGGGCGCGGCGGTAGACGTAGACCTCGCCGCCGTGGTCGTCGACGCGGGGCGGGCGGCCCATGGCCTCGGGGGTGTGCTCGGGGCGGACGGTGTCGATGCGGTTGTGCCGGACGCCTTCGCGCATGAGGGCGACCAGGTCGGACCAGATGGCGTCCCACTGCGCGCGGGTGAGATCGCGGCCGGCGCGGTACGGGTCGATGCCGTGGCGGAAGAGGACCTCCGCGCGGTAGACGTTGCCGACCCCGGCGATGACCTTCTGGTCCAGGAGCAGCGCCGCGATGGTCGTCCGGCTGCGGGAGATCCGCTGCCAGGCCCGGCCGCCGTCGTCGTCGGGGCGCAGCGGGTCGGGGCCGAGCCGGTCGTGTATGGCCTGCTTCTCGGCGTCGGTGATCAGTGCGCAGGTGGTGGGGCCGCGCAGGTCGGCGTAGGCGTCCGGGCCGGCCAGCCGCAGCCGGACGGTGTCGGTGGGCGGTGGGGCCGGCGTGGTGCCGAAGCCGAGCTTGCCGAAGAGACCGAGGTGGATATGGATCCAGCGGTCCATGCCGAAGCCGAGGAAGAGGTGTTTGCCGTGCGCCTCGGTGGTGTCGAGCACCTGGTGGTCGACGAGGGCCGCGCCGTCGGAGAACTTGCCCTGGGGGCTGGTCGCCCGGACCTGCTGCCCGAGGAAGCGCTCGGCGTAGTCCGCGGCGAGGCGGTGGATGGTGTGGCCCTCGGGCACGGGGGGTCCTCCGGTGGGCGCGCCCGCCCTCCCCCGGGCGGCGGGGCGGGCGGGCGGCGGTGACGTACGGGCGGGGCTCAGCCCTGCGGGTGGTGGGCGGGGATGGCCGGGAGCTCGCCGGTGGTCTCGTAGGCGGAGAGCATCTCGATGCGGCGGGTGTGCCGCTCCTCGCCGGAGTACGGGGTGGCGAGGAAGACCTCGATGAACCTGGTCGCCTCGTCCTGGGTGTGCATCCGGCCGCCGACGGAGATGACGTTGGCGTTGTTGTGCTCGCGGCCGAGCTTCGCGGTCTCCTCGCTCCAGGCCAGCGCGGCCCGTACGCCCTTGACCTTGTTGGCGGCGATCTGCTCGCCGTTGCCGGAGCCGCCGATCACGATACCGAGGCTGTCCGGGTCGGCTGCGGTCCGCTCCGCGGCGCGAAGGCAGAACGGCGGGTAGTCGTCCTGGGCGTCGTAGATGTGGGGTCCGCAGTCGACGGGCTCGTGGCCGTGGGCCTTGAGCCACTCGACGAGGTGGTTCTTGAGTTCGAAGCCGGCATGGTCGGAACCGAGGTACACGCGCATGCGGAGAGTGTGACACGCGCCGCCCCGGGCAGGCGCCGCCGGGTCCGCCGGTGGTCGGTGCCCCGGATGCGTCCGCGGATCCTCTCCCGCCTTCCGTACGCATGCCTCACGGCGCAACCGTCCAGTGTTTCGGACAACAATCCCGGATTGGACCTTCCAATCATCGGGTTGACGAAGATCTAATGCGGGGGTTCCATCCGAAACCACGAAGGACGGTGCACATGGGTGCGCACCCGCCGGACGGGCTGCAGGCCGGTCTGAAGAACCGCCATCTGTCGATGATCGCCATCGGCGGGGTGATCGGGGCCGGGTTGTTCGTCGGCTCCGGTGCCGGGATCGCGGCCGCCGGGCCGGGCATTCTGCTCTCCTACGCGCTGACCGGGCTGCTGGTCGTGCTGGTGATGCGGATGCTGGGCGAGATGGCCGCGGCGTCGCCGACCTCCGGGTCGTTCTCGGCGTACGCGGACCGGGCGCTGGGCCGCTGGGCCGGGTTCACGATCGGCTGGCTGTACTGGTTCTTCTGGTCGGTGGTGCTGGCCGTGGAGGCGACCGCGGCCGGCGCGATCCTCACCGGGTGGGTCCCGGCCGTCCCGCAGTGGGCCTGGGCGCTGCTGGTGATGGTCGTGCTGACCGGCACCAATCTGATCTCGGTGGGCTCGTTCGGTGAGTTCGAGTTCTGGTTCGCCGGGATCAAGGTCGTGGCGATCGTGGTGTTCATCGTGGTGGGCGCGCTGGCGATCTTCGGGCTGCCGCCGGGGGACGGCGCGGTGGGGATGACGAACCTGACCGGGCACGGCGGGTTCCTGCCGAACGGGCCGGGCGCGATCCTCTCCGGCATGCTGCTGGTGGTCTTCTCCTTCATGGGCAGCGAGATCGTCACGCTGGCGGCGGGCGAGTCGCCGAACCCGGTGCAGGCCGTCCGCAAGGCCGTGAACAGCGTCATCTGGCGGATCGCGCTGTTCTACCTGGGCTCGATCGCGGTGATCGTGACGCTGCTGCCGTGGAACGACCCGGCGGTGGTCAAGAGCCCGTACGTGGCGGTGCTGACGTCGCTGGACATCCCGTACGCGGGCACCGTGATGGACGTCGTGGTGCTGACCGCGGTGCTGTCCTGTCTGAACTCCGGGCTCTACACGGCCTCCCGGATGGCGTTCTCGCTGGGGCAGCGCGGCGATGCACCGAAGTCGTTCGCCTCCGTCAACAAGGGCGGGGTGCCGGCGGTGGCGATCTTCGCGTCGGTCGCGTTCGGCTTCGTCGCGACGATCTTCAGCTACACGTCGAAGGACACCGTCTTCCAGTTCCTGCTGAACTCCTCGGGCGCGGTGGCCCTGTTCGTGTGGCTGGTCATCTGCTTCTCGCAACTGCGGATGCGCCGGACGCTGGAGCGGGAGACGCCGGAGCGGCTGACCGTGCGGATGTGGCTGTACCCGTGGCTGACGTACGCGACGATCGCGCTGATCGTCTTCGTCGTGGGCTACATGTTCTACGACCCGGACGGCCGGGAGCAGATGGTGCTGTCGGTGGTCGCGGCCGTGGTGGTGCTGGCGGTCGGGCTGGTGCTGGAGCGGCGGCGCGGACGGGAGAAGCCGGCGGGGCGGCCCGCCGAGGCCGTCGAGACGGCCGGGACCGGCGAGCGCGCGTAACGGCGGGAGCGAACGGAAGGGCGGGGCGCCCCCCCCGGAGGGGGGGGGGCCCCCCCCCTGGCG
>NZ_JBHWDV010000062.1:0-34501 GCF_042734445.1 Streptomyces sp. NPDC059649
GCTCGGTACTATGCCCCCCCGGTCGGCTTACCCCTCCGGCCGCTGAGGCCCCGGCGACGGTGTCCCGGGGTAAACGGTCGCCGGGTTGCGCTGCGGGGTCAGGCGGCCCCGTGGGCCCGGCGGCGGCGCAGCGCCAGGGCGGTGCCGGTCGCGCCGGCCGCCACCACCGCCGCGCCGATCGCCGCCGGGAGCACGGGGAACGCCGCGGAGTCGGTGGCCGAGGCGGTGTTCTCCAGGGCCGGGCCCGGGTCGATGGTGGTCGCGACCGGGGCGACGTACCGGATCGGGCCGACCGACCTGACCGAGCCGTCCTTGTTGAGCAGTACCTGCTTGTTGTTGGGGTGCCGGAAGTCGAACATCCCCTTCAGCGAGCCGGCCCGGGTGTCGAAGGCGGCGTCACCGATCCGGCCGGTGTGCCAGTTGTCCTCGATGAACTTGATCACCGAGGTCTGCTCGGTCCGGGTGTGGTCGATCGCGTTGACCCTGCTGTACGGGGAGATCACCAGCAGCGGCTGCCGGGTGCCGGGGCCGCAGCGGTCCTGGTAGCCGCCGGCGGCCGCGGGGCCCGCCTGGCAGGCCGGGCTGTCGGTGGCCTTGCCGTTGGAGCCGGTCGAGGTGTCCTTGGACCCGTTGCGCGGCTTGGCGTAGGCGTGGTCGTACCAGCCGTCGGAGTCGTCGTAGGCGATGACGACGGCGGTGTCCTTCCACTGCGGCGACTGCTGGATGCGGTTGATCCGGTCGACGAGGAAGTGCTGTTCGTCGATCGGGTCGGAGTAGGCGGCGTGCGCGTCCTGGTACTCGGGGGCCTTGACGAAGCTGACCGCCGGCAGCTTGCCCGCCTTCAGGACGGCGTCGAAGTCGGTCAGGTCGTAGTTGTGGTTGGCCGGCCCGGCGTGACCGATCTCGTCGACGCTCTTGGGCGGCAGGTGGTGCGGGTTCGCCGTGGACCTGTAGTACTGGAACGGCGCGTGGTGCGGGCTGTAGTCGACGACCGCCGCGCCCCCGACGTTGGTGTGGGTGGTGCCGCCGCACTTCGCGTAGTGGCCGTCCTGGCCGTCCCACGGGGTGCTGGGCCGGAAGCCGCCCTGGAACCAGCCCCAGCTGACGTGCCGCGCGGTGAGCAGGTCGCCGATGTTGCGGCCCTGCATCGCGGCGAGCGCGTTCTTGCCGGAGTGGTCCTTGTTGGAGCAGTCGTCGTAGGCCGGGTCGGGGTCGTTGACGATGGTGCCGACGCCGTCCGCGTCGGGCGACTGCACGGCGTGCGGATCGGGCTTGTCGGTCCGCCGCGGGTGTTCCGTGCTGGAGGCGGGGTCCATGGAGACGACACCGTGCGTCTGCCCGGAGACCAGGTTGAGGGCGCCCGGGGTGGACGGGCCGTAAGTGGTGCTGAAGGAGCGGTCGTTGAGGGCGTAGTGCTGGGCGTAGTTCCACAGCCCGGTGACGGTGTTGCCGTCGTAGTAGTCCATCACCAGCCCCGGCTCGCCGAAGAGGCCGCCGGAGCACTTGCCCGAGTCGGTGTTCTCGACGAACCGGTCGGCCTTGCCGCCGTTGTACGCGTACTGCTCGGGCCCGTAGTCGTGGTTCTGGTCGCAGGTCATGGCCTGCTGCGGGGTCAGCCGCTTGGGCGCGTACTGGTTGGGGTTGTGCTCGAGCAGACCGGCGGTGCGCAGGTTGTCGATGTCCCTGGGTGTGCGCGGGGACGGCGTGAAGCGGGTGCCGTCGGTGTTCGCGGCCTTGGGGTACGTCGCGAAGTAGTGGTCGAACGAGATGTTCTCGTCGAAGAGCACGACCACGTGCTTGATGGGGGTGGCCGTACGGGCGGGGGCGGGGTGGTGCCCGGCGGCCCAGGACGGCACCCCGGTGCCCAGGACGGTGAGGGCCGCGGCGCCCGCGAGGGCTCCCAGGCTCCGTATCGCCGCTCGTCTTCCCCTGCTTGCCATGCTCGTTCACCCTCCGGACGGTGACGTGGTGGTGCTGTACGCCCGGATGCTCGGCCGGGCGGGCAGCGGCTCGGCAGAGCCATGATGACGGGCGGGTGAACACTGAGTCAGGTAAGCCGGGCCAAAGCTTGACCGGGTGTTGACCCTTGGCGGCCGGAGCGCCGCCGGTCAGGTGAGCAGGATCCGGCCGTACCAGTCCGAGGTGTCGCGGACGCCCGGCAGGGCGTAGAAGTAGCCGCCGCCGAACGGGGTGAGGTAGTCCGTCAGCGGTTCGCCGGCGAGCCGGTGCTGGACGGCCTCGAACTGCGCGGCCAGGTCGCGCTGGTAGCAGCAGAACAGCAGGCCCATGTCGAGGTTGCCGTTGCGGTCCACGCCCTGGTCGTAGTTGTAGGAGCGGCGCAGGATCCGCTGGCCGTCGGTGGCCGCGGTGCGCGGGTTGGCCAGCCGGATGTGGCTGTCCAGGGGGATGACATCGCCCTTGGGGTCGCCGGGGTAGTGCGGGGTGTCGTGTTCGTGGTTGCCGTCCAGGGGCGCCCCGGTCTCGCGGTTGCGGCCGAACATCCGCTCCTGTTCGGTCAGCGACACCCGGTCCCAGAACTCCACCAGCATCCGGATCAGCCGCACCACCTGGTAGCTGCCACCGACCGCCCAGGCCGGTTCGCCGGAGTCCCGGCCGGCCCAGACCAGCCGGTCCATCTCCCGCGCCGAGCCGGCGTCCGGGTTGGCCGTGCCGTCCTTGAAGCCCATGAGGTTGCGGGGCGTACCGGAGGGGCGGGGCGGGCTGCTGAAGCCGTCCATCCGCCAGCGCACCTGCATGCCGCCGCGAGTGTGCCGGGCGATGTCCCGCAGGGCGTGCAGCACGGTGTCGGTGTCGTCGGCGCACAGTTGGAGGCTCAGATCGCCGTGGCACCACTCGGGCCGGAGGTCGTCGTCGGGGAAGGAGGGCATGGCCGTGAGGCGGCGCGGTGCGTGGCCGTGCAGTCCGAACCGGTCGTCGAAGAGGGATCCGCCCACGCCGACCGTCACCGTCAGCGCGCCGGCGGGCAGCCGCGGTCCGAGGAGGCCGGAGTCGGGGGGCGGGCCGGTGATGCCGGGCTCCGCCGGTGTGCCGCCGCCGGTCAGGAAACGGGCCCGGGCGGTGAGGGTGCGCAGCAGCTCGGCCAGCTCCCGGCGGTCACTGGCCGTGACGTCGAAGGCGGTGAAGGCCGTGACCCGGCGGGGCGCGGTGAGCACGGAGGACTGGTGCGGCCCGTGGAACGGCGGGGGTGCGGCCGCGGTACCGAGCGCGGGGCCGGGCACCGGCACCGTGACGCCGTCCCCCGGCACCGTGACGCCGGCCCCCGGCGACCCCTGCGCGGGCGCCGCACCGCCGGCCGCCAGCCCGGCCCCGGCGAGCGCCGCGCCCCGCAGGAATCCCCGTCTGCCGACTCCGTTCACGCCACTCATCCCGCTCACACCGTTCTGCGCGCGTCGCACAGCGTCGCCACCGACGCCAGCCGTTCCACCAGGTCTCCCAGCACCGCGTCGGTACGCTCCCGCTGCCGGCGGTCCAGTCGCTCCAGCGGCGTCCAACGCCCGTGCCGCCGGAAGCCGTCGAGCAGGTCCTGCGCCGCGTCCAACTTCCGTTCCAGCGCCGGGAGTTCGGGGTAGCGGGTGACGAGCAGGGGGCGCAGCCGGGCGAGCACGGCCCGGGTGCCGTCGAGGTTGGCGCGGGCGGTGGCGAGGTTGCTGCCGCTGCCGTAGTCGGTCCGCCCGGTCAGCTCGAACTGGAGGGTGTTCTCCAGGATCTCGTGGGCCCGCAGGCCGAGGTCCGCCGGTTCCATCCGGGCCTGCGCCCAGTCGTCCCGCAGCGTCCTGACGGCGTCGGCGAGTGCGGTGGCCGGTGCGCGCAGGGAGTCGGTGGACCGGCCGTGCCAGAGCCCGTACTCGATCCGGTGGAAGCCGGTGAAGGCCGGGTCGCGGACGCCGTCGGGCAGGCCGGCGGTGGTGCCGTTGATCTTCCCGTCCGCCTCGCCGAACGCCCCGTAGGCCGCACCCAGCCGTTCGTAGGCGAGGTGCGCGGACAGCCAGGCGTCCTCGGCCGCCGCGCGGTCGCCGTCCGCCAGGGCGTCGCGCAGCCGCCCGGTCCTGCCCACGAGGCCGTCCAGGCCTTTGGCGACCCACTTCTGGTAGGCGAGCGCCGGGGGGATCAGGTCGTGCTCGGTGACCGGGGCCGCCGCCGGGCCGGCCGGGCCGCCGCCCGCGATCCGCACCGTCGGCCCGGTGACCGCGTTCGCGTCGTCCGGCAGACACATGAAGGCGTACGTGCCGCGGCCCAGCCGGACCCGCAAATGCCGGGTGGTGCCGGGCCCGATGCCCTCCACCTCGCCGTAGACGGAGCCGTCGGCGGGGTTCTTGAGGTAGACCTCGGCAGCGGTGTCGGAGGTGTTGTGCAGATCGAAGACCTGCGTCCCGGGGCGCGGGTGCCGCCATCCGCGGCCGCATCCGCCGGGCGACACCTCGATGCGGGTGTGCGGCAACCCGTCCGCCGCGGCCCGCCCGGCCTCCGCGTCGTCCGCCCCACCGGTCAGCACCAGCCCGGCCAGCAGCCCCCCGACCACGAGCACACCACCGCCGGCCCTGGTCCGAGCGGTGGAACCCATGCTGCTCCTGGCCTTCGTCCTGATCCGGTGCTTGCGTGCTTGAGTGTGCTGGAGTGCTTGATCGTGGTCCGGGTCCGGGCCCTTGTCCCGGTCCTGGTCCTGGTCCTGGTCCTTGTCCCGGTCCTGGTCCCGGTCCTGGCGGACTCGGTGTCGCGCGACCGGATCGCCTCCCCACCCGACGCCCGATGCCCGCCCGACGGCGCCCGCCTCCATGCTAGGCAGCGCCCCGCCCCCGAACACCCTTTCCCCCGGGGTCGAGTACAAGAGTTTCCCGTCAGTTCACGGTGCGGACGCTCCGCGACGTCGTCGGCCGATCAGCCGGTCAGCCGGTCAGCCGGGAACCTCCATGCGCTGCGTCCCGACGACCGACAGCAGCCGCATCGCCTCTGCCGACGGTGAGCCGGGGGCGGCGGTGTAGATCACGACGCGCTGGTCCCGGTCGGCGATGTCCAGGACGTCACAGCGGACGGTCACCGGGCCGACGAGGGGGTGCTCGAAGGTCTTGCAGAGGGTGGGCCGGTCGGTGACGTCGTGCGCGGCCCAGAGCCGGGCGAACTCCTCGCTCCCGGCCAGGAGTTCCTCGACCAGGCCGGTCACCTCCGGGTCGTGGGGATAGCGGGCCGCGGCGGCGCGCAGGTGCAGGGCCGAGGTCCGGGCGAACTCGTCCGCGTCCGAGACGCCGTACAGCCGCCGGTGGTCCCGGTGGGGGCCGAGGAAGGCGCGCCGGATGAGGTTGCGGTCCCGGCGCGGGAGGGCGGAGAAGTCCTCCATCAGGGCGGCGGCCAGATCGTTCCAGGCGAGGACCTCGTACGTCGCCGACATCACCAGCGCCGCGGCCTCCGGCAGCCGGTGCAGCAGATCGACGATGCTCTGCCGCACCTCCCGCGCCGGCCCGGGCGGGGGGCCGGGCGGGGCACCGGCGAGGTGGTGGAGGTGGTCGCGCTCGGCGTCCGACAGGCGCAGCGCGCGGGCGAGTTGGGCCAGCACCTCGCGGGAGGGGTGCGGGGCCCGGGCCTGCTCCAGGCGCGCGTAGTACTCGGTCGAGATGAACGCCAGCTGCGCCACCTCCTCGCGGCGCAGCCCCGGGGTACGGCGGCGCGGCCCGGCGGGCAGCCCCACGTCGGCGGGGGCGATCCGCTCGCGTCTGCTCCGCAGGAAGTCACCCAGCTCACGTCGTACGTGTCGATCCATCGCACCAGTGTGCGCGAGCCCCGCGACGCCCAGCCAGGTACTCCCGGTGCCTGGATGAGCGGGGCGGCCGGCCCCAGGCTCGTCGGCATGAACCACACACCGATCACCACCACCCCGTCCTCGGGAACCTCGACGTCCACCGGAACCTCCGAGGCCGCCGGAACCTCCGGGGCCGTCGAAACCTCCGGGGCCGCCGGCCTGCTCGCCGGCAAGGTCGCCTTCCTCACCGGTGCCGGTCGCGGCATCGGCGCGGCAGCGGCGCGGTTGTTCGCCCGGGAGGGCGCCCGGGTGCTCCTCGCGGCCCGTACGGAGAGCCAGCTCAAGGCGGTCACCGAGGAGATCCGGGCGGCCGGCGGCACCGCGGAGTACGTGGTGTGCGACCTGGCCGACCCGGCGAGCGTCCGGGCCGCCGTCGACCGGTCCGTGGAGCTGTACGGCCGGCTCGACGTGGCCTTCAACAACGGCGCGACGGGCCAACCGCCCGGCCCGATGGACCAGTTGTCGGAGGCCGATTTCGACCAGGTCTGCGCCGTCAACCTCAAGGGCCCGTGGCTGGCCATGACCGCCGAGATCGCCGCCATCCGCGCCACCGCGCAGCGCGGGGCCATCGTCAACACCTCCAGCGTCGGCGCCCTGATGGCCAACCCCTGGCTGCCCGCCTACGGGGCGGCGAAGCGGGCGGTCAACAGCCTCACCGCCTCGGCAGCCGCGACCTACGGCCCGGAAGGCATCCGCGTCAACGCCATCGCGCCGGGCACCACGCTCACCGAGATGCTGCACGAGTGGGACGAACGGACCCCCGGCATCATCGACCAGCTCAACGCCCAGACCCCGCTGGGCCGGGCCGCCGATCCGGAGGAGATCGCCCAGGCCGCCGCCTGGCTCCTCAGCGACCGCTCCTCCTACGTCACGGGCACGGTCCTACGCGTCGACGGCGGCATGCGGGCCTGAACCGGCACGGCGCCCCTCCGCCCGGCCTGTCAGGCCGGCCACGACCCGGCGGGTACAGGTCTTGGCGGAGAGCCTGATCGCGTCAAGAAGCAGGTGCGGCCGCAGACCGGCGTCGAAGTCCGGGACGGTACGCGAGCCGGTGCGCAAGATCGAGGGCCGGCCGGCCGTACATCTGAGCCACATGGAAGCCGTCCGCGGCGAAATCGATCCCCGTGGCCCGGAAGTTCCGCACGCGCGGAGAGCTGCGGCATCAGCGAGGCACTCGACGGCGCCTGCGGGGACGCTCTTCCACATCACCCCGACGGGCTGCGCACCGGCCATTCCGACCTGAGCCGGGGTTAGCCCTCGCGACCTGTCAGCGCAGGTGGTGGAGGTAAGCGCCCCAGCACCCCGTCGTGGGTGAGCCGTTCCTGATGCGGGACACTGCGCGCCCAGAAGCTCCAGTGCGTGGTTGACGCCCCTACCGCAGGCTTGCCAAACGAGATGACTCCTGAGCCAGGCCTCCGACTCGTCATTCGAGTGCAGCCACGCCCGACTCCCGGCTTGGGCCGCGACGCTGCGAAGCCCGGCGAAAGGCCACGGCAAGAGGCGGCTGGTCACCAAAAACCGGGGCTCATATCGGCCTTGAGGAACCGTCACCAACGGTGAGAGCGTCTTCCTTGTCGAAGTTGATCAAGGGGGGCGTGTTCGCATGGGTGTTGTGCTGCCGGGGTGGGCGGATGAGATCCTCGACATCATCGGCGTGTCGTGGCCGAACGTGGACGAGGACGACTACCGCGACATGGCCGACGCTCTGCGGGAGTTCGCTGACGACATAGATGGTGGCGCGAACGAGGCTCATCAGGCCATCCAGAGCTTTGTGGGTTCGGCGGGCGGCTCTCTTGGAGTGGAGGCGCTCAATGCCCATTGGGGCAAGATCAACGGCAAGCATCTGAAAGGGCTGGCCGATTGTGGGCGCTTAGCCGCGACAGCCATGGATGCTGTCGCTTTGCTCATCGAGGGCGCCAAGCTCGCCGCCATCGTTCAACTCGGCATCCTTGCTGCTGAAGTCGTGGCGGCACAGGCCGCAGCGCCATTCACGTTCGGCCTGTCAGAGTTGGGAGCGTTGGCGGGCACCCAGGTGACGCGTCTCGCAGTGCGCAAGATCATCAAAGAGGTCTGCCAGCAGGTTGTCGAGCAGATCGTCAGTGTCGCTCTGACGCCGATCGAGGAAGCACTTGGCGCAATGGTCGGCGACCTGGTGGTCCAGCTTGGGGCCAATGCGCTCGGGCTGCAGAAGGGCGTCGATCTCGGTCATGCGGCTCAGGCCGGCAAGGACGCCGGGAAGTCCGCCGCTGCCGACATGCAGCTGCTGAGTGCTGGCGGCAGCAGTGGTGGCGGAGGGGGCGGTGGGGCTGGCGGCAGCGGCGGCTTCACCTTCGACCCTGATGCTCACGACAGCGTGGTCGACGTCCTCAAGCGCACCGGCGATGCCTTTCGCAACAAGGGTGGCGGCAAGATCGGGCGGGCCAGGAGCCACCACGAGCGCACCCGCGGTAAGGATGTCATCGCCAATGCCGCCGCTCCGATGATCGACAAGGTCATGGATGGACTCGGCGACGGCGTCAAGAGGACGGCGAAACATCTTGACGAGAAAATGGTCAGCGGCGTCAAGAAGATGAAGCTGAATCACCGCGAAAATGATGACGGTATCGCAACCGAGATTCAGAGCATCGGCAAGAAGTCGCACGGTAACGCGCCGACCTACCATGTGGATGACCACGGGAAAGTTACTCGCCTCACCACTGCGGGACATCAAGATCTGACCGATGAGGATCGTGGTCGACTCACCCCTATTGGACTTCAGGGGGACGACCACGTTGCCAGGAGAGTAGCGGGTAATTACCCACTGCCCAAGGAGCGCACGAAGAAGCCCTCCCGACAGGTCCCCTTCGGCAGCACGGATCTGTCTCAGGCCACACAGTTGGCACGACACGCCAACACCGGAAAACGCGACCGAAAGACCAAACAACCAGAGAAGGGTGACTACGGAAATAAATCAGGCAGTAAGTTCTCAAGTCGGAACTATGCCGCGGTGCGGCATGGCGAGCGGGGCGCCGACGATGAGTTCATACTTGTCGGCCGCAGTGTGTTCACGACAGGCATGCACTCGGAACGTCAGGTCGGCATACCATTCCTCGACGCTAAACACGCAGGAGGTATGACTGAGCTTTACACAGAACGTGCACCCTGCACGAAAAGCCCGGGGTCTGCGGACTGCAGTGCCTGGATGTCGGAGCATCTGCCGAATGTGAAGGTCTCACACTCCGTCGAATATGGCGACACCCCGGAGTCCAAGAAAAAGGGCAACGATGAAATGGAGAAGTACCTCAACAGCATCAATCGTCGCAAGAGGTAGCGATTGACTCGGAGAAGCAGCTTCCGATAGTCTCGCAGGCGTTATCGCATCTTTTCGTTAGGACTGACCATGCCTCAGCTCGTCGACCGCTCGATGATGGAATCGACATTCTCTCCGGAGAAGCTGGTAACGCCCGAGGAGGGCAACCTCCCAGCGGAACTCAACGGGTCGGCTCGTTCGCTTCTGGTCAACGTCGGCCTTCCGGATGATCGAAGTTCCTTCTTTGCGATGGACGGAGGATTCTTCGAGGGGGAATCACCCAACAGCTTTCGCCGATGCGCGGAACTCAGTTACTTTTCTGAGTACGAGGACATGCCGAACGGCTGGGAGACCTGGCTGATTCTCGGCGAGATTCATTCCGACGTTGTTGCTTTGGATCCCGTCTCTGGGGCCATCTACAGCCTGCCGGATGGGGAGTACAAGGCGTGCCCGCTCAACCAGAGTCTCGATTCCTTCCTCTTCTTCCTCTACCTGCTCGAAATTGAGCGTCCTCATTACGACTTCAGGGTGTCAGATGAACTCGCCGACCCAGAGGGCGTTGCCGAAACCCTTCGGGAGCGGATGGCGGGTGCCGACCCGCTCCCCTTCGAAGGGGTGGAGCCCGCCTGGTCGGAGGACTTCGACTGGGAGGCTGAGGACGCGCCTCGCTTGCCCACCTGGGAGTGTGTTCTTTGGGATGTGCACGAGACGGTCGGATAAGTGAAGTGATCCATGCCGGTCACTGAGGAACGTTATGGCGCTTCAGGTAGGTGCAGCCCGTGGTGCGTCCGGCACGTCTGCGAGTGACTGACGCAGGTTGCCGATGCCCGTGGGGCCGACGAGGTGACGATTCCATGCTGAGACTTATGTGACGGCGAAGCGACGCACCAAGGCAGCCCGGCGCAAGCGACGAGGGAACTGCCGCGCCCAAGGCCAGTGCTTGGTAGCGATGAACAGGCCCGTAACGGCGATGGGGTGACGTGTCGTCAAAGTGGCCGATTCGTGCGGCAACTGTACTCTAAGGGGTGCCTCACTTTATGCGAATCAGTGTGACAGCAAGCTCTTGAGGCCCGCCGGACTTGGCTGCCTTGAGTCGATTTTGAGGAGTTCTCCATGGCTGCCCACGAGGGTGAACTACGGGCGTTCGGACGGGAGGCGGCGGGTGACCCGCTCACGACGCCTCCAAGCGTCCTCCACCTGGCGCAGGTGGCCGTACCGTGGCAGGTCGGCCCGTACTTCCGCACCTCTCCTGCCGATCCGGTTCTCCTTGGCGAATATGCGGAGTTCGCTGGACGTGACGTAGCTGTGGAAGAACATCGGCAACTCGCGCGACTGGGCACCGACCAGGGATACGAAATCTGCACTGACCCCCAGGGAACAGTGCAGGCAGTGCTGCTCGGCTACAACGAGCCCCTCCGGTTCGTGAACTCCTCTCCCGAGCGCTTCGCACAGTCGCTCCTTGAGCTGGACCAATTGCTGCGCGCTGTCCTCGCGACCGACCAACCTCAGGCCGCCGCGGACGCATTCGCCAAGGCTGCGCAGCGTCTGCGCACGGTGGACCCGACCGCATTCGCCAACCAGGAGAACTGGTGGCCCCTCGTCCTCGATGACATCCGTGACACGTCCGCTGCCGATTGGTACGCGGCCTTCGAGTACATCGGCGCTGATGGCCAGAAGCAGATCGTGACCCAGTCCGGGACTATCGGACTGCACCCCGAGGAACGACTCTGGTCCTCCTTGCATGGAGCTGGCATCGAGCCCAGCCAAGTGCTGAGAATTCACACTGAATTGGAGGCATGCTTCATGCCCGGTCACTACTGCTCCCTGTGGATGGAGCAGACCTTCCCCGACGCCGAACTAACCCACAACTTCCCCTACGGGGAAACCGCTGAATCCCGCGCCCAGGGCATCCGCCTCCTTCGCGAAGCCGCCGCCCAGCCTCCCAAGCAATAATGCAGCGAGGGGACGACCACATCATGACCACCGCTACGTCGGCACCTGACATCGCAGCGTGGCCGCCGTTGGAGCCACAGCGCGAAGGTGCTGGCCGCGCGCTGCTCGACTGGGTAGCAACGGCCGACGAAAGTCTCCCGCGTCTGTGTCTGCTCCGTGGAGACCGGGCAAGCGGCAAGAGCCACCTGCTCGCTTGGTTCCTTGCCGGCTCGGCGTCCCATCCCCGCACCATCGCGCACGCCACCGTCCCAGCCGCAGGGCTCATCACGGAAGCCCTTGCCTCGGGGATGAGCCGTCAACTCGGCTATGGTCCGTTGCCTCCGCACCAACTTCTGAACCGTATCGCCGTAGACCATCGTCCGCTGCTCCTGCTGGTGCCTGACCTCCATCTCGCCGGTCGTGGCCCCTCCGGCCAACCGTCGGCCCAGCCGCAGACGATCACCGACGAACTCCTCGGCCCGCTTCTGCAATTCGCGCACGTGCGGCTCGTTGTGGAGACCGGCCGTACTGACCTCCTCAGCTCCGCAAATTCCCGCATCATCGACCTCGGCGCATCGTCGCATCTAGGTGCCGTATCTGAAGGCGCATCGAATGCGGACTTTCCATCCATGCTCGCCACGGTGCCTCGAACGTCAGACGGCAGGCTCCTGTGGAACCAGGCTCCTGCCCAAACCCGGGAGTACGTCCTCGATGCCGCGCTTGATGCAGGCGACGGCATGGCGGTACGCAATCTGCTCGCCGACCCGGGATTCCTGATACACGGGTCCACAACCGCCATCACTGCCACGCTCAACAGCCCAGCCACCATTGCCCCCGCTGGTCTGCGCAGCATCTGGGACCGCGTAGCCCCTCAACTGTCGATCAACGAATACAGCGACACCGAGCGTGCCGCACTGCTGCATGCCGCTGCCCTCGCCACCAGTCCTACCCTCAGTGAATACCTGCGGCCCCTCGCCGAGCAGCACCACTGGACAGCCACCTGGTCACACCATGACACCCCGACCGCTACTCAGTGCCAAACGCCAGGAAACGGCGAGCAGTTGCTTGCCTCGGACGCACTGGGCCGCCTCCATCTCCACCATCTCACCACGGGCAACCGGACCGGTATGGTGCCCTCACCCGCTGCGCTGAGGCCCTCTGGAATCGCAGCGGCCACCCGCGACGCCTTGTTGCTTCTCGACGAAACTGGGCCATTGCATGCCCTCACCTCGGACGAGGAGAGCACAGCGGCCACAGTGCTCGGGCACATCGCCTCCCACCACGACCAATTACTGCTCAGCTCTGATGCCTCCCGGCCCACTGCCCTCGGCTCCTGCCAGCAGTCCTCTCTGGCAGTCATCGGCGATGCCGGCGGAACGGTACACCTGTGGTCCCTGGCCGAGTATCGCCCCGTGCCACAATCCTGCCGCCTGCATTCCGGCGCGATCACGGCCGTCACTTGCCTACGGCTACCTGAGGAGGACCTCTCCTTCGTCATCAGCGCGGCTTTCGACGGATCGATCCGCCTCTGGGAAACTTCCCAAGGCCCCATGGAAGGGCCTGTTGACCAAAGGCCAGCCCTTGTCACAGCCCTCGCAGCCGCCGACACCCCTGTCGGTCCTCTGCTCGCCGCCGCGTGGAACGACGCCGAACTACACCTGTGGCACCTCACAAGCGGAAGTGTCCAGATCCTGCCGCTGATCTACCGCTGTAATGCCCTGACGCTTTCCTCCAACGGGCAGTTGACCATCGGTGGGCCGGATGGTCTCCACGCGATACGCCTTGATCTCGATCGCCTCTGGGGCTGACCACTCTCGTTGACGCGGCGCAATCGGCACCGCAACCTCCCCCGCCGGCAGCGCTCAGCCGGGAAATTAGTACGCCGAAAAAGTCATAGGACCTGGACGCGTACGACAAGAAGCGTCAGTACAGCCGGTACTACGGCCACCCGGGCCCTACGCGCCCCGAACCAACCTCGCTCCGGCGCCCTATCGCAGCGCGCCCAGCAGCGCAGCGTGGAAGGCCTTGAGTCCCGTTGTGTGCTCTCGGGCCCGCGGCTCGGTGAAGCGGCGCGGGCAGAGGCCTTGGGTGCCGCTCCCACGACTGAGCTCAACCAGGCCGACAGACTGCCGCGGCCAGCCCCGCTGGACAGTCACGGCCATCCCCGAATCGACCTGCAGGATGCCTCGACGGAACGTGACGGGACATCAGCAAAGTCAGCAACGAGTCAGCACAGGCATGCTCAGAGCCGACCACAGATGATTGAACCTCCAACTTGGCGTGAACCGAGGTTAACCCCATGACCTGGCAAGACGCTGGTCACGAGGCCAACCTCAGCCCTACCTCCACCCGATTCGGGCGATCCCCCGCGTCGCCCGAATCAGGCTGCTCTCCGGAATCGCCCGAGGGACAAACTTCCGGTGGCCGTCTGAGTATATTGGCTCTCAGCCAGTCAACGCAGGAGTTACAGGATGTCCCCCCGCAGCGCATCGGTCAATGAAGAATTGCGGCGGCGCTCCCGCGAGCGGCTGTTGCAGGCGACGGTTGATCTGGTAGGGGAGCGCGGCTACGAGTCGACGACGCTCGGGGACATCGCCCAACGGGCCGGGGCGGCGCGCGGGCTGATCTCGTACTACTTCCCGGGCAAGCGGCAGCTGTTGCAGTCCGCGGTGCACCGGCTGATGCACCTCACCCTGCAGGCGGCACTGGAGCGCGAACCACGGCCCGCCGGGCCGGATGCCGGGCGGGAACTGCTGGCCCGAGCCATCGACGCGATCCTCGGACTGGCGCACGACCGGGCGCTGCTGATGCGTACGCACATGGCGGGGATCCTGACGGCCGAGGGGTTCATCCAGTGCCCCGAGCAGCAGCGGCTGGCGCAGTTGCTGCGGGAGACGGTCGTGGCGTACGGCTCCACCGATCCGGACACCGACTATCCGCTGCTGCGGGCCCTGCTGATGGGTGCGGTGGTGCCGATGCTGCTGCCGGGCGCCCCGATGCCGCGGGCCCGGTTGCGGGCCGAGCTGTTCCAGCGCTACGGGCTGGAGTGGGAGCTGGGTGTCCCGCCAGGTGAGGAGCCCGCCGCGGTGACCCGGCCGCGTGGCATCAACTCCCCGCAGCTGGCGGGCAGTTGACGTGGCTGATGTTCGGATGGCGAGCCTGGGTGAGGTGTCGTCGGGACCTCGGCGTACGGTCAGCGCTTGTTGTGACGTGGCGTCAAGAGTCCCTCGTCGCGGGCGCCGGCGATCAGCCGCAGTGAACGACGGCGGTTGCGTCCGGTGGCGAGCATGACGGCCAGCACCGGGTCGCGCCCCTCCCGCTGGGCCTGCCGGTAGGCGTCCGCGGCGAGCTTGCGGCGCTCGACGACCCGTTTCCGGGCGAGCGGCGCCGAGCGGGTGCGCGCCTCGGTCCCGTTCCCGCCCCCGTTCCCGTCCCCGTCTCCCTGCGCCGCAACCGCGTCCTGACCCGTTCCCTCCGCGGCCCGCTCCCCCGTCTCGGCGCACTCGCCCGCCGCGGCGGGCTCCTCCAGTGCCGCCTCGGCACGCTCCCTGTCTTCGGGATCCGTCGCTTCCGCCCGGCCATCCGCCTCCGCCTCCGCGGCCGTGTCGGCCAACTGCCCGGCGACCGGCTCCGACCGTCCGGCGAGCGACTCCGGCGGTTCGGTGCTCCGGGACGGCGCGCCGGCGACCTGGGCCGGTCCGGTCGTCGACCCCGTGGGCGCCGCCGGCCCCTCGGCCGACCGTTCCGCCGCGGGGCCGGTCAGCGAGGTGTCCGTCGCGCCGGCCGCCGGGCCGGTCACCGGTGCATCCTTCCCGGCAGCCGTCGGTCCGTGTGCCGGGCCGGTCGACGGTTCCTGGAGCGGGCCGGCCGGGGCGCGCTGTGCCGGGCCGGTCGTGGATGCGCCCGGCGGGCGCACCATCCGCTCCGGCGATCCGGCGGCCGGGCCGGGCTGGCGGGGTGTCGGGCGGTGCTTCCGCGGGCGTCCGGTGGCCGCCCGGATGGCGTCGTCCAGCGGGCCCTCGATCCAGCGGGCCAGGTCGGCGAGGCCGTCCAGGGTGAGCGGTGGGTCGGCCCGGACGTCCTCGACGGTGATGCGGTCGTCGGAGACCGTCACGAGGACGTCGATGCGGGCGCCGTCGGCGAACGTCAGCCGGGCGCTGCACCAGGGGCCCAGCGGGTCGAGCCGGGGTGCGGTCGGACCGGCCGGCTCGGCCGGTGCGGCCGATGCGGCGGGCATGCGCGCGGGCGCGGCCGAGCCGTGCGCCTGCAGCTCCCACGTGGGCCACTCCCGTGGCGCGCCCTGGGCTTCATATCGGTGATTAACGGTATAAAAGTCACTTTCCGACACATTGAAAACCTAGCCTCCAGCCCACCCGGCCCAGTAGCGCGGCACGCTCATCCCACCGGGAGCAACCCCGATAGCGCATCTCCCGTCGCGCGCCCACCGGTGCGATCCTGGGGTTATCCCGCGGAAGGGGCCACTCGTGCTTCGTGTCGCAGTGATCGGTTCGGGACCCAGCGGCGTCTACACCGCCCAGTCCCTCATCGAGCAGGAGGCCGTGCCGGACATCGAGGTCTACGTCCTGGACCGGCTGCCGTGCCCGTACGGCCTGGTGCGCTACGGCGTCGCCCCCGACCACGAGAAGATCAAATCGCTGCAGAACAACCTGCGTACGGTGCTGGAGCATCCCCGGGTGCGGTTCGTGGGGAACGTGGAGGCGGGGGCTCCGGGGCTGGGGGTGGAGGAGCTGCGGAAGATCTTCGACGCGGTGGTGTTCTGCGTGGGCGCGGCCACCGACCGGCATCTGGGCATCCCCGGTGAGGATCTGCCCGGCAGCCACCCGGCGACCGAGTTCGTCGCCTGGTACAGCGCGCACCCGGATGCGGCCGCGACCCGCTTCGCCCTCACCGCGCGGTCCGCCGTCGTGATCGGGGTCGGGAACGTGGCGGTGGACGTGACACGGATGCTCTCGCGGGCGGCCGCCGAGCTGGCCGCCACCGACATGCCGCAGGGGCCGCTGGGTGCGCTCGCGGACAGCCGGGTCGAGGACGTGTGGATGGTGGGCCGACGCGGGCCGTCCCAGGCGAAGTTCACGACCAAGGAGCTGCGCGAGCTGGGGTCGCTGCCGGGTACGGAGGTGCTGGTGCGGCCGGATGAGCTGGCGCTGGACCCGGCGTACCGCGATCCCGCGGACCTGCCGGCGGTGGCCCGGCGCAATGTCCAGGTACTGCGCGGCTGGGCGGAGCAGCCGGCCGGCGGCGGCGCTCCGGTGGGCCGGCGGCGCCGGATCCATCTGCGGTTCTTCCTGCGGCCGGTGGAGATCCTCGGGGACGTCGGCGGGGTGCGGGCCGTCCGGTTCGAGCGGACCGCGCCCGACGGGCGGGGCGGGGTCGCCGGAACCGGCCGATTCGAGGAGATCGAGGCGCAGTTGGTGCTGCGCTCGGTCGGCTACCGGGGGACGCCGCAGCCGGGGCTGCCGTTCGACGAGGCGACCGGAACGGTGCCGCACACCGCGGGGCGGGTGCTGCAGGACGGGGCGCCGCTGCCCGGTGTCTATGTGGCGGGCTGGATCAAGCGGGGCCCTACGGGGGTGATCGGCACGAACCGGCCGTGCGCCAAGGAGACCGCGCAGTCGCTGCTGGCGGACGCGGCCACGCTGGCGGGGCGGGCGACGGCCGGGGACCCGGTGGCCGCGCTGGCCCGCGCGGGGCAGCAGCCGGTGCTGTGGCCGGGCTGGCTCGCCATCGAGGCCGCCGAGGCGGAGTGGGGTCAGGGGCTGGGGCGCGGCACGGTCAAGTTGCCGGACTGGGCAGGGCTGTTGGAGGCGGCCCGGGCGGCGGACCTGACCCGCTGAGGCCGGGCGGGGCGGCGCGCGGCGATTCGGCGGGGTCAGCAGGGCCGGCGGGGTCAGCGGGGCCGGCGGGGTCGGCCACCGCGGGGCGGCGTCACTGCTCTTCGAGCCGGCGGTCCTGGAGGTCGGCCGCCCGCAGGACGCCGTCGATCAGCCCCGGGAAGAGTGCTTCCAGGTCGGCCGTGCGCAGCCGGTTCATCTTGGCCGTGCCCCGGTAGAACTGCTGGATCACGCCGTGCTCCCGCAGCACCCGGAAGTGGTGCGTACAGGTCGACTTGCTGACCGGCAGCTCGATGTCCGCACAGTTCAGCTCGTCCTCCGCGGTGGCGAGCTTGCACACGATCCGCAGGCGCATGGGGTCGGCGAGGGCGTGCAGGACGTCGGCGAGCCGGATCTCCTCGCGGGCCGGGTGCGCGAGCGTGCGCGCTCCCGGCACGGCGCCCGGGGAAGTCGTATCGGTCGTCATCACGGCTCCTGTGGGTCTGCGGCCCGCTCTCCGGGTTCCGGGGCCCTGACGCCCGGTCCGCACGCTCATTGTACGAGAAGCATCGTAGTTTGACATCCACCGTAGTACGGCGGTTATCGTACGAGCACGGAAGCCGGTCCGGCTCCCGTTCCCCCGGCACACCCCAGGCACAGGAGCCCGCCGTGAGCGCACTGTTCGAGCCCCTCACCCTTCGCTCGCTGACCATCGCGAACCGCCTCTGGATGGCGCCCATGTGCCAGTACTCCGCGGCTCCCGACGGCCCGCAGGAAGGGGCGCCCCACGACTGGCACTTCCAGCACCTGGCGGCGCGGGCGGCGGGCGGCACCGGCCTGATCCTCACCGAGGCGACCGCGGTGTGCCCCGACGGCCGGATCACCCCGTACGACCTCGGCCTGTGGAACGACACCCAGACCGAGGCCTTCCGGCGGATCACCGCCTTCCTCAAGACCCAGGGCACCACTCCCGGCATCCAGATCGCCCACGCCGGACGAAAGGCATCCACGGAGCGCACCTGGGTCAACCGCGGCGGCCCGATCCTGCCCGGACAGCGGCACGGCTGGGAGCCGGTGGGGCCGAGCCCGCTGCCGTTCGACGAGGGGTTCGCCACGCCGGCGGAGCTTTCCGTGGCGCAGATCCATGAACTGGTCGGGCAGTTCCAGGCGACCGCGCGCCGGGCGCTGGCGGCCGGCTTCGAGGTGGCCGAGGTCCACGGGGCGCACGGCTACCTGATCAACCAGTTCCTCTCCCCGTTCACCAACCGGCGCACCGACGCCTACGGCGGCTCGTACGAGAACCGGACGCGGTTCGCGCTGGAGATCGTGGATGCCGTGCGGGCCGAGTGGCCGGACGAGCTGCCGCTCTTCTTCCGGATCTCGGCGACCGACTGGCTCACCGAGGACACCGACGACGACCGTACGGGCTGGACTGCCGACGACACCGTGCGCTTCGCCCGGGACCTGCGCGAACACGGCGTCGACCTGCTGGACACCTCCACCGGCGGCAACGCCCCGGACGCCAGGATCACCGCCGGTCCGGGCTACCAGGTGCCGTTCGCCGAGCGCGTCAAGAAGGAGACCGGTCTGGCGGTGGGCGCCGTCGGACTGATCACCGAGGCGCGGCAGGCCGAGAAGATCATCGCGGACGGCCAGGCGGACGCCGTGCTGCTCGGCCGGGAGCTGCTGCGCTCCCCCAGCTTCGCGCAGCACGCGGCGCGGGAACTGGGCGCCGAGGTCCGGGGGCCGGAGCAGTACCACCGCGCCGTCTGAGTCCGGTCCGGTGCCTCGCGCGGGCGGCCTGCGGAACGCCGTGGCACCCCGCCCGACCTGCGCGGACGCGCTCCGGGACGCCGTTGTCAGTGGTCGGGTGGAGACTTGCCACATCTGAGACAACGGCGTCCCGGAGGTTCGGGCCATGACTGACGTACTACTCGCGGTGGGCACCCGCAAAGGGCTCTTCATCGGCCGGCGACGGCGCGGTGCATGGGAGTTGAGCGGTCCGCATTTTCCCTCGCAGGCGGTGTACTCCCTCGGGATCGACACCCGTCGTGCGACACCCCGGCTGCTGGCCGGGGCCGACAGCGCCCATTGGGGCCCGTCGGTGTTCCACTCCGACGATCTGGGCGAGAGCTGGCAGGAGCCCGCCCGGCCCGCGGTCAAGTACCCCAAGGATACCGGGACTTCGCTGGAGCGGGTGTGGCAGCTGCATCCGGCGGGCCCGGCCGCCCCGGACGTGGTGTACGCGGGCACCGAGCCCGGCGGGCTGTTCCGCTCCGAGGACTGCGGAGAGACGTTCGAGCTGGTCCGGGCGCTGTGGGAGCACCCGAGCCATGAGCAGTGGGTGCCGGGCGGCGGCGGGCTGGCGGTCCATACGGTGATCACCGACCCGCGGGACGCCGACGCGGTCACCGTCGCGGTGTCCACGGCCGGGGTGTTCCGCACCCTGGACGGCGGTGCCAGCTGGGCCCCGTCCAACCAGGGCGTCAAGGCGGTCTTCCTGCCGGACCAGCATCCGGAGTTCGGCCAGTGCGTCCACAAGATCGCCCAGGACCCGGTCGACCGCGACCGGCTCTATCTGCAGAACCACTGGGGCGTCTACCGCAGCGACGACGCCGGCGCGCAGTGGACGGACATCGGCGCCGGTCTGCCCTCCGACTTCGGCTTCGCGGTGGCCGCGCATCCGCACCGCGGCGATGTCGCCTACCTCTTCCCCATCACGGCCGACATCGACCGGGTACCCGCTGAGCACCGCTGCCGGGTGTACCGCACCTCCGATGCCGGCGGCAGCTGGGAGGCGCTGAGCCACGGCCTCCCCGAGGAGGACCACTACGGCACGGTGCTCCGCGACGCCCTCTCCGTCGACGACGCCGATCCCGCGGGGGTGTACTTCGGCAATCGCAACGGCGAGGTGTACGCCAGCGCGGACGACGGCGACAGCTGGCGACAGCTCGCCTCCCATCTGCCGGACGTGCTGTGCGTCCGGGCGGCGGCGGTGGCCTGAGCAAGGGGACGGGCTGGGCAAGACGGTGCCCTTGGGAAGGAGTGCGTTGAGCAAGGAGGTGGCTGAGCAAGGGTGTCTGAGCGACGGGCGAGCGGTGACACCGTGGCATCACACAGAGGGAGAGCGAACGGCCCGGCGGCGTACGGCGGTTGGGGCGCGCCGGGTGTGGGCCGTGCGTGGCCGGCCGGGACCGGTTCGTCGAGGAACGGAAGAGGAACGGAAATTGAAGGGGACGGGCCTTCGGCCAGTAGGGTGAGCCCGTGGCTGCACGACCTCTTCAAGACATCGTCGAATCAGGCTGGGCCAAAGCGCTGGAGCCCGTCGCCGACCGGATCGCCGCGATGGGCGATTTCCTGCGGGCGGAGATCGCCCAGGGGCGGACCTATCTGCCGGCCGGCAGCAACGTGCTGCGCGCCTTCCAGCAGCCGTTCGACGAGGTACGGGTGCTCATCGTCGGACAGGACCCCTACCCCACTCCGGGGCATGCGGTCGGGCTCAGCTTCTCGGTGGCGCCGGACGTCCGTCCGCTGCCCGGAAGCCTGGAGAACATCTTCCGCGAGCTGCACTCCGACCTCGGCCTGCCCCGGCCGTCGAACGGCGATCTGACCCCGTGGACGCGCCAGGGCGTCCTGCTGCTGAACAGAGCGCTGACGACGGCGCCGCGCAAGCCCGCCGCGCACCGCGGCAAGGGCTGGGAAGAGGTCACCGAGCAGGCCATCCGCGCGCTGGTGGCCCGCGGCCGTCCGCTGGTGTCGGTCCTGTGGGGGCGCGACGCACGCAACCTGCGGCCGCTGCTGGGCGACCTGCCGGCCATCGAGTCCGCGCACCCCTCCCCGATGTCCGCCGACCGCGGCTTCTTCGGCTCCCGGCCGTTCAGCCGGGCGAACGACCTGTTGGCCCGGCAGGGCGCGGCGCCCGTCGACTGGAGGCTGCCCTGACCCCGGGCGATAGTGTTCCCGGCATGACGAATGCGAACATCCCTGCGGGTTGGTATGCCGACCCGCAGGGCACCCCCCACCAACTCCGCTGGTGGGACGGGTCCCAGTGGACGGCGCACACCCACCCGGGCCAGCAGCCGGCGCCCCAGGACCGGACCGCACAGCCCGGCCCCCAGCAGCCGCAAGCGCAGTACGCCCCGGCCCAGCAGGCCCAGCCGGCCGCCCAGCAGCAGACGGCCCCGCAACAGGCGCCGCAGCAGCACGCCCCGGGCCAGGCCCCGTACCCCGGCCAGCCGCAGGGCGGCGCCCCGTACGGCCAGCCCGGTCCCGGTCCGCAGGGCCACGGCCAGCCCGGTCCCGGCCAGCCGGTGCAGCAGCCGTACGGCCAGCAGTCGATGCCCGGTCACCAGCAGCCCGGCCCGTACGCCGGCGCCGGCGTACCGCACCAGGTGCAGCAGCAGGCGGGGGCGGCGCCGACGGGCCCGGGCGGCGGGACGCTGTTCACCGAGCCGGTGCTGGTGGTCAATCAGAAGGCCAAGCTCATTGAGGTCACCAACGAGTACAGCGTCTTCGACCAGCACGGCAACACCCTGGGCGCGGTCGTCCAGGTCGGCCAGAGCACGGCCAAGAAGGTGCTGCGGGTGGTCTCCAGCCTGGACCAGTACATGACCCACAAGCTGGAGATCCGGGACGCCTACGGCCAGCCGCAGCTGGTGCTGACCCGGCCCGCGAAGCTGATCAAGTCCCGCGTCATCGTGGAGCGTCCGGACGGCTCACCGGTCGGCGAGATCGTCCAGCAGAACGCCATCGGGAAGATCAACTTCGGGATGATGGTGAACGGCCAGCAGATCGGCGCCATCAAGGCCGAGAACTGGCGGGCCTGGAACTTCGCCATCGTGGACCACGCCGACACCGAGATCGCCCGGATCACCAAGACCTGGGAGGGCCTCGCCAAGACGATGTTCACCACCGCCGACAACTACGTGCTGCAGATCCACCAGCAGCTGCCCGATCCGCTGCTGAGCCTCGTCGTCGCCACGGCCCTGACCGTCGACACCGCCCTCAAGCAGGACGCCCGGGGCCTTGGCTGACACCTCCGGCGGCCATGTCCTCGGCGTCGACTCCGGTGGCTCGGGGCTGCGGATCGCGGTGGCCCGCGCCGGCGACGCCGCGGCGCGGCCCCTGGCCGTCCGCACCTCCCGCGAACCGGTGCGCACCGGCCCCGCCGGGATCGACGCGGACCATCTACTCTCCCAACTCCTGCCGCTGGCCGAGGAGTTGGCGCAGGAGGTGGGGTCGCGGGACTTCCCGGCCGTGTGTGTCGGCGCCGCCGGTATGGCCTCCCTGGGCGACGATCTGCGCGCCCGACTGCCCGGCGCGCTGGCCGCCGCGTACAGGGTGCGCGGGCTCGCCCTCGCCGCCGACGCCGTGACCGCGTACGCCGGTGCGCTCGGGCAGCGGCCCGGCGCCGTGGTCGCCGCGGGCACCGGCATGATCGCGCTCGGCACGGACCTGACCGGGGCGGGCTGGCGCCGCGCGGACGGCTGGGGCCATCTGCTGGGCGACTGCGGCAGCGGCGCCTGGATCGGCCGGGCCGGCCTGGAGGCCGCACTGCGCGCGTACGACGGCCGGCCGGGCGGTTCGGCCGCCCTCCTGGCGCGCGCGGAGGCGGTGTTCGGCCCGGTCACCGGGCTGCCCGGGGCGCTCTACCCGCGCTCCGACCGGCCCGCCGTCCTCGCCTCGTTCGCGCCCGAGGTGGGCCGGTGCGCCGCGGCGGACGACCCGGTGGCGCGGGGCATCCTGGACGCCGCCGCGGGCCATATCGCCGATGCCGCGGCCGCGGTCTGCCCGCCGGGCGCCGGCCGCGCGGTGGCGTGCACCGGCGGGCTGTTCGGCCTCGGCGAACCGTTGCTGGCCCCGCTGCGCACCGCGCTCGCCGAACGGCTGCCGGACGCCCCGCTGACGCCCGCCGCCGGGACCCCGCTCGACGGGGCGCTGACCCTCGCCGCGGCGCTCGCCGGCGACCGGCTGAAACTCCCCGCCGATGGGAAGTTGTTGCAGATCACACGGCCTGCGCCGGGGTAGCACGACCATGACGCGCGGGATAAATCGGGACGGATACCTCGGCACCGAACCCTCCCTCCGCGGGCGGGGGGTCCGAGGCGTTAGCATGCGGCGCCATGAGTTCCCCCACTGGGCCCGCACCTGGCTCGCCCCATTTTGACGCCGCACCCCCGAGCCCGGGAGGCGCACCCGGCCTGCCCGTACGCATGCCGCGCGCGCGGCAGTCCGGCCGCCACCGCAGGCCGGAACCCCTCGCCGCACCCGAGGGCGCACCCACCCTGGTGCTGGCCGTGCCCGGCACCCCTTCCTCCGCCGCGCGCAGCCTGGCGGAGGAGGTCTCCAGCATCGCCCGCTCCGAACTCCCCGGTCTGGACGCCCGGATCGGCTACGTCGACGGCGGTGACGACGAGTTCCCGTCGCTCGAAGCGGTGCTGGCGAAGGCCGCCGCCGAGCGCAGGGCCCGGGAGAGCGCCGACGGCCAGGAGGACCCCGGCCCGGTCGCCGTGGTCGTCCCGCTGCTGGCCGGCCCGGACAGCGCGCTGCTGCGCCGGATACGCCAGGCCATGATGAACAGCGGCTCGGGCGCCGAGCTGACCGACGTCCTCGGCCCGCACCCGCTGCTCGCCGAGGCCCTGCACGTCCGGCTCTCCGAGGCCGGTCTGGCGCGCGCCGACCGGGCCCGGCTGTTCACGGTCGCGACGGCCGCGGACGGCATCATCCTCGCCACCGTCGGCGGCGAGGAGGCCGTGCAGGCCGCCGGGATCACCGGCATGCTGCTGTCCGCGCGGCTCGCGGTGCCGGTGCTGGCCGCCGCGCTCGACGAGGAGGGCGCCATCTCCCGTACGGCCGAGCAGCTGCGCGAGTCCGGTTCGCAGCAGCTGGCGCTGGCTCCGTACCTGATCGGCCCGGAGATCGCCGACGGCCTGGTGGGGGCGGCCGCGGCGGAGGCGGGCTGCGCGTCGGCCGAGTCGCTGGGCGCGTACGGCGCGGTGGGCCGGCTGGTGCTCTCCAACTACGCGGCGGCGGTGGGCATCACCCTCCCGACGCAGACGCCGGGCGTCCCGGTCCGCTAGCGGACCGAACGAACCGAAACGCCATACCGGTACCCGGTACCGGTCAGGGGCCGTCCCCGCACGCTGCGTGCGGAGGCGGCCCTTCGCCCTTTGCGGGTGGACGGCACGCCGCCCGGGCGGAGGGCAGCGGTCCGGTTCCCGCCGTGAGCGGCGCAGGCGCCCGCCAGACGGCCCGCGAGCGCGGCAGGTGCGGCACGGTGCCCCGGCGAGCCGTACGCTCGCGAGAGGACCCCGCACGGCCCCTCCCGGGCGCCCACCCGTACGCGAAGGAGGCCCATGTCGAACCTCGACATCGTCCGAGCCGGTTTCGCCGCTTACCTCGCTCAGGACCGCGACGCCATCGAGCGGCTGCTCGCCGACGACTTCGTCTTCACCAGCCCCCAGGACGACCACATCGACCGGGCCACCTTCCTGGAGGTGTGCTTCCCGACGGCGGACCGGCTGCGCCACCAGGAGATCCTGGACGCGGTGGAGATCGACGGCGAACAGGTCTACGTCCGCTACGAGTACGAGCTGACGACCGGTGAACGGCACCGCAACGTCGAGGTGCAGACGGTGCGGGACTGCCGGATCGTGGAGGCCCAGGTGTACTTCGGCGGCCGTTTCCCGCGGGAGTGAAGGGCCGGTCCGGTGGCCACCCGGCCGCCCTCAGACGAAAACGACGCAGGAAGCAGCCGGCGCCTCGATCGCACCGCCCCGCACCGGGACCCCGGTGACCGGGTCGACGGTGAACCAGGTGACGTCGCCGGAGCGCTCGTTGGCCACGTAGAGGTGCCGGCCGTCGGGGTGCAGCGCCAGGGCGCGCGGCCACCGGCCGCCGCAGGGCACGGTGGTGACCAGGGTCGCCGCGCCGCCCGACGGGTCGAGGGCGAGCACGGAGAGGCTGTCGTGGCCCCGGTTGGCGGCCCAGGCGAACCGTCCGTCCGGAGAGACGACCAGTCCGGAGGGGTACGTTCCGGCCGCCTCCGCCCCCTCCGGCAGCAGCCGGCATTCACCGAGCGGTGTCAGGGCTCCGCGCGCCCCGTCCCACCGGCAGACCGTCACCACGGGGTCGAGTTCGTGGATGACGTAGACGTGGTGGCCGTGCGGATGGAAGGCGAGATGGCGCGGTCCGCTGCCGGGCCGGAGCGGCACCTCGTCGTGCACGTCCGGCGCCTCGGCGGCCGGGTCGGCGAACGTGCAGATCCGCACGGAGTCGGTGCCCAGGTCGACGCTGAGCAGCCACCGCCCGTCCGGCGCGGGGGCGACGGCATGGGCGTGCGGCCCCTCCTGGCGGTCGGCATGCGGTCCGCTGCCCTCATGGGCGAGCACTCCGGCGGTGCCGCCGAGCGAACCGTCCTCGCCCACCGGGAGCGCACTGACGCTGCCGGAGCTGTAGTTGGCGGTGGCCAGACGGCCCTCCACCAGGGTGAGGTGGGTCGGGTCGGCGCCTCCTACGGGGACGGCGGGGCCGAGCAGTTCGGGCTGCCCGCCGGGCGTGAGGGCGAAGGCGGCCGCGGCCCCGTCGGCGGTCTCACTGACCGCGTACAGCCACCGGCCGTCGGGGTCCGGCACCAGATAGGAGGGGTTGGGGACGGCGTCGGTGGAGTGCAGCACGGTGAGCGCCCCCGACTCCGGGTCGACCGCCGCGGTGGTGATCCCGCGTCCCCCGTTCGCGGTGAACGACCCGATGTACGCCCGCCGCCCCGGCGCCGCCCCCTCCGCCTGCGCGTCCCCTGCGTCCGCCGCCGCACCGTTCGTCACCGCTCCACCCTTCGTCCGCCGGCCGTTGCGCGCCGGGTGGTTCCCGCACCCGGCGTACGTATCCCTTACCGCGGGGCGGGGCGGACACGCCAGTACGGACACCGGCGGTACGGCTCCGCCCGTACGGACACCGCCAGTACGGACCCCGCCGGTACCGACTCCCCCCGTACGGACTCCGTCAGTACGGCTCCGGCGGGCGGGGCCGCCCGTCCTCAGGCGCCGGCGAGCGGGGAGGGGCGGGTGGTGCGGAGGGGGGCGGCCAGGTCGGACAGGGCCCGTTCCAGGCCGTGCAGATGGGCCAGGGCGGGCTCGGGCACCGCGTGCTCGGGGACCGTCCCGGTCTCGGTGGCGGCGCGGGCCCGGCCCGGTGTGGTGAGGGCCTCCACGGCGGCCTCCACCCGCCAGCAGGCGGCGGCCAGCCGGTCGTCGTGCGAGGCCTCCGGGTCCGCGGCGATCGAGGCGAGGCCGCGGACCTCCCGGGCGCAGTCGTCGAGCAGCGCCAGCACCCGGCGCGCCTTCTCCTTGCGGCCGCGCAGCGGGCTCAGCGGATGCACGAGCGGGGCGAGGGAGAGCCGGACCCGGCCCAGCAGCAGCTCCAGTTCGGCGATCCGCGGGGTGGGATCGGCGGTCTCCGAACCGGCGAGGCGGGCGGCGGCCTCGGTGGCGCAGGTGTGCACACAGCGCAGGGCGCGCTCGATCCAGGCGTCCGTGGTGGCGTGCGTGGTCACCGGCAGGACGAACAGGACGGCCAGTACGGCACCGAGCGCCCCGACACCGGTCTCGGCGAGCCGGAGGGTCAGCAGGTCCTGGTTCAGGACCCCGAGGAGCCCGTAGAGCAGCCCGGCCATCACCGTCACCGCGAACATCATCCAGGTGTACGAGACCGGGGCGGTGTAGAAGATCCCGAAGACGCAGAGGGCGATCAGGGCCACGGAGGGAACGGCGGCGCCGTGCAGGGGGATGGCCACGACCGCCCCGGCGGCGATGCCGAGGACGGTGCCGAGGACCCGGCGGAAACCGCGGACCAGGGTCTCGCCCCGGGAGGCGGTGTTCACGAAGATCCACCAGGTGGCGCCCACGGCCCAGTACCAGCGCTGGTCGGAGAGCAGCTGGCCGGCGAGCAGGGCGAAGCCGCCACCGACCGTCGCCTGGATCGCCTGGCGGGTGGTGGTACGGGCCAGCCCGGTCCCGGACGGCGGCGTGGGCGCGGCGGCCGGCGGCAGCTTCCGCTCGTAGCACCAGAGCCCGAACCGGACGGCGGAGGACGTCGCGATCGACAGGGCGACGGCACCGTAGAGCTCGACGAGCTGACCGGGCACGGTGTGCAGGAACTGCGAGGCGAAGAACATCATGAACGCGAACACCCCGAGGGCGTGGCCGCGCGGGCCCCAGCGGCGGGCGTGGACGCCCAGGCCCATGATCGCGAGGAAGGCCGCGTCCCGGGCCGGCGGGAGGTCGCCCAGCTCCGCGGCGATCGCGAGCACCGGGAAGCCGACGGCGGGCAGCAGCAGGGTGGTGACGGCCTGGCCGCGGACCGTGGTGTCGGTGACGGTGAAGAGGGCGAGGAGTGCGGCGAGTCCGCCGGTGACGGCGGCGACCAGGGAATGCCCGGCCAGACCGCAGACGGCCACCGCCAGGCCGATGCCGAGGACGGCCCGCACGGCGCTGCGCAACCGCAGCCGCCCCGGGTCCGGAGCCACGAACACCCTCTTCAGCACTGCTTCCCCACCCTTCGACGGTCCGACATGACAAAGGCGCCGCGGAATCCGCAGCGCCATCGACACCCCCATCAGAGCATCTCTGGAGCGAATGGCTCAACAGGGGCCGAAAAGGCTGGGCCATTGGCCCATCCGGTGGCATCCATTCCGCTTCGGCGGAGGTCCAATGGCCGGGCCGCGCGGGGCGGCACCCGTCCTGTCGGCGCTGGCCGGTGCCCTGCAGGGGATGGGGCGTCAGCTCGGCAACCGGCTCGACCGGCGGCCCGGATGCTGGGCCATTGGTACATTCACCGGCAGAGTCCGCCGACCGTGAGGAGGCCGTGGACCGTGCCCGTGGACGCCCTGGACGCCAAGATCCTTCGGCTGCTGCTGGAGCAGCCGCGCACCAGCGTGCGGGAGTACGCCCGGCTGCTCGGTGTGGCGCGGGGCACCGTACAGGCGCGGCTCGACCGGTTGGAGCGGGACGGCGTGATCACGGCGTACGGGCCGCGGCTGTCGCCGGCCGCGCTCGGCCATCCGCTGCTCGCCTTCGTGCACATCGAGGTCACCCAGGGCCACCTGGAGGAGGTGGCCGACGCGCTCGCGGAGGTGCCGCAGATCATCGAGGCGTTCTCGACGACCGGCGGCGGCGATCTGCTGACCCGGGTGGTGGCCCGGGACGCGGCGCATCTGGAGGACGTGATCCAGCGGCTGATCAGCCTGCCGGGGGTGGTCCGTACGCGGACGGAGATGGCGCTGCGCGAGCGGGTGCCGCACCGGATGCTGCCGTTGGTGGAGGACGTGGGCGGGACCGCGCGCCCGCGGTGAGCCGGGCCGGCGGTCGGCCGTCCGGCGGGAGCCTCTTGGCATGCTGGAGGGCATGAGCGCCTCCCCCGCCCCCCCTCTCACACCCGGCACTCCCGGCCCGCCCGCCCCGGTGATCTTCGACCTCGACGGCACGCTGGTGGACAGCGAGCCGAACTACTACGAGGCGGGGCGCCGGCTGCTGGCCGGTTACGGCGTGCCGGACTTCAGCTGGGAGCAGCACGCCCGGTTCATCGGCATCGGGACCCGGGAGACGCTGGAGATCCTCCGCGCGGAGTTCGGGATCGACGCACCCCTGGACGAGCTGCTCGCGGGCAAGAACCGGCTCTATCTGGAGCTGGCGCGGGCGCACACCGAGGTCTTCCCGGAGATGCGCCGCTTCGTCGGGCGGCTGTCGGCGGCCGGGCATCCGATGGCGGTGGCATCCGGTTCCTCGCGGGCCGCGATCGAGGCGGTGCTGGCGGGAACGGGGCTCGACGGGCCGCTGGCCACGGTCGTCTCGGCGGAGGAGGTGGCGCACGGCAAGCCGGAACCGGATGTGTTCCTGGAGGCGGCGCGCCGGCTGGGGGTCGCGCCCGCGGACTGTGTGGTGCTGGAGGACGCGGCGCCCGGTGCGCTCGCGGCCGCCCGGGCCGGAATGCGGTGCATCGCGGTCCCGTATGTGAGCGGTACGGCCGACGACCCGGGGTTCGCGGGCGCCGGGCTGCTGTTCCGGGGCGGCCAGCGGGAGTTCACCGCCCGGGCCGCGTACGCGTGGCTGGGGCGGACGGTGGGGCAGCCGCTGAAGGAAGCGGTGGAGGACCCGGCGGGGGACACCGCGACGCCGTCCTGACGACCGTCCTGACGACGTGCCGGACGGCCACGCTCCGGCCGGTCTGTGGCGCGGAGCGTGGCCGTCTTCGGTCACCGGGCGTCCGGCGGGGTCACTCCAGGCCGAGCGACTTGCAGGCCGAGGCGAGGTCGGCGCAGAGCAGATCGACCCGGACCACGCCGTCACGGACGACGGTGTTCTTCATGTTCTTCCGGTCGACGAGCTGCGCCTTGAACAGCCGGGCCGGAATGCCCGCCTTGCTGCTGCTGGTCACGACGGTGGAGGTCAGCGAGCTGATCTTCTTGCCGCGCAGCAGCCGGAAGGCGATTTCTGCTGCCGTTTCGGCTTCCGGCCGGACTTCCTTGTAAATGGTGAAGGACTGGGTGCCGGCGACCACCCGCTGGAGGGCGGGGAGTTCGGCGTCCTGGCCACCGAGCGGAATGTTCTTGAGGCCCGCCGACTTCAGTGCCTCGGCGATACCGCCGGCCATACCGTCGTTGGCGGAGTAGACCGCGTCGAATCCCTGCGGGCCGCGCGCCTCGATGACGTCGGACATCTTCTTCTTCGCGGTCACCGCGGACCAGTCGGGGATGTCCTTCTCATAAACGATCTTGTGGATCTTGCCGTCGAGGACGTCATGCGCGCCCTTCTTGTAGGCCGGCGCATTCGGGTCGGTCGGCGAGCCGTTCATCATGACGATGTCGGCGCCGGCCGCCTGTGATCCGAGGGCGTCGAGAATGCCCTGTCCCTGGAGCCGGCCGATCTTCTCGTTGTCGTAGGAGACATATGCCGCGACGTCGCCCTCGGCGAGCCGGTCGTAGGCGATGACCTTGACGCCCTTCTTGGCGGCCGCGTCCACCCAGCTCTTGGCCGCCTGGGAGTCGACCGGGTCGAGGATGATGACCTTGACGCCCTTCTTCACCAGGGCGTCGAACTGCCTTTTCTGGGTGTCGACTTGCTGCTCGGCGTTGCCGTAATCCACCGTGCATTCGAGGCAGAGGGAGGACACCCGGGAGGTAATGATGCGGCGGTCGAACTTCTCATAGCGGTCCGCTTTGTTCTCCGGGAGGAGCAGACCGATGGAGTCCTTGCCGGCACCCGCGTCCTGGTGATCTTGGCCGCAGGCCGCCAATGGCGCCGCCAGCGAAAGCGCCATTGCGCCGGTGAGCGCACGCCGCATTATTGCATTCATTTTTTCGGTACCTCCCATGGGGCCGCCTGACCCGGCCCAGAACGGCTGAAGTGAACGCCACCACCTGCCTGATCGTCAAGAATCGAAGCAATAACGATATGAAAGCGAAGGGTCACTCGCAGCTTCGAACGGAGGAACGGCGACGACCACTCCGAGTGAACACTCGGCCCTTTATGGAGCCGCAATGACTTCAACCTGCCTTGTCCGGCCCGGAGTTAGTCGATCACTGTGAGTGAACATCGACTTCGCTGTTATGTACACCGAGACGGCGACTCACACCCATTTGTCGACTGATTACCCATGGCGAGCTATTGCCGGGAAACGTCCGATTGGCGAAAGAGGCGGTTTCCGGGGGGCTTTCGCGCCGCACCGCACCGATTTCGGTGAAATCACCTTCACGCCGAAAGTGTCATGTGCCGACGGGCGGTCAGTGGCCGATGGTCCGGGCGATGTCCAGGGTGAGGCGCTGCCAGGGGTCGCGGGGATCGCGTCCGGTGAGCTCGCCGATGCGGCGCAGGCGGTAGCGCAGCGACTGCGGATGCAGGCCCAGCCGCCGGGCGGCGGCGTTCGCGGAGCCGGTGTCGAGGTAGGCGGTGAGCGCGTCCAGGAGGTGCCGCCGGCCGGGGTGCCCGAGCGGGCCGAGCAGCACCCTGGCGATCTGGTCGGGGGTGGTGGCGGGACGGCCGGCGAGGAGCGCGAGGACCTGCGCGTCCCCGTCGGTGAGGAGACGTGAGGGGTGGTGGGCGTGCGCGGGGGCGGTGTCCAGGGCATCGGTCGCGAGGCGGTGGGCCACGGCGATCCGCTCCAGACTCTCCCCCGAGATCGCACAGCCGCGCAGGGCGCGCTCCTGCAGCGCCGCGGGCGCGGCCTCCTCGGCACCGGCCGGGAGCAGCAGGACGACGCGGGAGCCCCGTACCGTCGCCAGCGCGGTGACCTCGGAGACGCCCGCTCCCCCGTGACCGGTCAGTGCCGCGAGCAGTGCGTCCGCCAGTTCCGCACAGACGGCCGGCCCGCTGTCCCCACCCGCCGGGTGGACCGGTTCGGCCGCTGCCACCGGCTCGGCCACCAACAGGCAGTAGCGGTCCGGGAGTTGGACGCCCAGGCGGGCGGCGCGGCCGGTCAGGGCGCCGATGGAGGCGTGCCGCCCGGCGATCAGATCGTCGAGGAGCAGCCGGAGCGCCCGGTCGCGGTCCCCCGCGAGGTCCTCGTTCGCGGCGGCGTAGGTCCCGGCCATCTCTTCGGCGAGGGTGTCCAGCGCGGTCAGCAGCATCCGGGTCAGGGCGAAGGCGTCCTCGGCGGTGGGCCGGGGCGCGCAGACCGCGATCTCGTCCGCGATGACGGTCGCCGCGACCCGGTACGCCCGCAGCACGGCCTGTACGGGGCGGCCGTCGGCGGCCCGGGCCGCCGCGATACCGCGGAACCGGCGCAGATCGGCCGGCGTCAGCACGCCGTCCGTCGCCCAGAGGTACAGCAGCCGGTCCAGCGCCCAGGCGGCGATCGCCCGCACCTCCGGGAGCCGGCGGTCGTCGAGCGCCGTATACGCCGGGACCTGCGCATGCACCGCATCGACGATGGCGTCGACGACCCGGGAAGTGGCGGTCAGCTCCTGCCGGATCCGCTCGCGGTCGTTCATCACAGGGTGATGGTCGCAGCGGAAGAATGTGCGCACCACCGTGGACGGATCTTGTCACTGTCGCCAGGATCGCGGGGACGGCCCGACGGACCACCGGTCGCCGCGGACACCCGGACGCATCGGACCCGTGGGCCCCAAGAAGACGCGAGCAGCGCACGAGAGGCGGAACGGCCGGATGGCGAAGCACTGGGCGGACTTCCAGTACGAGATCTATCTGAACGGCATGTCGGGCGCGGTACCCCGGCTGCCGACCGATCTGACCCGGCTGGAGGAGCTCACCGAGCAGCGATTGGGCCCCGGCCCGGTCGGTTACGTGGCGGGCAGTGCGGGCAACGGCAGCACCGCGGCCGCCAACCGGGCCGCCCTGGACCGCCGGCGGATCGTCCCGCGGATGCTCCGCGAGGTGCACGAACGCGACCTGTCCGTCGAGGTGTTGGGCCGCCGGCTGCCGGCGCCGATGGCGCTCGCCCCGGTCGGGGTGCTGTCGATCCTGCATCCGGACGCCGAGCCCGCCGCCGCCCGGGCCGCCGCCGCGCACGGCGTCCCGTACGTCCTCTCCTCCGCCTCCAGCACCCCCATGGAGGAGGTCGCCGAGGCGATGGGTGACGGGGAGCGGTGGTTCCAGCTGTACTGGGCGAAGGACCGCGAGGTCACCAGGAGCTTCCTCGCACGGGCGAAGGCGGCCGGTTTCACCGCGCTGTTCGTCACCCTCGACACCCCGCTCCTCGCCTGGCGGCCGCGCGACCTCGACCAGGCGTACCTGCCGTTCCTGCACGGGGTGGGCACCGCCAACTACTTCTCCGACCCCGCGTTCCGGGCCGGGCTCGCCAAGCCGGTCCACGAGGATCCGAACGCGGCCGTACGGCACTTCGTGGGGATGTTCGCCGATCCCGCCAAGACCTGGCCCGACCTTTCGTTCCTGCGGGAGAACTGGGACGGCCCGATCGTGCTCAAGGGCATCCTGCACCCGGACGACGCGCTGCGGGCGGCCGAGGCCGGCATGGACGGCGTGGTCGTCTCCAACCACGGCGGCCGACAGGTGGCGGGCTCGGTCGCCGCCGCGGACGCGCTGCCCCGCGTCGTCGAGGCGGCCGGCGACCGGCTCACCGTGCTCTTCGACAGCGGTATCCGCACCGGCGACGACATCGTCAAGGCGCTGGCACTCGGCGCGAGGACGGTGCTGGTCGGGCGCCCGTACGCCTACGGTCTCGGCCTCGACGGCCAGGCCGGCGTCGAGCACGTCATCCGCTGTCTGCTCGCCGAGTTCGACCTCACCCTCGCGCTGTCCGGGCACGCCCGCCCCTCCACGCTGACCGCCGACGACCTCACCACCGCGTCCGCGTAGCGCTCCGCGCCGACGCACCCACCCACCCTCCGCATGACCACCACGGCGCACACCGCGCCCGACACCGAGAGGCCCGCCATGAAGAACGTCCTCGCCGTCATCTCCCCGCACGTGGGCGGCCGCGCCGCCGGCACCGCGCTGGCCGGCGTCTTTCCCGGCCAGGCCCACGTCACCGTCGTCGAGAGCACCGACGAGGACCCCGCGGCGCTGGCCGCGGCACACGTCATCATCACCGGCCTCGCCCCCGTGAGTGCCGAACACCTCGCCGCCGCACCGGAGTTGGAGCTGGTCCAGTGCGCCAGCCACGGCTTCGACTACGTCGATCTGGACGCCGCGCGCGACCGGGGCGTCCCGGTCTGCAACATCGGCTCCAGCGGCGCCGAGAAGCAGAACGTGGCCGAGCAGACCTTCGCCCTGATGCTCGCGCTCGCGAAGCAGCTGGTTCCCGCGCATACGGCGCTGACCGAGGCGGACTGGGCGCTGCCGCGTCTGCAGCAGTCGATCACCGAACTGTCCGGGAAGACCCTCGGCATCGTCGGCCTGGGCCACATCGGCGCGGAGGTGGCGCGGCGCGCCGTCGCGTTCGAGATGAGCATCGTCTACGCCGGGCCGAGGCCGGTCGACCCGGAGACCGCGGCCCGGCTCGGCGGGGCCCGCCATGTGGACCTGGACGAGCTGCTCCGCACCTCGGACTACGTCTCCCTGCACGCCCCGCTCACGGAGGCGACCCGGCACCTCCTCGACGCGGAGCGGCTGGCGCTCCTGAAGCCGAGCGCCTTCGTCATCAACACGGCGCGGGGTGCCCTGATCGACCAGGACGCGCTCGCGGATGCGCTGGCCGCCGGGGCGCTGGCCGGCGCCGGTATCGACGTCTTCGACCCCGAACCGCCGACCGCGGCCCTCCGCCTCCTCAAGGCCCCGAACGTCGTCCTCTCCCCCCACGTAGCGGGCGTCACCCGCGAAACCCTCGTCCGCATCGCCCTGGCGGCCGTCCAGAACGTGATCAGCCATCTGGAGGGCAAGCGGTTGTCCGATGTCGTCGGCTAGCGTCGATACCTTGCGGCGCCTCCCCACGTACCTGGCCGTCCCGCCGTCGAGGTTGCTCGCCGTTGCCGCTTTGCGGCGCCTCCCACGTACCTGGCCGTCCCGCCGCGGGGCTCGCTCGCCGTTGCGCTGTGCGGCGCCCCGCACGTTGTCGGCTTTCCCGCCGTGGGGCTTCTCGCCGTTGCGCCTGGCGGCGGGCGTGGTGTTTTTGGGTGCGGTGACAGCCCTACAGACTTCGTCCTCCGGTCTGTCCCCTCCCGTTGGTGGG
>NZ_JBHWDV010000063.1:0-33950 GCF_042734445.1 Streptomyces sp. NPDC059649
GTGTTTTTTTTTTCCGCGCCCGCGCGCGCCCCCGGGCTCGGGGCCGGGGCGGCCGCGCCCCCGGGGGGCCCCCCCCCGCCCGCCCCCCCCGCGCCCCCCCCCCCGCCCGCGGGCGGCGGCCCGGCCGCCGTCCGGCCGGCGGGAACGGACCGTGCCGGCGCGGCGTCTGACTCACTGCCCGACGGGCGCCCGGCCTCCGCGCCGGCCGCGTCAGGTACCTTTCCGGCAGTTGAGAGTGAGTGAGGACCCTGATGGACACGGCCGCCGCAACGGCCGGGGGTGCCCCCGGACGGGACCTGGGGCAGGACGGCCACACCGTGCCGCCGCCCCGGACCGCCGCCGACCCGGCCGCGGCCGCCACCCCCGGAACGCCCCCCGGCCCCCTCCGGCGCACCGCCCGCAGCCTGAGCGACCGGACCGCCCCGCTGCGCGTCCCCCGCCTCGACCCCTACTGGGCCGCCCTCCTCTTCTTCCTCGCCTTCGCGCTGCTCGGCGTCCACCGCTTCCAGACCCTGTCCACGTCCTCCTGGGACCTGGGCATCTTCGAACAGGCCATACGCGGCTACGCCCACTTCCGGGCACCGATCGTCGACCTCAAGGGCCCCGGCACCAACATCCTCGGCGACCACTTCAGCCCCGTACTGGTCCTGCTCGCCCCGCTCTACCGGCTCTTCCCCTCCTCACTGACCCTGCTGATAGCCCAGGCCGCGCTGTTCGCGGTGTCCGTCATACCGGTCACCCGCGCCGCGGCCCGCGCCCTCGGCCGCCTCCCCGGCCTCGCCCTCGGCATCGCGTACGGCACCTCCTGGGGGCTCCAGAAGGCCGTCGACTTCGACTTCCACGAGATCGCGTTCGCCCTGCCGCTGCTGGCCTTCGCCCTCGAAGCGGTGCTCCGCGGCCGCTGGACCGCGGCGGTGTGCTGGGCGGCGCCGCTGGTCCTGGTCAAGGAGGACCTGGGCGTCACCGCCGCCACCATCGGGGCCCTCGCCCTGCTGCGCACCCGGCGGGCGAGCCCCCTTCCCATCGCCCTGGTCGGCTTCGGCCTCGGCGCCGCCGCCCTGACCCTCGGCGTCCTCATCCCCGCCTTCAACGGCTCCGGCTCGTACGACTACTGGAGCAAGTTCGGCGCCGACGGCGGCGGCGCGACGATCCCCCTCGACACGGCGCTGCGCACCACCCTGTGGGTACTGCTCCCCACCACCGGACTGCTCGCCCTGCGCTCCCCGCTCCTGCTGGTCGCGCTGCCCACCCTGGGCTGGCGGTTCCTCTCCCACGAACCCCACTACTGGGGCATCGACTGGCACTACAACGCCGTCCTGATGCCGGTGGTCTTCCTGGCCCTGATCGACGCGCTCCCCCGCGCCCGGATCTCCGCCCGGCCCTGGCTGCGCTCCTACGCCCACCACCTGCCGGCCGCCCTCCTCGCCGCGGCCCTCGCACTGACCGCCAACCTGCCGCTGGCGCGGCTCACGGAGTCCGCGACGTACCGCACACCGCCGGACGTCGCGGCCGCCGCGCGGCTGCTCTCCCGGATCCCCGACGGCGCGACCGTCGAATCCGACATACGCCCGCTGAGCCGCCTCACCGACCACACCCGGGTCTACTGGCTCGGCGACACGGGGGGCTTGGCGCCCGGCTACATCGCGGTCCAGCTACGGGACGGGCACACGGTGCGCCAGGCGGTCGCGGATGCGGTTGCCCGGCATCCGCGGGCTCACTATGTCGTTCTTGGCGGCGCCGCGGATGTCCTGGTGCTCCGCCGTACGGGGCCCTGAGCCGCCCCACGTTTTCGGCTTGCCCGCCGTGGGGGTTGCTGTCTTTCCCGCCTTCGGCGGGAGGGGTTGGTTGGGCCGGGGGGCGCTCGCTTGGTGGGTGGTGCCGGGTGTGGTCCTCCGGGGGCGCCTTTCCGGACTGCTTCGCTTTACGTCCGGAAACCCGCCCCCTCCGGCCCCCACCCTCCCGCCGGATTCCGCGCCCCCGCCCGGTGGGGAGAAAAGTCAAAGACCAGGCGCCCCCGGCCCGAACCCCCACGCCCGCCGAAGGCGGAAGAACCCCAACCCCCGCGGCGGGAAAGCCGAGTACGTACGCCTACGTCAAGACCGTCGTGAGGAACTCGCCCACCCAGGCCAGCAGTTCACGCCCCACCACCGGCTTGCCGCCGATCTTGGCTGTCGTGGGACGCGGGACCAGGATCTGGTGAGTGGCTGGCTTGAGGACCGTACGGGGGTACAACCGCTTCAGGCGGAGTTCCTGGGACTCACGGAGTTCGACCGGGCCGAAGCGGATGTTGGCGCCCTGGAGGGTGATGTCCGAGACGCCGCAGGACCGGGCGAGCATCCGGAGGCCGGCGACGAGCAGGAGGTTCTCGACCTGTTCGGGCAACTTGCCGTAGCGGTCGGTCAGTTCCTCGCGGACCGCGGCGATGTCCTCCTCGGAGTTCGCGGAAGCGATCGCACGGTACGCCTGGAGGCGCAGCCGCTCGCCGGGGGCGTAGTCGTGCGGGACGTGTGCGTCGACGGGGAGCTCGATCTTCACTTCGAGCGGCGGTTCCTCCTCCACGCCGCCTTCGAGGGAGGCGCGGTAGTCGGCGACCGCCTCGCCGACCATCCGTACGTACAGGTCGAAGCCGACGCCGGCGATGTGGCCGGACTGCTCACCGCCGAGGAGGTTGCCCGCACCGCGGATCTCCAGGTCCTTCATGGCGACGTACATGCCGGCGCCCATCTCGGTGTGCTGGGCGATCGTGGCGAGGCGCTCGTGGGCCGTCTCGGTCAGTGGCTTCTCGGGCGGGTAGAGGAAGTACGCGTAGCCGCGCTCGCGGCCGCGGCCGACCCGGCCGCGGAGCTGGTGCAGCTGGGAGAGGCCGAAGTTGTCGCCGCGCTCGACGATCAGGGTGTTGGCGTTGGAGATGTCGATGCCGGACTCGACGATCGTGGTCGAGACCAGGACGTCGAACTTCTTCTCCCAGAAGTCGACGACGACCTGTTCCAGGGCGGTCTCCGACATCTGGCCGTGGGCGGTGGCGATCCGGGCCTCGGGGACGATCTCGCGGAGGCGGGCGGCGGCGCGGTCGATGGACTCCACGCGGTTGTGGATGTAGAAGACCTGGCCCTCGCGGAGCAGTTCGCGGCGGATGGCGGCGCCGATCTGCTTCTGCTCGTACGGGCCGACGAAGGTCAGGACCGGGTGCCGCTCCTCGGGCGGGGTGGTGATGGTGGACATCTCGCGGATGCCCGTCACCGCCATCTCCAGGGTGCGGGGGATGGGGGTGGCGGACATGGTCAGGACGTCGACGTTGGCGCGGAGCTTCTTGAGCTGTTCCTTGTGCTCGACGCCGAAGCGCTGCTCCTCGTCGACGATGACCAGGCCCAGGTCCTTGAACTTGGTCTCGGAGGAGAACAGGCGGTGGGTGCCGATGACGATGTCGACGGCGCCGTCCCGCAGGCCCTCCAGGGTCGCCTTGGCCTCGGTGTCGGTCTGGAAGCGGGAGAGTGCCTTGACGTTGACCGGGAACTGGCCGTACCGCTCGGTGAAGGTGCCGTAGTGCTGCTGGACGAGCAGCGTGGTGGGCACCAGGACCGCGACCTGCTTGCCGTCCTGGACCGCCTTGAAGGCCGCTCTCACAGCAATCTCGGTTTTGCCGTAGCCGACGTCGCCGCAGATCAGCCGGTCCATCGGGACCGACTTCTCCATGTCCTCCTTGACCTCGGCGATGGTGGTGAGCTGGTCGGGCGTCTCCGCGTACGGGAAGGCGTCCTCCAGCTCGCGCTGCCAGGGGGTGTCCGGGCCGAAGGTGTGGCCGGGGGCCGCCATCCGGGCCGAGTACAGCTTGATCAGGTCGGCGGCGATCTCCTTGACGGCCTTCTTGGCGCGCGCCTTGGTCTTGGTCCAGTCGGCGCCGCCGAGGCGGTGCAGGGTCGGGGCCTCGCCGCCGACGTACTTGGTGACCTGCTCCAGCTGGTCGGTGGGGATGTAGAGGCGGTCGCCGGGCTGGCCGCGCTTGGCGGGGGCGTACTCGACGAGGAGGTACTCGCGGGTCGCGCCCTGGACCGTGCGCTGCACCATTTCGATGTAGCGGCCCACGCCGTGCTGTTCGTGGACGATGTAGTCGCCCGCTTCGAGGGTGAGCGGGTCGATGGTCTTGCGGCGGCGGGCCGGCATCCGCTGGCCGTCCTTGCCGGCGGCCTTCTGTCCGGACAGGTCGGTCTCGGTCAGCACGGCGAGCTGGAGCTGGGGGGCGACGAAGCCGTTGTCGAGGGAGCCGCAGGCGACGTGGACGAGGGCGGGCGAGATCTCGGGGAGGTCGGCGTCCAGCCGGGCGGCGATGCCCTCGCCGCCGAGCACCTCGACCGTACGGGCCGCGGGGCCGTGCGCCTCGGTGAGGTAGACCGTGCGCCAGCCGTCGGCGAGCCACTGCTTGGTGTCGGCCAGCGCCCGCTGGGTGTCGCCGCGGTACGACTCGGGGGCGTGCAGGCCCAGCTTGAGGGTGTCGCCGTCGTCCTCGGCGGCCAGGCCCTCCCCGGAGGCGAACGGCGTCACCGACCACCACATCATCTCCAGCTCACGGGCCCGCTCACGGACGTCCGCGATGCCCCACAGCGAGGCCGCGCCGACGTCGATGGGCGCCTCGCCGCCGCCGGCCGTCGCGGCCCAGCTGGCCTGCAGGAATTCCTGGCTGGTCGCCACCAGGTCGGCGGCCCGGGTGCGGACCCGCTCCGGGTCGCAGACGACGGCCATGGAGCCCTTGGGCAGGACGTCGAGCAGCAGCTCCATCTCGTCGACGAGGACCGGGGCGAGCGACTCCATCCCTTCGACGGCGATGCCCTCGGCGATCTTGCCGAGGAGTTCGCCCAGCTCCGGGTGGAGCTCGGCGAGGGCCGCGGCACGCTGGCGGACGTCCTCGGTGAGCAGCAGCTCACGGCACGGCGGCGCCCACAGGCCGTGCTCGGCGACCTCCAGGGAGCGCTGGTCGGCGACCTTGAAGTAGCGGATCTCCTCGACGTCGTCGCCCCAGAACTCGATCCGGAGCGGGTGCTCCTCGGTGGGCGGGAAGACGTCCAGGATGCCGCCGCGGACCGCGAACTCGCCGCGCTTCTCGACCAGTTCGACCCGGGCGTAGGCGGCCGCCACCAGCCCGTCGACGATCTCCTCCAGATCGGCGGTCTGCCCCGTGCGCAGACTGACCGGCTCCAGGTCGCCCAGGCCCTTGACCTGCGGCTGCAGCACCGAGCGGATCGGCGCGACGACGACGGAGACCGGGCCGGCGGTGGGGTCGTCCGGGCTGGGGTGGGTGAGCCGGCGGAGCACCGCCAGGCGCCGGCCGACGGTGTCCGAGCGCGGGGAGAGCCGCTCGTGCGGCAGCGTCTCCCAGGACGGGAACTCGACGACGGAGTTGTCCTCGCCGGCCGGCATCAGGCTGCGCAGCGCGGCGGCGAGGTCCTCGGCCTCCCGGCCGGTGGCGGTGACCGCCAGTACCGGGCGCCGGGCCTCGCGGGCGAGCGCGGCGATCACGAACGGGCGGGCGGCCGGCGGGCCGACGAGATCCACGTGCGGGCGGCGTCCGTCGGCCGCGGCCCGGACCGCTTCGGCGAGCGCCGGGTCCCGTACGACGGCGTCGAGCAGACCAGTCAGGCTCATGAAAGGCTTCCGTCCCAGAAAGCGAGGCGAACAACGCGAACATCCCGCGACGTCACACGGGCGGGGGTTGCCCACGATACGCCCGACCGCCGACAAGCCGCCGCCCGAGCAGGCGGGGCCCCGGGCAGGGGCGGACCGCCCTGGTCCCGTTCCGTATCCCGGTCCGGCATGGAAGGCTGTGACGGGAACGGTGCCCATTACACACAACGGTGCCACGGAAGCGGAGGGGGACCCATGAGCCGCACGACCAGGGGCAGCGACAGCCCCACGGACCGGGGCACGGGCGGCCCGCGGACGCCGGCGCCGGGCACCGGGGACGCCCGCGCCGAACGGCGCGGCCCGGTCGTCGCCGCCCTGATGCTCGGCATGGCGCTGGCCGCGCTGGACTCCACGATCATCGCCACCGCCGTCCCCCAGATCGTCGGCGACCTCGGCGGCTTCGCGGTCTTCTCCTGGTTGTTCTCCGGCTACCTGCTGGCCGTCACCGTCACCCTGCCCGTCTACGGCAAGCTCTCCGACACCTTCGGCCGCAAGCCCATCCTGATCACCGGCATCGTGCTCTTCCTCGCCGGCTCACTGGCCTGCGCCGCCGCCTGGAACATGGCGTCCCTGATCGCCTTCCGGGTCCTGCAGGGCCTGGGCGGCGGCGCCCTCCAGGGCACCGTGCAGACCATCGCCGCCGACCTCTACCCGATGAAGGAACGCCCCAAGATCCAGGCCAGGCTCTCCGGCGTCTGGGCCACCTCGGCGGTCGCCGGTCCGGCGCTCGGCGGGCTGCTCGCCGCGTACGCGGACTGGCGGTGGATCTTCCTGGTGAACGTGCCGGTGGGCGCGGTGGCGCTGTGGCTGATCGGGCGGCACTTCACGGAGGTGCGGCGCACCGCGGACCGTAGTGGCGGCGGCCCGGCCGGCCGGCCCCGGGTGGACTGGCCCGGCGCACTGGCGATCTTCGCCTGCGGAGGACTGCTGCTGACCGCCCTCGTCCAGGGCGGCGTCGCCTGGGCCTGGCTCTCCACCCCGTCCCTGCTGCTGTTCGCCGGCAGCGCGGTGTGCGGCGCGGCCACCGTCCTGATCGAACGGCGCGCCGCCGCACCGATCATCCCCGGCTGGGTGTGGCGCCGCCGCACCATCTCCGCGGTCAACCTCGCCCTCGGCGCGCTCGGCCTGCTGATGGTCGCCCCCACCGTCTTCCTGCCCACCTACGCCCAGGCGGTGCTGGGCCTCGGCCCGATCGCGGCCGGATTCGTGCTGTCCGTGATGACCCTGAGCTGGCCGGTCTCGGCCGCCCTGAGCAGCCACGTCTACAACCGCCTCGGCATCCGCAACTGCGCCCTGATCGGCATCGGCGCGGCCGGGCTGATCCTGCTCGCCTTCCCGCTGCTGCCCTACCCCGGCGCGGCCTGGCAGCCCGCGCTGATCATGCTGGCGCTGGGTGCCGCCCTCGGCCTCTTCCAACTGCCGCTGATCATCGGCGTGCAGTCGTCCGTCGGCTACGCCGAGCGCGGCACCGCCACCGCGTCCATACTCTTCTGCCGCCAGGTCGGCCAGTCCGTCGGCGCCGCCCTCTTCGGCGCCGTCGCCAACACCACCCTCAACGACCGCCTCGCCCACGCCCCGGCCGACATCCGCCCCGGCCTGCCCGGCGACCTCGACGCGGTCTCCCGGGCCCTGGAGCACGCCGGCGCGCTCTCCGCGCACGCCACCGACTACCTCCGCCGCGCGGTCGCCACCACCGTCGGCCACGTCTACCTCGGCGCCGCCACGGCCGCCGCGCTCGCCCTGCTCGCCCTGCTCCTGCTCGCCCCGCGGCGCTTCCCGGTGCACGCGGACGCCCGTACGGCGGAGACCGAGCCCGGCACGTCCTAGCCGGGCCGGAGTCCTCGCAGGTCAGCCGCCCGCCTGGCGCGGCACCTGGGTCTCCACCGTCTCCTCGTCGTCGGAACCGGAGGCGCCGGGGCCGTCCGCCGGACCGTCGTCCTCCACGGCCGGGGCCTTGCCGGTCAGCGCCGCCAGGCTGTTGCGGACGTGCGCCATGTGGGAACGGAGCTCCTCCCGCTCCTCGTCGTGCTCGCGCAGCAGCCGCTCCGTGGTCCGCTCGATGCGCTCCGCCGCGACCCGGGCCTGCGCCAGCAGCTCGGCGCCCTGGTCCTCGGCGGCCTCCTGGTGGTGCCGGGCGGCCTCCTCGGCCTGGGCGTAGCGCCGGCGTTCCGCGGCGAGCAGCGACTCCCCCCGCTCTTCCAGCTCCGCCACCAGCCGCTCCATCGCCGCCTCCCGCTCGGCGATCTCCCGCCCGGCCGCGTCCCACTCCTCCGCCTGCCGCTTCTCCTGGTCGCCGAGCAGCTGGTCGGTGCGCCGGACCACGTCCGCCAGCATCGCCGCGGCCTCCACGCGCAGCTCCCCGGCCTCCCGGGACGCCGCCGCCACCAGCTTCATGGCGTTGTCCCGCGCCACCTCCTCGGTGTGCCGGGCCCGTTCGTCGGCGTCGCCGCGCAGCGCGGACGCCGCCTTGTCCGCCGACTCCCGGACCCTCTTGGCGTGCGCGTCGGCCGCGTCCCGCTCCTGCTCGGCGGCCTCCTCGGCCTCCGCGCGCAACCGCGCCGCCTCGGACTCCGCCGTGGTCAGGATCAACCGGGCCTCGCTGCCGAGGGATTCGTACGTCTGCGGGGGCAGCTTCGCCAAATAGCGCCGCAACTCGGCGAGTTCGGCCTCCATCTCGTTGGACAGGACGGTGAGCCGCGCGGCCCGCTCCCAGCAGGAGTCACGGTCGATGGAGAGCCCCTCGAAGCGGCGGTCCACATCCTCCGGCCGGTACCCACGGCCCCGTACGATCTCGAACCCGTGAGGCGAAACCGATGCACTCATCCCTCAAGCCCCTCTGTGCAGTTGCGCGCACTTCTCCTCGGACCGGCCGGCGGCGGCACCCTCGCGGCCCTCCGGCCGGCCCACTGCACCAGGATGCGTTATTTATCGGCAGAAGTCGGAATTGGATCATCGTGGCGCAACGCCTGGAACAACCGGCTCGCCCCGTTTTCATCCCACAGCAGTACCGACCCGGCCCCCGCCACCATCACCCCCGGCTGGTGCACCGGCACCGTCGTCGCGGTCCCGTCCCCGCCCGCGATCCGCTTCATCGCCCAGCCCATGTCCAGCAACTGGGCCACTCCGGCCTGCTGATCCACCCTCAGCGCCGCCACCGACACGTCCAGCACCTGCCGCAGCCGGAACGGATCGAGCAGCACCCGGGAGTCCGTCATCCCGTCCGCCAGCGCACCGATCAGCGCACGCTGCCGCTTCACCCGTCCGAGGTCCCCCTGTGGGTCGGCATACCGCGCCCGGACGTACGCCAGCGCCTCGGTGCCGTTCATCCGCCGGCAGCCCGCCGGGAAGTCCGCCCCCGACCTCTCGTCCCGCAGCGGCCGCTCAAGACACAGCCGTACGCCGTCCGGCAGCGCGTCCACCACCCGCACCAGCCCCAGGAAACTGACCTCCGCGTACCGGTCGATCCGCAGCCCCGTCGACTGCTCCACCGTCCGGGTGAGCAGCCGCGGGCCACCGTCCGCATACGCCTCGTTGATCTTCCGGCTGCCGTGGCCGGGCACCGGGACATAACTGTCGCGCGGCAGGCTGACCAGCGAAGGACCGTGCTCGCCGTAGTGCAGCACCATGATCGTGTCGGTGTTCCGCACCTCGTTGTTGCCGACGTGCAGCTCCCGGCGCTGCTCCGGGGTCAGCTCGGCCCGGCTGTCCGAACCGACCAGCAGCCAGTTCGTGCCCCGGCCCGCCGCCGGCCGCCCCGCGTAGTCACCCAGCGCATCGACGTGCCGCAGCTCCCGCCCCGCCCGCACATACAGCCCCGCCCCGCCCGCCACCACCAGCAGAACGAGCACCAGCAGCGCCACCAGCAGCCAGCTCAGCCAGGACAGCCGGGACGCCCGGGGCCCCGTCCCCCGGCGCCGCGGCGGGCGCCGCCCCCGCAGCGAACGGTCGATCCGCCGCCGGTGCCACCACGGCGGCCGCCGCGCCCGGTACAGCGTCGTCGACGAGGCAGACCACGGCGACGGCCACGACGGGGGTATCGGACGGCCCATACAGGCATGGTCAGGGCGCCCGGCCCGGCCCGCAGGTCGAGCGCCCTCGTACCGCCCCCGGGGCAGGCCGTTCCACCGACCGGCCCCCTACGACAGGCGGCCGGCCCGGATCTCCGCTATGGCGGGCCCTCGGGCGAGCGCACCGGCCACAGCAGGGCCAGGGCGAGCGCACCGGCCACAGCAGGGCCAGGGCGAGCGCACCGGCCACAGCAGGGCCAGGGCGAGCGCACCGGCCACAGCAGGGCCAGGGCGGGCGCGCCCCCTACCGCAGGGCCTCAGACGCGCGCGCCCCCTAGAGCAAGCCGTCCCACATCTGCTCCAGCAGCACCGACCACCAGGTCTCCGGCGAACCCAGCGCCGGCGGATCCAGCGCCACCAGCTGCGCCTGGAAGTCCACCGTCCAGCGGCCCGCCTGCTCCGGCGTGAGCCCGTACCGCAGCCGCCACATCCGGCCCAGCATCGCCAGACAGCGCACGAACTCCGGCAGCCCCGAGTTCACGAACTGCGGCGCGGCCGGCTGACCGCCCGGACCGGCCTCCATCGGCACCGCCACGATGTTCGCGGTCCCGTACTGGACGCACAGCTGACGCCCGAAGTCGTTGCCCATCACCAGATACGACCCGGCGTCCGACGCCGGCTGCACCCCGCGCTCCGCCGCCAGCTCCGCCAGCGTCGGCACCGGACGGCCCGGCTGCGCCTGCGCCCAGAAGAACGGCCCGAAGTCCACCGGCAGCCCGGCCCACACCAGCATCTGCGCCACCACATCGGGCACACCGTGCCGGGACACCGCCCGCTGGTCGAACCGGAAGATCCCCTGCGGCCCGAAGGACTGCTCCAGCTCCTGCCCGATCACCTGCGGCGGAACCGGCGGTACCGGCGGCACCTGCGACGGATGCGGCAACGGCACCCGCACCGGCGCCGGCCGCGCCGGACCGTCCGCGACCTGGTGCAACTCGCCCTGGTGCTCGACGAGATGACGCACACCCTGCTGCCGGGAGGCATGGTCCCGGCCGTACGCGGCGGTGTGGCTGATCCGCACCTGCGGCCAGTTGTCCCGGATCATCCGCGCGCAGTAGCCGCCCGGCAGATCACAGCACTCCAGCTCGGTGTGCAGCTCCAGCACCTGCTGCGGCGGGACGTTCATCCCGCGCAGCTCGTGCAGCAGCTGCCACTCCGGATGCGGCGTACCCGGCGCCGAACGGCGCACGATCTTCTGCTCCGAACCGTCCGGGGCGCGATAGCTCAGCACCGCCATGTAGCCCGGCCCGACCGTCGGCTGACCACCGGGCGCCGGCGGATAGCCGTACGCACCGGGAGCCGCGCCACCGGGGCCCGGCACACCGGGCGGCGGGCCGGGCGGGGCGGGCTGTCCCTGCGGCGGACCCGGCACACCGGGCGGCGGAACACCGGGACCGGCGGCCGGCGGCACACCGGGCGCACCCGGACCACCGGGGCCGCCGGGCAGTGCGGCGCCGCTGGCCAGCATCGTCGCCGCGGCATGCACCCCACCACCGGAGGTGCCACCCGTGGCGGGCGGCGGCGGGGGCGGCGGCGGACCGCCCTGCGCACCCTGACCGCCCTGCGCGCCCGGACCGCCGTGCGCGCCCTGGCCTGGCCTTCCCGGCGGACCGGGCGGCTTGGGCACACCGGGCACGCCCGGCGGCGCGGGCGGCGGCGGCACACCCGGTCCCGCACCGGCCGGACCGGCGGCACCCGGACCGCCGGCACCCGGACCGCCGGCACCCACGAGATCCTGCAGCGACGCCCCGTCGGCGAGCATCGTCGCCGCGGCGTGCACCCCGCCACCGGGCCCGCCGGCACCCGGCGCACCCGTACTGCCGGAGCCACCCGCGGCGCCGGTACCGGAGCCGTCGGCGCCGCCGGGCCCGTCCACCGCACTCAGATCGAGACCGTCCGTGTCCAGCTGCGAGACCAGCTGCGTCGGTACGTAACCCCCGGCCGGCGCACCCGGCCCGGACGCCGCGGGCCCGCCGGACCGACCGGTGTCGGCCTGCGGGGCGGGCGGGGGCGCGGCGGGGCCGGAAGCCCCCGGCACGGCGACACCGGGCGGCGGCGGGACGTCCGCGACCGGCGGCCCCGACGGCGGCGGCAGATCCGGCAGCACCGGAACGGCCGGCGGCGCGGACGGCAGCGGCGGCAGCGGCCCACCACCGGGCCCGCCGCCCTGGTCGGACGGCAGGTCCAGTGCGGGCGCGACCTGGGTACGCGGCAACTGGCTGCCGCCCTGTAGCAGTTCGGTCTTGGCGTCCGGCCGCGCCCGCGGCGTCGCCGGGACGCTGTCCTCGTCGTCGGAACCGGCCAGCGGCGGCGCGAAGACCGTCGCCGGCAGCCCCACCGAACGGTCCTCGTGCCCCGCGTCGGAATGGGTCGTGTCCGCCGCCGCCCAGGGGGTGTCGTCGGCAGCACCCGAAGCCGGCGGGGCAGGGGTGGGCTCCGGGGCGGACGGCACCGCGGCCGGGGCGGCCAACTGCTGTGGCGCGGCGGCCTGTTGGGGCACCGAAGGGGCCGCCGGACCGGAACCCGCACCGGCCCCCTCCCCCGCGGTCCCCGCGCCGCCGGCCGTCCCCGCACCGGCCCGCCGGTCCGGGATGCCGAGCGAGTCCGCCGCCTCCTGCAGCCACTCCGGCGGCGTCAGCAGGAACGACGTGGCCTCCAGATCGATCCGCTGCGGCGGCGGCTCGGCAGCGCCGTACCCACCGTCCACCGGCGTGCCGTACTCCTCCTCGTAACGGCGGATCACCTCGCCCACCGGCAGCCCCGGCCACAGCGTGGTCTCCCCGCTGTCCCGCGCGATCACCATCCGGGCCCGGCCGCCCTCCGACGCCGGACCACCCTCGCGGTCCTCCGCCCAGGCCACGAAACCCAGATCGAACTCCCGCACCCGCACCTCACGGTGGAGCTCCGCCGGCACCTCGCCGTTCACCCACCGCTCGGCGCGCTCCTGCGCCTGCGCGAACGTCACCACCGCGATCAGCCCCCCACCACGACGGCCTGCGCGAAACCGCCGTCCACCATCAGGTTCGCCACCGCCTCCAACTCCGGCGGATTACCCGCCAGCCGCTGAAGGAACTCGTCGAAATCCGCCCCGCACGGCAACAACAGCCGCTCCACCCGCTCCTGCACCGTCCAGCCGTCCCGGTCCCGCGCATCGTCGTACGGGCAGAACCACACCGAGCCCCGCGCCTCACCGCGCACCTTCACCGCGACCACACCGCCCTGCGCGAACGCCACCCCCAGATAGTCCTTGGTGAAGTGGTCCCGCAGGCACTTGTTCACGTACACCAGGTCATTGACCGCGGCATCGTCCCGCACCGTGAAGAACGGCTGGTCCACCAACAGCCCCAACTCCGCGTCCAGCGCCGCACCCACCGGCGCACAGCCGCCCGCCGCCTTCAGGAACGACCGGTACGCACCCGGCAGCCGGTACCCCAGCGCCTCCTCGGCCTGGACCACCTGCTCCTCCCCCACCGACAGATCGCGGTGCGGCAGCCCGAAGTGCACCGGCCGGGTCTCCTGCAACGGCCGCGTCCCGCGCTTGTCGTGCGCCACCGCCGCCGTCGCCAGCCCCCCGTGATGCCGCAACAGCGCCTTCACCTCGACCGGAATCAGCTCCATCCGCCGCGTACCGGCCACGTGGTGCCACGTCCAGCCGTGCGGCGTGGCCACCGACGGGACATCTATCCACAGCTCATGACCCTGCGCGTGCAGCGCCGCGTTCGCCGACACATAGTCCGTCAGCCGCAGCTCGTCGACCCCGAAACCCTCCGGCGGCTCGGCGATCTCCGCCGCGGCCCGGGCGTACGGCGTGAACTCAGGGAAACCCCGCCCGTCCATCCGCACCCCCGCGGGATACCGCGCGGCACGCACCGGATCCGGAAAATGCACGACCTGTCCGGCATAGGCCGCATTCGGTGGCGCGGCATGTCCCGCCGCCTGGGGGCCGGGTGGAACCCCCAGCCCTGGCCGACCTGTCGTCATCGCGGTTGCCCCCTGGCTGAAGCTGGCTTTGAGGCACAGCCTATGCCGTACCGCAACACCCTCCGCCGCCCCCGCCCCCGCACGTCAGCGCCACCCACCGGGCCGCCGACACAGCACCTCCGACCCCGCTCCGACCCCGCGGAACCCAACCCTCCGCCCGAACGCCGCCCGCCCGTCAGCCCCGCGACACACCGACGTCACCCGCCGGCACACCACCCCCGAACCCCGCACACCACCCCGCCCACCAGCCCCGTTGACCCCCGACCGACACCCCGTCAACCCCTGGTGATCACCGCGACAGGCTGTCCGACTACCGGAACACCCGGCATATTTGGCAGGCTGACCCCCGCAACCGGGGGGTTTGCAGGGAGGGAAAGCAGCACGGATGAGCACCACGGCACGCCACGGCACCGGCACCGACGCCGGCGACCCCCGCATCGGCTGGAGCGGCACCGCCGACACCCACCGCCCGCCCACGCTGCACCACCGCCGCGACGGCATCCTCCCCACCATCGGCGCCGCCCTGTCCGTACGCGGCAACACCCTCACCTGCACCGCCAGCAAGGCCGAACAGCCCCCACCGCTCCACCCCCTCGTCCAGGACTTCCTCGACACCCTCCCCACCGCACAGCGCGAACGCTTCACCGGCCGATGTCCCGAAGCCGTACTGCTCTCCCGCCACCTCACCGCCGTCGAGGCCAACCGCGGCAAACGCGCCTCCCGCAAGCCCCTCACCAACGGCGAAGCCCGCCGCTCCCTGAAACACTCCAAGATCACCGCACGCCACATCCGCGAGGACGGCGACCCCCAGCACGGCAGCTACGCCCCACCCTGCCGCTCCTGCGACGCCCTCCTCGCCCACTTCGGCGTCATGCCGATCGGCGCGACGCCCACAGGGAGCTGACCGCCACCATGCCGCCCATCACCCCCGACCCGCGCACCCCCGGACCCCGCGACGCCGCCCACGACCGCGCACCCGGACCCGGCCGCACCGACTCCACCCGGTTCCCCGCCGCCGTCGACGTCGCCCTCCAGGAAGCCGGCTGGCAACCCGGCCGCTGGGACATAAAGCAGGCCGAACACTGGGCCGACACCCTCCGCGCCCACACCTCCCCCGCCGGCCACCGCCACACCGTCTTCCCCGCCGCCGTCGAAGCCTGGGCCGAATTCGGCGGCCTGCGCATCGCCGGCCCCGGACCCGGCCGCCACATCGCCCCCACCCCCTTCGTCATCGCCCCCCTGCACGGCCTCCACCTCGCCCGCACCCTCGGCGACCTCGGCCGCGCCCTAGCCACCGACGTCGCCCCCCTCGGCCGCGAAGAACTCACCACCCACGACGGCGTCCACTCCCAGGCCACCCTCGCCATCGACACCGAAGGCCGCGTCTACAGCCTCGACCACACCGGCGACTGGTACCTCGGCGCCGACCTCGACACCGCACTGGGCACCCTCGTCCTCGGCACCCGACCGAGCCGACTGTCCACACACGGGGCCGACTGACCCACCACACCCCCTGACCGACCGCCTACGGCCGGAGGACGCGCCCGGACCTCAGCCCGCGGCCCAGGACCTCAGCAGCCCGCGGCCCAGGACCTCAGCCCGCGGCCTGCGACACCGGCCGAGGCGTCGGCAGCACGGCCGACACCCGAAAACCACCGGCATCCGTCGGACCCGACACGAAGACCCCGCCCAGTGCCGTGACCCGCTCCCGCATACCGACCAGACCGTTACCGCCACTCGGCAGCCCCGCATCCGCCGCCCCGCCCTCACACGGACCGTTCTCCACCTGCACCGCCAACTCACCCGCACGATGCGCCAACCGCACCCGCGCCCGGGCACCCGGCGCATGCTTGTGAACGTTCGTCAACGCCTCCTGAACCACCCGGTACACGGTCCGCTCCACCCGCGCCCCGTACCGCGGACGACCCGACTCCGCATCGCCCCCGCCCTCACCGTCACCGCCGTCCACCGACAGCTCCACCACCATCCCGGCCGCCCGGGACTGCCCCACCAGATCCCCCAGATCGTCCAGACACGGCCCGTCCACATCCCCCTCCGCCGCCGACGCCTCCACGCCCGAACGCTCCCCCACCGGACCCCGCTCCCCCTCGGCCGCCTCCTGCGCCCGCACCCGCGACGCCACCGCCGCCAGCCGCTCCGGCACATCCGCCCCCGCGGCACCCCTCGCCGCCGACCCCTCGGCCGTCCGCAGCACCCCCAACATCTCCCGCAGCTCCGTCAGCGCCTGCCGGCCCATGTCCCCCACCAGAGCCGCGTTCCTCGACGCCTTCTCCGGATCCTTCAACGCCACCGCCTGCAACGCCGCCGCATGCACCACCATCAGACTCACCCGGTGCGCGACCACATCGTGCATCTCCCGCGCGATCCGCGTCCGCTCCTCGTTACGGGCCCACTCCGCCCGCTCCTCGGCCCGGTCCGCCAACAGCGACAACTCACGCTCCAGACCGTCCGCACGCTCCCGCAGACTCTCCACCAGCCGCCGCCGCGCACCGACGTACAGACCCCACAACACCGGCGGCGCCGTCAGCACCACACCCAGCGCCAGCGCCATCACCGGCACCAGCCACACCGGCGGATTGAAGTCCGGCTGCGACGCGATGTCCTGCCGCATGCTGAGGAACGTCGTCACCAACGTCCCCGTCACCGTCATACCGGCCAACAGCGCGATGATCCGCCGCGGCACATCCGACGCGGCGAGCGTGTACAGCCCCACCACACTCAGCAGCCCGCCCATCTCCGCAGGCATCACCGCTATCGAGACCAGCACCACCGCCACCGGCCACCGGCGACGCACCAGCAACACCGGCCCCACCAACAGACCGAGCAGCATCCCCAGCAGCTCCGGCAGATCCGCCCCGTGCGCGAAACTCGCGCCCTCCAGCAGGCACTCCACGGTCGAAGCGGCCGCCAATGACGCATCCAGTACGGCGCTGCGCCGCCGCGTCCACCACCATGGCCCACCTATCGGCGCACCCCGCGCGCCCACACCTTCACTTGCCCCCGTCGCGGTCATACCGACCAGCCTACGGGGGCCCACCCCCGTTCCTCCGCCCTGTTATGGAGGCCCGCCGGCCCGGATACCGGCCTTACCCTCGGTTATCCCTCGAACTGTTGAATCGCCCAGGTTTTCGATGCTTGGGCGTGTCGTGCCCCGTCACCCTGTTCCCATGCCGAACACCCGACGGACCCCGCACGACTACGAAGCGTTACGCCACCAAGCCGTAACCCTCCGCCGCGCCGGCCTCAGCCGCCGCCAGATCCGCGACCGGTTGCACGTCCACAACAACGACATCCTCAACCGCCTCCTGGAAGGCGTACCGGTCCCGGAAGGGACCAAGCGCCCGAACGCGAAGGACGACCTGCGGGCCAAGGCCCGTGAGCTGCGCAAGCAGGGCATGACCTACGACCGGATCCAGGTCGAGCTGGGCTGCTCGAAGAGCTCGATCTCGCTCTGGGTACGGGACCTGCCGAAACCGGAACGGAAGCGCAGCCCGAAGAGGCCTCCGCCATCGCCCGCCGCGGCTGGGAGGCAACACTCAGACGGCGCGAGGAGGAACGACGGCGGACGAAGGCCGAGGCCGCGCAGGAGATCGGGGCGCTCACGGACCGGGAGTTGTTCCTCACCGGCATCGCCCTTTATTGGGCGGAGGGCACCAAGGACAAGCCGTACGCCCGCCGGGAAAACGTCATCTTCGTCAACAGCGACCCGCAGATGATCCGGCTCTACCTGGACTGGCTGCGCCTGCTCGACGTAGGGCCGGATCGCTTGCGCTACCGCGTGATGATCCACGCCTCCGCCGACGTGGCGGCCGCCGAACGCTATTGGGCGGAGCTCGTCGGCGTCGACGTGTCCACCCTGGGCAAGACGACGCTCAAGAAACACAACCCCAAGACGGTCCGCAAAAACGTCGGGGAGACCTACCGGGGTTGCCTGGTGGTCCGAGTGCTACAAAGTGCGGAGCTATACCGTCGCATCGAGGGCTGGTGGTACGGCATAGTAGGGGCTGCCACCGCGCCCGATCTACGAAATCGGACATAGCGGTAATCCCGGGTCGTCTAAGGGCAAGACGTCAGATTTTGGTTCTGATCATGGGGGTTCGAGTCCTCCCCCGGGAGCAAGCAAAGTTCGGGTCCTGATCGCAAGATCAGGACCCGCCGTCGTTTCGCCCGCAATACGCCCCGGTATCCTTCGGGTGACCACCACCCGAAGTAGCCAAGAAGCCGAAGGGCATCCCCGTGAGCGCCAACCGCCCGGCAGCCGTCGTCGTTCTCGCAGCGGGTGAAGGTACCCGCATGAAGTCGGCGACCCCCAAGGTCCTGCACGCACTCTGCGGCCGCTCCCTCGTCGGCCATGTCGTCGCCGCCTCCCGTGAGCTCGACCCCGAGCACCTCGTCGTGGTCGTCGGCCATGCCCGTGAGCAGGTGCGGGCGCATCTCTCCGAGATCGATCCGGCGGTGCGGACCGCCGTTCAGCACGAGCAGCGGGGTACCGGGCATGCGGTCCGTACGGCGCTGGAGGAGCTGAGCGACAGCGGTGTCGTGCTCGACGGCACGGTGATCGTGGTCTGCGGTGACACGCCGCTGCTGACCGGGGAGACGCTGCGGCGGCTCGGTGAGACGCACGCGGCGGACGGGAACGCGGTGACGGTGCTGTCGGCGGAGGTGCCGGACGCGACCGGTTACGGGCGCATCGTGCGGGATGCGGCGTCGGGTGCGGTGACGGCGATCGTCGAGCACAAGGACGCGTCGGAGGCGCAGCGGGCGATCCGGGAGATCAATTCGGGGGTGTTCGCCTTCGATGCCCGGCTGCTGATGGATGCGCTGGGGAAGGTGCGGACGGACAACAGCCAGGGTGAGGAGTACCTCACGGATGTGCTGGGGATCGTGCGTGAGGCGGGGCATCGGGTGGGGGCCGCGGTGGCGGTGGATCACCGGGAGATTCTGGGGATCAACAACCGGGTGCAGTTGGCGGAGGCGCGGCGGCTGCTGAACGGGCGGTTGCTGGAGCGGGCGATGCTGGCGGGTGTGACGGTGGTGGATCCGGCGTCGACGTTCGTGGATGTGGCGGTGTCGTTCGAGCAGGACGTGACGGTGCACCCGGGTACGCAGTTGATGGGTGCGACGCATGTGGCGTCGGGTGCCGAGGTGGGGCCGCATTCCCGGCTGACGGATACGTCGGTGGGTGAGGGTGCGGTGGTGTCGTTCACGGTTGCCGAGGGTGCGCGTATCGGTGTGGGTGCGAATGTGGGCCCTTATGCGTATCTGCGGCCGGGGACGGATCTTGGTCCGCGTTCAAAGGCCGGCGCGTATGTGGAGATGAAGAACGCGTCGGTGGGTGAGGGCACGAAGGTGCCGCATCTTTCGTATGTGGGGGATGCGACCATTGGTGAGTTCACCAATATTGGTGCGGCGAGTGTGTTCGTGAACTATGACGGTGAGGCGAAGCACCACACGACCGTTGGTTCGCATTGCAGGACGGGGTCGGACAACATGTTTGTGGCTCCGGTCACGATCGGGGACGGCGCTTATACGGCGGCGGGCTCGGTCATCACCAAGGATGTGCCCCCGGGTTCGCTGGCGGTCGCGCGTGGCCAGCAGCGGAATATCGAGGGTTGGGTCGCGCGCAAGCGGCCTGGAAGTGCCGCCGCGCAGGCTGCTGCGGCTGCTCGCCGGGAGTCGGAAGGCGAGCAGTGATCGTGCAACCGGGTGCGCCGTGCGGGGCGTACCGTGATGAGCGCACGCAAACTGTGATTCGAGGAGATTTGCTGTGACCGGGATCAAGACGACCGGCGAGAAGAAGCTGATGCTCTTCTCCGGCCGCGCCCACCCCGAGCTGGCGGAGGAGGTTGCCCATCAGCTGGGTGTCGGCCTGGTCCCGACGAAGGCTTTTGACTTCGCCAACGGTGAGATCTATGTCCGCTATCAGGAGTCGGCGCGTGGCGCGGATTGCTTTTTGATTCAGAGCCACACGGCTCCGATCAATAAGTGGATCATGGAGCAGCTGATCATGATTGATGCGTTGAAGCGGGCGTCGGCCCGTAGCATCACGGTGATCGTGCCGTTCTACGGTTATGCGCGTCAGGACAAGAAGCACCGTGGTCGTGAGCCGATTTCGGCGCGGCTGATCGCGGATTTGATGAAGACCGCGGGTGCGCACCGTGTGGTGACGGTGGATCTGCACACCGACCAGATCATGGGTTTCTTCGACGGTCCGGTGGATCATCTTTTTGCGCTGCCGGTGCTGGCGGATTATGTCGGTGCGAAGGTGGACCGGGACAAGCTGACGGTGGTGTCGCCGGATGCCGGCCGGGTGCGGGTGGCGGACCGTTGGTGTGACCGTCTGGGTGCGCCGCTGGCGATCGTGCACAAGCGGCGGGACAAGGACGTGGCGAATCAGGTCACGGTGCACGAGGTCGTCGGTGATGTGAAGGGCCGGGTGTGTGTGCTGGTCGACGACATGATCGACACCGGTGGCACGATTTGTGCGGCGGCGGATGCGCTGTTCGCGAATGGTGCGTCGGATGTGATCGTGACGGCGACGCATGGTGTGCTGTCGGGTCCGGCGGCGGATCGGCTGAAGAATTCGAAGGTGAGTGAGTTCGTGTTCACGAATACGCTGCCGACGCCTTCGGAGCTGGAGTTGGACAAGATCACGGTGCTGTCGATGGCGCCGACGATCGCGCGGGCGATCCGTGAGGTGTTCGAGGACGGTTCGGTGACGAGCCTCTTCGAGGAGCAGTGAGTGTGTGATCGCCGGCGTCCGTGGGGTGGGGTAGTTCCCGCGTCCGCCGGGCGTGTGTGATCCATTTTGGGGCGGCCTTCCTGCCGGGTAGACTCGTGGAGTTGCTCGGCGAGGGAGGCCGCCTTTTTTGGGTGGTTGTCCGTTATCGACGCGCTCTTCGTAGCTGGTCTGTCGTGGGCCGGGTGACGCCCACCAGATGTTTCTGAGATACGAGGAGTGCTGTCATGGCTGAGGTGAAGCTTTCCGCCGAGCTGCGGAACGACTTCGGTAAGGGTGCGGCCCGCCGTCTGCGTCGCGAGGCGAAGGTTCCGGCTGTCATTTACGGTCACGGTGCGGAGCCGCAGCACGTGGCGATCGACAGCCACGCGCTGATGATGGCGCTGAAGACGCCGAACGCGCTGCTCCGTCTGGAGTTCGACGGCAAGAACGCGCTGGTCATCCCGAAGGATGTGCAGCGTGAGGCGATCCGCCGGTTCCTGGTGCACGTGGACTTCCTGGCCGTGAAGAAGGGCGAGAAGGTCACGGTCGAGCTGCCGATCCAGACCGAGGGTGAGCTGGCTCCGGGTGGCAACCTGCTGGAGCACGTGCTGAACACGCTGCCGGTCGAGGCCGAGGCGACGCACATTCCGGAGTCGGTGACGGTGTCGATCGCGGGTCTGGACTCGGGTTCGTCGGTGCTGGCGAAGGACATCGCGCTGCCGTCGGGTGTGTCGCTGGCGGTGGAGGACGAGACCGTCGTCCTGCAGGTCGTGTCGGCGCAGGCGGAGGCTCCGGCCGAGGAGGGTGCCGAGGGCGAGGCCGCGGGCGCCGAGGCCTGATTCGCTTCCGGGGCCGGTGTGCCCTGGTGATTCTTTTGGTGACCGTCGTCCCGTGCTGTTGGCGCGGGGCGGCGGTCGTGCCGTTGGAGGAGGGTGCAGATGGCGGATGCGGACAGCCCGTGGCTGGTGGTGGGTCTCGGTAATCCGGGTGCGGAGTACGCGGGTAATCGGCACAACGTCGGTTTCATGGTGGCGGATCTTTTGGCGGAGCGGATGGGGGGCCGTTTCAAGGCGCACAAGGCGCGGGCTCAGGTGGTGGAGGGCCGGTTGGGTGCGCCGGGGTTGTCGAGCCGCCGGGTGGTGGTGGCGAAGCCGTTGTCGTTCATGAATCTGTCGGGTGGGCCGACGACCGCGTTGCGGGATTTCTTCAAGGTGCCGGTGGCGCATGTGGTGGCGATTCACGATGAGTTGGACATTGATTACGGTGCGCTGCGGCTGAAGTTGGGCGGTGGTGACAACGGTCACAACGGTCTGAAGTCGATCACGAAGTCGTTGGGTGCGGATTATCACCGGGTGCGGTTCGGGATCGGGCGTCCGCCGGGTCGTATGCCGGTGGCGGATTTCGTGTTGAAGGACTTTTCGTCGGTGGAGCGGCGGGAGTTGGACTATTTCGTGGACCGTGCGGCGGATGCGGTGGAGACGTTGATCGTGGATGGTCTGGAGCGGGCGCAGGGTACGTACAACTCGTGATCGAGTGCCCGAAGGGGACGGGTCGGGGCAGGGCTGACGAAGTGTCGTCGGAGGTTGACCGGGTGCTGGTGGATGGCCAAGGATCGCGGCCATGCCCAAGAGCAGTACGCGCACCCGTTCGGTCAGACGCAGTCGTTGGCGGCGGCTCGGTGAGAGCTCCTATGGGGTGTTGTTGGTCGCCCGGACGGGGTTGATGGGGCTGCTGGCGCTGCTGTTGCTGGTGGCTGGGGTGTGGACGTCGTGGAGCACGGCGAAGTACGCGATGCTCGTGAAGGGCCGGGAGCGTGGTGTGCTGACGGTGTCGGCGTGTGCGGGTGAGCGGTGTTCGGGGCCGTATGTGCCGGTGGCGGGGACGGGTCGGCCGCGGCCGCGGGTGTCGATCGCGCAGGCGGCGGCGCCGGAGCAGGGTGAGCGGGTCGAGGTGGTGCTGAAGCCGGGGACGTCGGACGCGGTGCGGACGGGGTCGGCGGGGGTGCTGCATGCGTGGGTGCCGTTCGCGGGGGCGTTGTTGCTGGCGGCGCTGGTGGTGGCCGGGGGGATGCGGTTGCGGCGTACGGCGTGGGGGATGGGGTTGTTGGGGGTGGCGTTGTTGGGTGCGGCGTTCGCGGCGATGTAGTGCACGGAGAATCGAAACGGTGGCGGCCGGCTCCTTCGGTGAAGGGGCCGGCCGCCGCCGTTTGTGCGGGGTGTCGGGTCAGCCGGTGTTGCGGAGGCCGGCGGCGACGCCGTTGACGGTGAGGAGGAGGGCGCGGGCGAGTACCGGGTCGGGCTCCTCGCCGCGTTCGGCGGCGGTGCGCTGGCGGTGGAGGAGGGAGACCTGGAGGTAGGAGATCGGGTCGAGGTAGGCGTCGCGGATGTGGAAGGTCTGCTTGAGGACGGGGCTGGCGTCGAGGAGTTCCTTTTCGCCGGTGATGCGGAGGACTTCGGCGACGGTGAGTTCGTGCTCGGCCTTGATGACGTCGAAGACGTGCTTCAGTTCGTCCGGCACGAGGGTGTCGACGTAGTGCTGGGCGATCCGCAGGTCGGTCTTGGCCAGCGTCATTTCGACGTTGGAGAGGAAGTTGCGGAAGAAGTGCCAGTGCTCGTGCATTTCGTCGAGGACGGTGTCGAGGCCGGCTTCGCGGGCGGCCTTGAGGCCGGTGCCGACGCCGTACCAGCCGGGGACGATCTGCCGGGACTGGGTCCAGCCGAAGACCCAGGGGATGGCGCGGAGGCCGTCGAGGCCGGCGCCGGAGTCGGGGCGGCGGGAGGGCCGGGAGCCGAGGTGGAGTTCGGCGAGCTGGTCGACGGGGGTGGAGGCGAAGAAGTACGCCGGGAGGTCGGGGTCCTCGACGAGGCGGCGGTAGGCGCCGTGGGCGGCGTCGGAGACGGTTTCCATGGCCGCGTCCCAGCGGGCGAGGGCCTCGTCGGACTGGCGGGGCGCGGTGTGCAGGGCGGAGGCCTGCAGGGTGGCGGCGACGGTCAGTTCGAGGTTTTCCCGGGCGAGGGACGGGATGAGGTACTTGTCGGAGATGACCTCGCCCTGTTCGGTGACCTTGATCTCGCCTTCGAGGGTGCCGTAGGGCTGGGCGAGGATCGCGTCGTGGGAGGGGCCGCCGCCGCGGCCGACGGTGCCGCCGCGGCCGTGGAAGAGGCGGAGGCGGACGCCGTGCCGGTGGGCGACGTCGCGGAGGAGTCGCTGGGCGCGGTGGATCTCCCACTGGGAGGTGGTGATGCCGCCGAACTTGGAGGAGTCGGAGTAGCCGAGCATGACCTCCTGGACGTCGCCGCGGAGGGCGACCAGGCGCCGGTAGGAGGGGTCGGCGAGCATTTCGTCGAGGAGCTGGTCGGCGATCTTGAGCTCGTCGGTGGTTTCGAGGAGCGGGACGATGCCGATCTTGGCCCAGCCGGCGTGCAGGTCGATGAGGCCGGCCTCGCGGGCGAGGACGGCGGCGGCGAAGACGTCGTCGGAGCCCTGGCACATGGAGATGATGTAGGACTCGGTGACCTCGGCGCCGAAGGTTTCCTTGGCCTTGAGGATGGTGCGGAAGACGTTCAGGGTCTTGGCGCCGGCTTCGTCGAGGGGGGCCGGGGTGGGGGCGAGCGGGCGCCGGGAGCGGAGTTCCTTGGCGAGGAGCTTGCGGCGGTAGTCGCGCGGCATGTCGGCGTAGCGCCAGGATTCCTCGCCGAGGCGGTCGAAGAGCTGGCCGAGGGCGTGGTGGTGGGCGTCGGCGTGCTCGCGGATGTCGATGGTGGCGAGCTGGAGGCCGAAGGCGCCGATGGTGCGGATGGTGCGTTCGAGGTGGCCGTCGGCGACCAGTCCGCCGCGGTGTTCGCGCAGGGAGCGCTGGAGGAGGGTGAGGTCGTCGAGGAGCTCGGTGGTGCCGAGGTAGTCGCGGCCGGGGACGTGCGCGGTGTCGCCGGCGAGCCGCTCGCGGGTGTTGACGAGCTTCTGGCGGATGCAGGTGGCCTTGAGGCGGTAGGGCTCTTCGGCGTTGAGGCGCTTGTAGCGGGGGCTGATCTCGGGGAGCAGGTCGAGGTCGCGCTGGAGGGATTCCAGGAGCTCGTCGGTGGCGCCGCAGTTGCGGATGGAGTTGGACAGGGCGCCGCGGAGCTCGTCGACGTGTTCGAGGGCGTCGGTGATGCCGTGCTCGTGCTGGAGGATCAGGACGTCCCAGGTGACCTGGGGGGTGACGTTGGGGTTGCCGTCGCGGTCGCCGCCGATCCAGGTGCCGAAGGTGAGCGGGCGGGTGCCGGGGGGCAGCGGGGCGCCGGCGCGTTCGAGCTCGGCGGCGAGGTCTTCGAGGACGTCGCCGACGGCTCCGCGGGCGAGCTCGTCGAGGTAGTAGATGGCGTTGCGGGCCTCGTCGGTGGGCTCCGGGCGGGCGACGCGGAGTTCGTCGGTCTGCCAGATGAGGTCGATGCTCTCGGCGAGGCGGAGGTCGGTGCGGCGCCGTTCGGTGGCGTCGGTCCGGTCGAGGAGTTCGGCGACCTTGCGGAGCTTGGTGAGGACGGAGCGGCGGGCGGCCTCGGTGGGGTGGGCGGTGAAGACGGGGCGTACGCCGAGGTTGCGGGCGGTGTTCCGCAGGTGCTCGGGGTCGGCGTCCTTGAGCATGTCGGCGGTGCGGGCGAGGATGCCGCCCTCGGCGGCGCGCTTGGCGCGCAGCTCGCGGCCGCGGTGGACCTGCTCGGTGACGTTGGCGAGGTGGAAGTACGTGGAGAAGGCGCGGACGAGCTTGGCGGCGGTGGCCAGGTCGGTGTCGCCGAGGAGGCGTGCCGCGGCCTCGCCGTCGGAGCGGGTCAGGGCGCGTACCCGCTCGACGAGGTCGAGGAGCTCGGGGCCTTCCTGCCGGACCAGGGTCTCGCCGAGGAGGTCACCGAGGCGGCGGATGTCGGCGCGCAGGGCGACGCCGGCGGCCTCGGTGGGCTCGGTGGTCGCGGTCTCGACGGGGGTGTTGTCGGCACTGCTCACTGGTGCTCCTTGCGGCGATCAGGGGCGTCGCTCCGCGGCTCGCTGGGAGGGGTGGTGGGGGGCGACGCGTGGGCAGGTCTGATGCGGGCGGGTTGCGGACCGCGCTGTCCGACGTCCCCAGGATAGGACTGCCCACTGTCGGCGGATCACACCGTCCGATGGGTGGGCATCCGTGGGGGGAGGTGGTGGTGTGGGCCCTGTCACGGCCTTGCCCGAGGCGGTGTCGCTGCCATACTTACGAGACCGTAGGTTACGGTTCCGTAGGCCGTAGCCGTGCCCCCGAGCCCCCGACGAGGGACACCATGACCGCTGGTCCTGAAGCTGTAGAAGATCCACCGATTTCCGCCGATTCGACCGGGCGGACCGGTGGCCCGTTGCCGTCCGCGACGCTGGGCGGCGAGCAGCGCCGGTCGCTCGAACAGATCACGCTGCTGTTGTTCATCACCGTTCCGTTCGTGGCGCTGGTCGCCTCGGTGCCGCTGGCCTGGGGGTGGGGGGTGAGCTGGCTGGATCTGGCGCTGATGACGGCGATGTATTTCATCGGCTGCCATGGCATCACGATCGGTTTCCACCGGTATTTCACCCATGGGGCGTTCAAGGCGAAGCGTCCGTTGCGGATCGCGCTGGCGATCATGGGGTCGCTGGCGGTGGAGGGGCCGCTGGTCCGCTGGGTGGCGGATCACCGCAAGCACCACAAGTTTTCCGACGCGGAGGGTGATCCGCACTCTCCGTGGCGGTTCGGTGAGACGGTGCCGGCCCTGATGAAGGGCCTGTGGTGGGCGCACATCGGCTGGATGTTCGACGAGGAGCAGACGCCGCAGCACAAGTACGCGCCGGATCTGATCAAGGACGACACGATCCGGAACATCTCCCGGCAGTTCGTGCTGTGGACGACGCTCTCGCTGCTGATCCCGCCACTGGTGGGCGGGCTGGTGACGTTCTCGTGGCAGGGTGCGGCCACCGCGTTCTTCTGGGGTTCGCTGGTCCGGGTCGCGCTGCTGCATCACGTGACGTGGTCGATCAACTCCATCTGTCACGCGGTGGGCAAGCGCCCGTTCAAGTCCCGCGACCGTTCCGGCAACGTGTGGTGGCTGGCGGTGCTGTCCTGCGGGGAGTCGTGGCACAACCTGCACCACGCGGATCCGACGTGCGCCCGGCACGGCGTGCTGAAGGGGCAGCTGGACTCCAGCGCCCGGCTGATCCGCTGGTTCGAGAAGGCGGGCTGGGCGTACGACGTGCGCTGGCCGGACGCGTCGCGCATCGATGCCCGACGCAAGGAGACCGCCGCTATGGGGTAACCCATGGCGGTGACGGGGGAAGGGCATCATTGACGCGTGGCGATCGACGACAGCAGCAGTACGAGCAGCAGCAAGAGCAAGCCTTCCGCCGCCGCGGGCCCGCGGCGGACGCGCAGGGTCCGGATGACCGGTGCGGAGCGCCGTGAGCAGCTGCTGGACATCGGTCGCACGCTCTTCGCCGAGCGCGGCTTCGAGGGCACGTCGGTGGAGGAGATCGCCGCGAAGGCAGGGGTCTCCAAGCCGGTGGTCTACGAGCACTTCGGCGGCAAGGAGGGGCTCTACGCGGTGGTGGTGGACCGCGAGATGCGTCAGCTGCTGGACATGGTGACCGGCGCGCTGACCGCCGGCCATCCCCGTGAGCTCCTCGAGCAGGCCGCGTTCGCGCTGCTCGACTACATCGAGACGTACACCGACGGTTTCCGCATCCTGGTCCGCGATTCGCCGGTCGCCCAGTCGACGGGCACCTTCGCTTCGCTGATCAGCGATATCGCCACGCAGGTCGAGGACATCCTCGGCCTGGAGTTCAAGGCGCGCGGCTTCGACCCGAAGCTGGCCCCGCTCTACGCCCAGGCGCTGGTCGGCATGGTCGCCCTGACCGGCCAGTGGTGGCTCGACGTCCGCAAGCCGAAGAAGGCCGAGGTCGCCGCCCATCTGGTCAACCTGGCCTGGCACGGCCTGGACGGGCTGGAGCAGAAGCCTCGGTTGATAGGGCACCGGAAGAACTAAGCTTATTGCGCACAAGATTAACCTTGTGGGATCCTCTGCGCATGACTGAGATCACGATCAGCTCTGCCCGCTCCCAGCTTGGCGATCTGGTCCGCCGGGCGGCCCACGGCCGCGAGACGATCGCCCTGACCGACCACGGGCACGTGGCGGCACTCCTTGTCTCGCCTCAGGTGATAGAGGATCTCGAAGACGCTTTGGCCGTTTCCGACTACGAACGGCGCAAGGCCGAGGGCACGCTCGGAGAGGGCATCCCGCACGAAGAGGTCGGTCGGACGCTGGGGCTGCGTCCGTGACCTACCGCATCATCTGGGAACCAAGCGCCACGAACGCGGCCGTGAGGTTCCTCAAGGAAGACCCGGCGGGTCTGGCAGCCGTGTACGAGGCCGTCGACACGCTCGCCAAGGTTCCCCGCCCCTCCACGTCCGCCGCCTACGGCCCCCGTACCCGCCGTCTCCGCGTCGGCAATTACCGCGTCCTTTACCTGATCGACGACGAAGTCATCCGCATCCTGGTCACGCACCCGGGCCGCACCCCCTGAGCCGTGCCGGCCCCGAACCAGCGGGCTTGCCGTGCCTCCCCAGGCAGGCGGGCGAGCTGGTGTGTCCGAGGCCGGTGTGCACGGGGCCCGGGTCAGGCCGCTGGCTTCCGGGCCACGGCGAAGATGCGGCGGAAGGGGAAGACGGTGCCGTGGGGGCCGGTGGGGTAGGCCTTGCGGAGGGCGTCGCGGTATTCGGCGAGGAATGAGTCGCGCGCCCGGGGGTCGTCCTCCAGGGCGGTCAGGACGGGGCGCAGGGCGGTGCCCTTGACCCAGTCGAGGACCGGGTCGTCGCCCTGCAGGAGCTGGACGTAGGTGGTTTCCCAGACGTCGGCGCCGCAGCCGAGGTCGGTGAGGCGTTCCAGGTATGCGGCGGGTTCGAGGATGTGGACGAAGCGCCGGCCGTGGGTGGTGAGGCGTCCGCGCCACTGGGGGGCGTCGCACAGCTCGCCCAGGAGGGCGTGGCTGGGCGAGGTGAAGTTGCCGGGGACCTGGAAGGCGAGGGTGCCGCCGGGCGTGAGGGCGTCGATCCAGCGCGGCAGGGACTCGGGGTGGTTGGGAACCCATTGCAGTGCCGCGTTGGAGACGATCAGGTCGAAGGGTTCGTCGGGGGTCCAGTCGGCGGCGTCGGCGGGGGCGAAGTCGAGGTGGCCGCCGCCCGGGGTGGGTCCGGCGTGGGCCTCGGCCTCCTTGAGCATCTCGGGGGAGTTGTCGTATCCGGTGATGTGCGCGTCGGGCCAGCGGGTGGTGAGCTGGGCGGTGACGTTGCCTGGGCCGCAGCCGAGGTCGGCGATGCGGGCGGGTCGGTCCCGGCGGGGCAGTTCCGGTATCCGGGCGAGCAGGTCGAGGAAGGGGCGGGTGCGGTGCCCGGAGTGGCGGAGGTACTGCTGCGGATCCCAGGTCGGTGCGTCGTGCATGTTCGATGACCCTTTCGTCGTGCAGGGCTGGCACAGGGCTGGCACGGTCGGGTGACGCAGGTCCGGTTCGGGCCGTGGCGGCCGGAAACCGAGCCTCCGCCGACGATGCCCCATAGTCCAGCGAAATATATCTCGACGTCAAGAGACTTCATGTCGACAGACCCTCTACACTGATCGTCATGGAGGACGAGGTCGACCGACTGGTCGCAGCATGGCGCCGGGAGCGCCCGGACCTCGACGTGGAACCACTTGAGGTCCTCAGCCGCGTCTCCAGGCTGGCCAGACATCTCGACCGGGCCCGCCGCATCGCGTTCGCCGAGGTCGGCCTGGAGCCTTGGGAGTTCGACGTCCTGACGGCGCTGCGCCGGGCCGGGGCGCCGTATCAGCTCTCCCCCGGGGCGCTGTTGACGCAGACGCTGGTCACCTCGGGGACGATGACCAACCGGATCGACCGGCTCGCCAAGAAGAACCTCGTCGAGCGGCTGCCCGACCCCAGCGACCGGCGCGGAGTGCTGGTCAGGCTGACCCCGGAGGGCCGCGACAAGGCCGACCAGTCGCTGGCCGGACTGCTGGTACAGGAACGCGCCATTCTGGCCGAGCTCTCCCGTCAGCAGCGCGGCGAACTGGCCGGGCTGCTACGGAAGCTGACCGGGCCGTTCGACAACATCCCGGGTTAGGCGGTCGCCGGCGCCCCGGTGCGCCGGCCCGGCTCGCGACGGCGCCTCCCCCGCCCCACCGGTGTCAACGTTCCGGGGCGGGCGAGGGCGCGCGCTCCCGGGGCGGCGGCGCGGGCGCTGTCGTCACAGGCCGCAGGGGCCGGGGGCAGATGCGCGGATACGCACCGTCAGCCCGCGCGTGACACGGTGCCGCACGCCATATTTGGGGGCGCGTAATTCCGCTCTACGCGCCCCCCGATTCGACGTGCGCCCCCTTCACACCACGTCCTCTTGCCCGCCGCTCCCGTTGTGCACTTGGATCGCGCCATGAGCCAGCAGCGCACACGGCACCGGCCCGGCGGCCCGTACGGCAGGCGGTTCGAGGGCCGTACGGTCCTGGTGTCCGGGGCCGCCGCCGGTATCGGGGCGGCCACCGCCGACCGGCTGGCCGCCGAGGGCGCCGGCGTGCTGCTGCTGGACATCGACGACGAGCGCGGCGAGCACCTCGCCCGGCGGATCCGTGCGGCCGGCGGCCGGGCCTCGTTCGAGCACGGCGACGTGGCGGGCGAGGCCGACTGGCAGCGGGCAGTCGAGGCCGCGCGGCGCCGCTACGGCCCGGTGGACGGCCTGGTGAGCAACGCCTACCTGCCGTACGTGGCGCCGGCCGACCGCACCCCGCTCGCCGACTGGGAGCGGCAGCTCGCGGTGAACCTGACCGGGTCGTTCCTCGGCGTCCGGGCCGCCCTCGCCGACCTGCGCGAGCGGCACGGCGCGGTGGTGCTGACCTCGTCCGTGCACGCCCTGGTGGGACTGCCGGGCCGGCCCGCCTACGCGGCGGCGAAGGCCGGACTGACCGGGCTGGGCCGCCAACTGGCCGTCGAATACGGGCCGGAGGTACGGGTCAACAGCGTGCTGCCGGGCCCCGTACTGACCGCGGCCTGGGACGGGATCGGCGAGGAGGAACGGCAGGCCGCCGCCGCGGAGACGGCCGCGCGGCGGCTGGGGCGGCCCGAGGAGATCGCCGCCGCGATCGCCTTCCTGCTCTCCCCCGAGGCGTCGTTCGTCACCGGGGCGAGCCTCGTCGTGGACGGCGGCTGGAGCGTGTACAAGAACTCTTCCTGACGGCCGGGATCCGGTCCCGGGCGCTGCGGGCCACGACCCGGCCCGCCCGACTCCGACCCCTGGGGGGACGATGGGCATCCATTTCGGCGGCGACTACAACCCCGAGCAGTGGCCCGAGGAGGTGTGGGCCGAGGACCTGGAGCTGATGAAGGCGGCTCATGTCACCATGGTCACCGCCGGGATCTTCTCCTGGGCGAAGGTCGAACCCCGGCCGGGGGAATGGGACTTCGGGTGGTTCGACCGGGTCATGGACGGGCTGGCGGGCGCCGGCATCGCCGTCTGTCTGGCGACGATGACCGCCTCGCCGCCACCCTGGCTGTCCCGCGCGCACCCCGAGATCCTGCCCGAGGGCCCGGACGGGCAGCGCCGCTGGCCCGGCGGCCGGCAGCACTACTGCCCCTCCAGCCCCGTCTACCGCGCGCACGCCGTACGCCTCGTCGAGCAGCTCGCCACCCGTTACGCGGGCCATCCGGCGCTGGCCATGTGGCACGTCGGCAACGAGTACGGCTGCCACACCCGGCAGTGCTTCTGCGACGTGTCGGCCGCGGACTTCCGGCGCTGGCTGCGCACCCGCTACGAGAGCATCGATGCGCTCAACACCGCCTGGTCGACGGCCTTCTGGTCGCAGGGCTACTCCGACTTCGACGAGGTGCTGCCGCCGCGCACCGCGCCCACCTTCCCCAACCCCGCCCAGCAGCTGGACTACCTGCGGTTCGGCGACGAGGCGCTGCGCGCCTGCTACCTGGCCGAGAAGGCGGTCCTGGACCGCCGCACCCCCGACGTCCCGGTCACCACCAACCTGATGCCGCAGCACAAACCGGTGGACGCGTTCGCCTGGGCCCCCCATATGGACGCGATGGCGCTGGACTTCTACCAGGACCCGTACGCCGCCGACGACCACGTCCGGGCCGGCTACGTCTTCGACCTGATGCGCTCCGCACGGTCCGGGCAGCCCTGGCTGCTGCTGGAGCAGGCGCCGAGCGCGGTCAACTGGCGCCCCCGCAACGGCCCGAAGCCGCCCGGCGCGATGCGGCTGTGGAGCTGGCAGGCCGTCGCCCAAGGCGCGGACGCGGTGCTGTTCTTCCAGTGGCGGCAGTCGCTGGGCGGCGCCGAGAAGTTCCACTCGGCGATGGTGCCGCACGGCGGGACCGGCACCCGGATCTTCCGCGAGGTGACCGAACTGGGACGGGAACTGGCGGCCGTCCCCGGCATCGAGGGCACCCGCTCCCGGGCCGAGGTGGCGCTGCTGGCGGACTGGCACAGCTGGTGGGCGCTGGAGCTGGACTCCAAACCGTCCACCGCACTGGACCACTCCCGGATCGCGCTGGACCACTACAGGCCGCTGTTCGAGGCCGGCGTGGCCTGCGACGTGCTCCCGCCCCGACGCGACCTGACCGGCTACCGCCTGGTCCTCGTCCCCAACCTCTACCTGCTGACCGAACAGGACGCGGAGCGGCTGGCCGACTACGTGCGCGACGGCGGGCGGCTGCTGGTCTCGTTCTTCACCGGCATCGTCGACGCCCACGACCGGGTCCATCCGGGCGGATATCCCGGACCGCTCCGCGCGCTGCTGGGCCTGCGCGTGGAGGAATTCTGGCCACTGGCCACGAGCCGCTCCGTGGGCGTCGGCGACGGCGCGTACACCGGCCGGGCGGACCTGTGGTCGGAGTCCCTCGACCTCGAAGGAGCCGAGGCCCTGGCCCGCTTCACCGACGGCGACCTCGCCGGCCGCCCCGCCGTCACCCGCCACACCTACGGCCGGGGCGCCGCCTGGTACGTCGCGACCCGCCTCGATCCCGCGCTCCTGCGGACCCTCATGGACGACGTCCGCTCGGAGGCGGGCGTCGCCCCCGTCCTCCCGAACCTCCCACCCGGCATCCAGGCCACGGTCCGGGAGGCCACCGACCGCCGCTACGTCTTCCTCCTCAACCACGGCGCGGAGCCCTCCGAGATCGCTCTCCGGGCGCCTCTACGGGACGCGCTGGCCGCGGACGGCCCGCCCGTCACCCGCATCACGCTGCCACCGCGCGGCGTTGCGGTGCTGGTGGCTGCGCCTTGATCCCCACGTACTCGGCTGCGGCGCCGTACTGGTTGCTCGCCGTTGCGCGCTTTGCGGCGCCCTGTACGTACCTGGCTTTCCCGCCGCGGGGCTTGCTCGCCGTTGCGCGCTTTGCGGCGCCCTGTACGTACCTGGCTTTCCCGCCGCGGGGCTTGCTCGCCGTTGCGCGCTTCGCGGCGCCCCGCATGTACCCGTCTTTCCCGCCGTCGGGGTTGTTCGCCGTTGCGCCTGGCGGCGGGCGGTTGTTTGTCGGGTGCGGTGACAGCCCTACAGACTTCGTCCTCCGGTCTGTCCCCTCCCGTTGGTGGGTGGGAGGGGTGAGTGGGGGTGGGCGTTGTCGTTTGGCGCTGTGGCGGTGTCTCGTGTCGTGCAGTGTCTTGCGACGTGCGGTGTCTCGCGACGCCCGGTGTCGGGAATACCGTCCCGGCTCGTCGGGTTGAGGCCCGCAAGGGGCGCTCCTATCCCTTACGGGATCTGTTCGGCCCCGCCCTAATACTGCAACCGCATGTGGTGTAACCGTGCGGGCCGGGGCTCGTTGGTGTGACTGTGTGAGAAGTCGCTGACGGTTGAGCAGATCGAGTCGTGGTCCGAGGGGATAGCGGATTTGCATGCCCGCATCGGGCATCGTTTCGGCAGGTCAGAGCCACGCGCTCGGGCTTTGGACTATCTGCGGGGCCTGCTGGCCCCTTTGGAGAGGAAGAACGGCTGGACGCTGGCCGAGCAGGTCGGCCAGCTCCGCCCGGACGGTGTCCAGCGGCTGCTGAACCATTCGGAGTGGGACGAGAACGCCGTCCGTGACGACGTCCGGGACTTCGTCGTGGAGACCATCGGGGCCAAGGACGCCGTCCTCATCGGCGATGACACCGGCTTTGTGAAGAAGGGCACCAAGTCGGCCGGAGTGCAGCGGCAGTACTCCGGCACGGCCGGACGCAGGGAGAACTGCCAGGTCGGCACGTTCTTGGCCTATGCCTCCACCAAGGGGCGGGCGTTGATCGACCGCGAGCTGTATCTGCCCGCGTCCTGGACGGACGATCGTGCCCGGTGCCGGGCGGCCAAGATCGGCGACGAGGTGCCGTTCGCCACGAAGATCGAGCATCTGAAGTGGATGCTGCAACGCGCCCTGGACGCGGCCGTGCCCTTCGCCTGGGTCACCACCGACGAAGCCTACGGACAAGTCCACCATTTTCGGTC
>NZ_JBHWDV010000064.1:0-33376 GCF_042734445.1 Streptomyces sp. NPDC059649
GGACTGCTTCGCTTTACGCCCACACAACCGGCCCCTCCGGCCCGTCCCCTCCCGTGAGTGGGTGGAAATGCGGTGGGTGGGGGTGGACGTTGAGGCATGCAAGGGAGCCTGGGATCCCGTAGGGGAGCGTCGAACAGAACCCGTAAGGGGCGCGAAGGCCCCCTGCTGGGCCCCAACTCGACGGGCGGGGAAGGCATTCCCGGCACCGCGCCATGCGAACGGCACGGCCGAACGACAACGCCCGCCCCCACCGGCCCCTCACCCCCCACCCACGGGAGGGGACAGACCGGAGGACGAAGTCTGTAGGGCTGTCACCGCACCCGAAAACACCACGCCCGCCGCCAGGCGCAACGGCGAGACGACCCGCGGCGGGACAGACGGGGACGTACGCGGCGCCGCAAAGCGCAACGGCGAGAAGACCCACGGCGGGAAAGCCAGGTACGTACGGGGCGCCGCAAAGCGCAGCGGAACGGCGAGCGAGCCCCGCGGCGGGGCAGACGGGTACGTGGGGCGAATAGACTCGCCTGCCGTGGATACGACGCTCCAAGACCCCCTCGAGGGTCAGCTGCTCGACGGCCGCTACCGCGTCCAGGCGCGCATCGCCGTAGGGGGGATGGCCACGGTCTACCGGGCCGTGGACACCCGCCTCGACCGGGTGCTCGCGCTGAAGGTGATGCACCCGGGCCTCGCCGAGGACGGCGCGTTCGTCGAGCGCTTCATCCGGGAGGCGAAGTCCGTCGCGCGGCTGTCGCACCCGAACGTGGTGGGCGTCTTCGACCAGGGCACCGACGGTACGTACGTCTATCTGGCGATGGAGTACGTCGCCGGCTGCACCCTGCGCGACGTGCTGCGCGAGCGCGGCGCCCTGCAGCCGCGGGCCGCGCTGGACATCCTGGAGCCGATCCTGGCCGCGCTGGGGGCCGCGCACCGGGCCGGGCTGGTGCACCGGGACATGAAACCGGAGAACGTCCTCATCGGCGACGACGGTCGGGTCAAGGTCGCCGACTTCGGGCTGGTGCGGGCGGTGGACACGAACACCACCGCCTCGACGGGCTCGGTACTGGGCACGGTCTCCTATCTGGCGCCCGAGCAGCTGGAGCACGGCACCGCGGACGCCCGGGTCGACGTCTACGCGTGCGGTGTGGTGCTCTACGAGATGCTGACCGGCACCAAGCCGCACACCGGCGGCTCCGTGGCGCAGGTGCTCTACCAGCACCTGAACGAGGACGTGCGGCCGCCGTCCGAGCTGGTGCCGGGGCTCGCCGGGCAGCTGGACGAGCTGGTCGCGCTGGCCACCGCCCGCGATCCGCAGGCCCGGCCGCAGGACGCGGTGACGCTGCTGTCCCGGGCCCGGGCGGCGCGGGCGACGCTGACCGACGAGGAGCTGGACGCCGTCCCGCCGGGCGCCAAGGAGGTGCCGGCGGACTCCGACGCGGAGGCCACGGACGTGATACCCCGGCCCGGTGGCGTACAGCCGCCGCTGCCGGGTGCGGACGAGGCGGCGCTGAACCGCACCAGCCGCCTGGAGGTCCCGCCGGTGCCGGAGGAGCGGACGACCCGGCTGCGGCCGGCCGCGGCGCCCGCCCCGGCCGGCGGGCTGCTGCAGCGGCGCCGGCTGGCCACGCTCATCGCGGCGGTGCTGCTGGTCCTCGGCGTCGGCACGGGCGTCTGGTACATCACTTCCGGCCAGTTCACCACCGTCCCCGCGGTGCTGGACATGCCGCAGGCCAAGGCCGTCAAGACGCTGCGGGACGCGGGGCTGGGCGCCAAGATCGTGCGCGGCTTCAGCTCCAACGTGGAGCGCGGGCACGTGATGAAGACCGACCCGGCGACCGGCGGGCGGATCCGCGGTACGGGAACGGTCACGCTCACCGTCTCCCGCGGCCCGAACCACGTCGCCGTGCCGGACCTGTCCGGCACCCCGATCGCGGACGCCAAGCGGAAGCTGCGCGACCGCGGGCTGGTGCCGGGCACGGTGACATGGGAGTTCAAGGACGAGGTCGCCAGGGGCTCGGTGATCCGTACGGACCCGGCCGCGGGCAGCCAGCGGCGGCCCGACACGGCGGTGGGTCTGGTCGTCAGCCGGGGCGCCAAGGTCGATGTGCCCAGTGTGATCGGCAGCACGCGGGCGGATGCCGAGGCCGCGCTGCAGGCCAAGGGGCTGCATGTGAAGTTCGCCGCCGAGCCGGTGAACTCGCCGCAGGACAAGGGCACGGTGGCCCGGCAGTCCCCGGAGGCGGGCGAGACGCTCGGGACGGGCGACACGGTCACCCTCACGCTCTCCAAGGGCCCGGAGATGGTCCCGGTGCCCGACGTCACCGGCAAGAACGTCGAGGACGCCAAGCAGGAGCTGACCGCGCTCGGCTTCCGGGTCGAGGTGAAGAAGCCGTTCCTGTTCCCGCAGGACGAGGTGGACACCCAGTCCGTCGACCCGGGCGAGAAGGCGCCGAAGGGCAGCACGATCACGATCAAGCTGAAGGGCGCCCTGTAGCGGGGCGCCCCTCGGGGCGGTCGGCCGTTCGGCGCCTGGCACCCTTGGAGGGTGAGCGAAACCCCCTTCCCCCAGGACGCCGGACACTCCGCCCGGGCCCGTAATCCGGTCGGCGGCCATGTGCCGGTGGCCGGCGGGCTGGCGAAGACCGGTATCACCTACGCCCGCGAGATGGGCGCCGAGGCCGTACAGGTCTTCGTGGCCAATCCGCGCGGCTGGGCGACCCCGCCCGGTAACCCCGAGCAGGACGAGGCGTTCCGGGCGGCCTGCGCACTGCAGGGCCTGCCGGCGTACGTCCATGCGCCGTACCTGATCAACTTCGGTTCGCACACCGCGGAGACGGTCGAGCGGTCGGTGGACTCGCTGCGCCATTCGCTGCGCAGGGGCCGGGGCATCGGGGCGCTCGGGGTGGTCGTGCACACCGGTTCGGCGACCGGCGGGCGGCCGCGCGCGGAGGCGCTGGCGCAGGTCAGGGCGCGGTTGCTGCCGCTGCTCGACGAGCTGACGCACCCCGACGACCCGTATCTGCTCCTGGAGTCGACCGCGGGTCAGGGTGCCTCGCTGTGTTCCCGGACCTGGGACTTCGGGCCGTACTTCGAGGCGCTGGACGCCCATCCGAAGCTGGGGGTCTGCCTCGACACCTGCCACATCTTCGCGGCGGGGCACGACCTGACCGGGCCGAGCGGGATGCATCAGACGCTCGACCTGCTGGTCGGCACGGTCGGCGAGGGGCGGCTGAAGCTGATCCACGCCAATGACTCCAAGGACGTGGTGGGCGCCCACAAGGACCGGCACGCGAACATCGGCGCCGGCCACATCGGCGAGGACGCGTTCCGGGCGCTGATGACGCACCCGGCGACCGAGGGCGTCCCGTTGGTCATCGAGACGCCGGGCGGCAAGGAGGGGCACGCGGGGGACGTCGAGCGGCTGAAGAAGCTCCGGGACGGCTGACGGCACGACGGACAACTCCATTGAGGAATACCCCTGGGGGGTATACGGTTCCCCTGAGCGCAGGAACCGTTACCTGACGTTGGGGGCTTCTCATGCAGCACGAGACGGAACGCGGCACGGACCACGTCACGGACCGCGGCACGCACGCCGGGCACGTCCACCACGAGGCGCATGGCCACGGCTCGGGCGGGGTCGGCTGGGCCATGGCCGCGCGGGCCACCCTGCACTGCCTGACCGGCTGTGCGCTCGGCGAGATCCTCGGCATGGTGATCGGCACCGCGCTGGCCTGGCACAACGTCCCGACGATGGTCCTGGCGATCGTGCTGGCCTTCGCCTTCGGCTATGCGCTCACCCTGCGCGGTGTGCGGAAGGCAGGCGTCGACCTCGGTACGGCGTTCCGGGTCGCGCTGGCCGCGGACACGCTCTCCATCGCCGTGATGGAGCTGATCGACAACGGGGTGATCGCCCTCTGGCCGAGCGCCATGGACGCCCAACTGTCGGACGGGCTCTTCTGGGGTGCGCTGGCGGCCTCACTGGCGCTCGCGTTCGTGGCGACCACGCCGGTCAACCGGTGGATGATCGGCCGCGGCAAGGGCCATGCGGTGGTGCACCGGTACCACCACTGAGGCCCGGCCGGGATCAGAGCTCGGGGCCGTCCCCGGGCTCTTCCTGGTAGGAGTAGCGCTGCTCCCGCCAGGGGTCGCCCAGGTTGTGGTAGCCGCGCTCCTCCCAGAAGCCGCGGCGGTCGGCCCGCATGTATTCGATGCCGCGGACCCATTTGGGGCCCTTCCAGGCATAGAGGTGCGGCACGATCAGCCGGACCGGGAATCCGTGCTCGGCGGTGAGCAGTTCACCCGAGCGGTGCGTGGCGAAGATGCAGTCCTCGGCGGCGAAATCCGCCAGCCGGAGATTGGAGCTGAAGCCGTATTCGGCCCACACCATCACATGGGTGACATCGGGCGCGGGCGGTGCGAGATCCAGAATGGTTTTGGTGAGCACCCCGCCCCATTCGGCGCCCAGCATGCTGAATTTCGTCACGCAGTGCATGTCGGCAACGACCGTGGTGTACGGCAGTGCCGTGAATTCCTCGTGCGACCAGCAGTGTTTCGCGCCGTCCGCGGTGGCGCCGAACGCGCGGAACTCCCAGCGTTCGGGGCGGAACTTCGGGACCGGGCCGTAATGCGTCACCGGCCAGCCCCGCTGGAGCCGCTGCCCCGGAGGCAGCTGAGGAGGCTCCTCTTCGCGGCTTTCCGGCTGACCCATGCCCTCCATGTTGTCAGACCGGACGGGGTGCCGATGACCAGGGAGGGAGAGATCCGGGCAACTCGTACTAAGCGTGTACTTACTGGACGGTCCGCCGAGGGCGGTGCGAGGATGCGCGGCACCTGCCCAGTTCTCGCGTGGAAGGAGCCCGCAGCCATGCAGGGCGACCCCGAGGTCATCGAATTCCTCAACGAGCAGCTGACCGCCGAGCTGACCGCCATCAACCAGTACTTCCTGCACGCCAAGATGCAGGAGAACTTCGGCTGGACCAAGCTCGCGAAGTACACCCGCGCCGAATCCTTCGACGAGATGAAGCACGCGGAGGTACTGACCGACCGGATTCTCTTCCTCGAAGGGCTGCCGAATTACCAGCGGCTGTTCCACGTACGGGTCGGCCAGACCGTCACCGAGATGTTCCAGGCGGACCGGCAGATCGAGGTCGAGGCGATCGACCGGCTCAAGCGCGGTATCGAGCTGATGCGCAACAAGGGCGACATCACCTCGGCGAACATCTTCGAGGACATCCTCGCGGACGAGGAGCACCACATCGACTACCTCGACACCCAGCTGGAACTGGTGGAGAAGCTCGGGGAGGCGCTCTACCTCGCCCAGGTGATCGAGCAGCCGAGCTGACGGCTACGCGGCCTCCGGGAGCACCGCGGGCCCCGCGGCGTCCTCCTCCGCGTCCGCCGGCGACGGCCCGTCCGCCGGCGACAGCCCGGACGCTGCCCGCCCGGCCGCCAGCGGGTCGGCGCCGTTCCCGATGAGCTCCCGGCGCGGGCAGGCGCCCCGGCCGAGCAGTGCCTGGATGCGGCGTACGCAGTTGCCGCAGTCGGTGCCGGCCTTGCAGGCGGAGGCGATCTGGCGGGGCGTGCAGGCACCCGCCGCCGCGTGCTCGCGGACCTGCCGCTCGGTGACCCCGAAGCAAGAGCAGACGTACACGCGGTGTCTCCTCCGTGAGGGGCGGCTTCGGACGGTTCCGGCGACTGGTCGGCGGAAGGGCCTCATCGACCGGTCCAGCCGATCTTGAGTGAGGTTACCCTTACCTTACCTGGCGCGTCCTGGCTCCACAACGCCCGGCGGGCCCTGAACGACGCAATGGGGCGCGGATCACAGATCCGCGCCCCACCCACGTTCACCGGCGATCACTGATCGCGGTACATCTCCGCCACCAGGAAGGCCAGGTCCAGCGACTGGCTGCGGTTGAGCCGCGGGTCGCAGGCGGTCTCGTAGCGCTGGTGCAGGTCGTCGACGAAGATCTCGTCGCCGCCGCCCACGCACTCGGTGACGTCGTCACCGGTCAGCTCGACGTGGATGCCGCCCGGGTGCGTGCCGAGGCCCTTGTGGACCTCGAAGAAGCCCTTGACCTCGTCCAGCACGTCGTCGAAGCGCCGGGTCTTGTGCCCGGAGGCCGCCTCGAAGGTGTTGCCGTGCATCGGGTCGCAGATCCAGGCGACCTGCGCGCCGGAGGCGGTGACCTTGTCGACCAGCTCGGGGAGCTTGTCGCGGATCTTGTCCGCGCCCATGCGGGTGATGAAGGTCAGCCGGCCCGGCTCACGCTCCGGGTCGAGGCGCTCGATGAGGGTGAGCGCGTCCTCCGCGGTGGTCGTCGGGCCCAGCTTGACGCCGATCGGGTTGCGGATCCGCGAGGCGAACTCGATGTGCGCGTGGTCCAGCTGCCGGGTGCGCTCGCCGATCCAGAGCATGTGCCCGGAGACGTCGTAGAGCTTGCCGGTGCGCGAGTCCACCCGGGTCAGCGCCGACTCGTAGTCGAGCACCAGCGCCTCGTGGGAGGAGTAGAACTCCACGGTCCGGAACTCTTCCGGGTCCACCCCGCAGGCGTTCATGAAGTTCATCGCCCGGTCGATCTCGCGGGCCAGCGCCTCGTAGCGCTGCCCCGAGGGCGAGGACTTCACGAAGTCCTGGTTCCAGGCGTGCACCTGCCGCAGGTCGGCGTAGCCACCGGTGGTGAAGGCGCGCACGAGGTTCAGGGTCGCCGCGGAGGCGTGGTACATCCGCTTCAGCCGCTGCGGGTCCGGGATGCGGGCCGCCTCGGTGAACTCGAAGCCGTTGACGGAGTCGCCGCGGTACGTCGGCAGGGTCACGCCGTCGCGGGTCTCGGTGGGCTTGGAGCGCGGCTTGCTGTACTGGCCGGCGATCCGGCCGACCTTGACCACCGGCACGGAACCGGCGTAGGTCAGGACGGCGCCCATCTGGAGGAGGGTCTTGAGCTTGTTGCGGATGTGCTCGGCGGAGACGGCGTCGAAGGCCTCCGCGCAGTCGCCGCCCTGAAGCAGGAACGCCTCACCACGGGCGACGGCTCCCAGGCGCTCACGCAGCTGGTCGCACTCGCCCGCGAAGACGAGCGGCGGATAGGACTCGAGCTCCGCGATCACATCGCGCAGAGCCTCTTGGTCCGGCCAGTCAGGCTGCTGCGCCGCGGGAAGGTGTCGCCAGGTGTTGCCACCGGCGTGGGTTTCAGCGTTCACGGTCACATGCCCCACATTACGGGGTCCGGTGGGGGTGTCCGTCCGGCATCCGGACTGTGAGACGCACAGCACCCGGACGGTCCGGTAGGGTGCGCCGCATGTGCACGCGACCGATGCCGACCATGAACTGGTGGTGGACCGCTCCTCCGGCGGCCCACTGATTCGCGCGCACATCCCACACTCCGCGAAGGCCGCCCGAGGGCGGCCTTCGGCGTTTCCGGCGGTCGTCCCCCTCCTGCCCGGCCTTTCCGGCCCACCCGGAAGGAACCGCCATGCACCGCGTACGCCCCGACGTCCATCCCGATGCCGCCGCGCTCGTCCGGCGGCTGCTCGACCCCGCCGGCCCCCCGTTCGCCCTGCTGCGCCGCCGCTCCCCCGGCCGGGAGGCGGGTTCCCCCACCGTCGAGGTGCTGATCGGCGAGGTCACCGAGGTCGAGCGACTGGCGGACATCCCACTGGGTGAGACGGCACCCGGCGAGCCGGTGACCGACGCGCTCGCGCTGATCCCGTTCCGCCAGATCCGCGAGCGCGGCTTCCGGGCCCATGACGACGGCACCCCGCTGGCCGTGCTGCGCCCCCGCGAGACCTACGAGCTACCGCTGGCGGAGGTGCTGGCGGCGCTGCCGGCGCACGAGGTACGGGTGACGGACGGGGCGTTCGACGTGTCCGACGAGCGGTACGCGGAGATCGTCGAGCGGGTGGTGCGGGAGGAGATCGGCACCGGCGAGGGCGCGAACTTCGTCATCCGCCGGACCTTCGAGGGCTCGATCGCGGACTTCTCGGCGGCCGACGCACTGGCGCTGTTCCGGCGGCTGCTGGCCGGTGAGCGCGGCGCGTACTGGACGTATGTCGTACACCGCCCCGGTGTGCGCACGCTGGTCGGCGCCAGTCCGGAGGTGCACGTCCGGATGACCGGCGGCACGGTCGTGATGAATCCGATCAGCGGCACCTACCGCTACCCGGCCGGCGGCCCCACCCCGGAGAGCCTGCTGGCGTTCCTCGGCGACCGCAAGGAGGTCGAGGAGCTGTCCATGGTGGTGGACGAGGAGCTCAAGATGATGTGCACGGTCGGCGACCGGGGCGGGGTGGTGATCGGGCCCCGGCTCAAGGAGATGGCCCATCTCGCGCACACCGAGTACGAGTTGCGCGGCCGGTCCACCCTCGATGTGCGCGAGGTGCTGAAGGAGACGATGTTCGCGGCGACGGTCACCGGGTCGCCGGTGCAGAACGCCTGCCGGGTCATCGAGCGGCACGAGCCGGTCGACCCGGACGGGCGGGGCCGCGGCTACTACGCGGGCGCGCTGGCGCTGATCGGCCGGGACGCGGGCGGTGCGCAGACGCTGGACTCGCCGATCCTGATCCGTACCGCGGACATCACCGCCGAAGGCCGGCTGCGGGTGCCGGTCGGTGCCACGCTGGTACGCGCCTCCGACCCGCACGGCGAGGTCGCCGAAACCCACGCCAAGGCGGCGGGCGTGCTGACCGCGCTGGGCGTACGGGAGGCACCGGCGCGCCCGGCGGACGGCGGGCGGCCGCCGCGGCTGGCCGACGATCCGCGGGTGCGCGCCGCCCTGGACGCCCGCCGGGCGGACCTGGCGCCGTTCTGGCTGCGGATGCGGACCACCGCGCCGACCGCCGAGCTGAGCGGGCATGCGCTGGTGATCGACGCGGAGGACACCTTCACGGCGATGCTGGCGCATCTGCTGCGGACCTCCGGGCTGACGGTGACGGTGCGCCGCTTCGACGAGCCGGGGCTGCGCGCGGCCGCCCTGGCGCACCAGGGGCCGGTCGTGCTGGGCCCGGGGCCGGGCGACCCGTCCGACCCGGCCGACCCCAAGATGCGTTTCCTGCGGTCGCTGACCGCGGACCTGCTCGCCCGGCACCAACACGGCCTGTTGGGGGTCTGCCTGGGCCACGAACTGCTCGCCGCGGAGCTGGGGTTGGAGATCGTCCGCAAGGAGGTGCCCTTCCAGGGGGCGCAGGAGCGGATCGACTTCTTCGGCCGCCCCGAGACGGTCGGCTTCTACAACACCTTCACGGCCCGCTGCGACGACCGTACGGAGACCGAACTCGCCATGCACCGCGTGGAGTTGAGCCGGGACGCGGGCTCCGGTGAGGTGCATGCGCTGCGCGGTCCGGGTTTCGCGGGGGTGCAGTTCCACCCGGAGTCGGTGCTGACCCTGGACGGGGCCGCGGTCACCGCGCAGTTGCTGGCAGCTGTCCTCGTGTGACCAGCATGTTCTCGTTGGTGCGGTGGGCGAGGTAGTCCTCGACGTTGGCCACGGTGGCCTCGGTGATCTGGCCCACCGCATCCTCGGTGAAGTACGCCTGGTGCGAGGTGACCAGCACGTTCGCGAAGGTCATCAGGCGGGCGAGGGTGTCGTCGTCGATGACGTCCAGGGACCGGTCGTGGTAGAAGAGCCCGGACTCCTCCTCGTAGACGTCCAGCGCGACGCCGGTGAGCCGGCGGGCCTTGAGGGTGCGGACCAGTGCCGCGGTGTCGACCAGGCCGCCGCGACTGGTGTTGACCAGGATGGCGTCGTCCTTCATGGCGGCCAGCGCGGCGGCGTCGACGAGGTGCCGGGTGGCGTCCGTCAGCGGGAGGTGCAGGGTGACCAGGTCGGCCTCGGCGAACAGCCGCTCGCGGGGGACGTACTTCATGCCCAGCGCGGCGCAGCGGGGGTTCTCGGCGAGGTCCCAGCCCAGCAGGTTCATGCCGAAGCCGTGGGCGATCCGGGTGAACGCCTCGCCGATCCGGCCGGTGCCGAGCACACCGGCGGTGCGGCCGCGCAGGTCGCGGCCCATCAGGCCGTCCAGCCGGAAGTCGAAGTTGCGGGTGCGCTGGGCGGCCCGCACGATCTTGCGGTTGACGGCCAGCGCGAGTGCCCAGGCGAATTCCGCCACCGCGTAGGGGGAGTAGTGGGAGACCCGGCCGATGCTCATCCCGAGATCGGCCGCGGCCTCCAGATCGATGTTGTTGAAGCCCGTGGAGCGCTGGGCGACCATCTTCGTCCCGCCGGCCGCGAGGGTCTGCAGGACGTCCGCGCCCAGGTCGGCGTTGACGTCGGAGCTGACGATCTCGTAGCCGTGGGCGATCGGGGCGGTGTCGCGGTTGAGGACCACGTCCAGGGTGCGGACCTGGTGGCGGCCGGCGAAGGCCCGCTCCAGGCACGGCCGCTCGTCCGTCTGCACGCCGAAGGCGATGATCTCCACGTTCCCTCCCGCCGGGATGTGCTCACCAGGAGCAATGGGCCGGATATGTCGTGTATGGCGAATATACGGCCCCTCGCCCGGCGGTGCGCCCCGGCGGGGCGGCGCCCCTGGTCAGCCGAAGAACACCCCGGCCTCGGCATAGAGCGCCGGGTCGACGGTCTTCAGCTTGGCGGTCGCCTCGGAGATCGGCACCCGGACGATGTCGGTGCCGCGCAGCGCGACCATCGTGCCGAAGTCACCGTCGTGCACCGCCTCGATGGCGTGCAGCCCGAAGCGGGTGGCCAGCCAGCGGTCGAAGGCGCTGGGCGTACCGCCGCGCTGGGTGTGGCCGAGGACCGTGGTGCGGGCCTCCTTGCCGGTGCGCGACTCGATCTCCTTGGCCAGCCACTCCCCCACGCCGGAGAGCCGGACGTGGCCGAAGGAGTCCTTGGAGTCGTCCTTGAGCACCATCTGGCCGTCCTTGGGCATCGCGCCCTCGGCGACCACCACGATCGGGGCGTAGCGCACCTTGAAGCGGGACTGGATCCACCCGCAGACCTGCTCGACGTCGAAGCGCTGCTCGGGGATGAGGATGACGTTGGCGCCGCCGGCGAGGCCGGAGTGCAGCGCGATCCAGCCGGCGTGCCGGCCCATGACCTCGACGACCAGCACCCGCATATGCGATTCGGCGGTGGTGTGCAGCCGGTCGATGGCCTCGGTGGCGACGCCCACGGCGGTGTCGAAGCCGAAGGTGTAGTCCGTGGCCGAGAGGTCGTTGTCGATGGTCTTCGGGACGCCGACGCACGGGACGCCGAACTCGCCCGACAGCCGGGTCGCCACCCCCAGGGTGTCCTCGCCGCCGATCGCGATCAGCGCCTCGACCTCCTGCTTGGTGAGGGTCTCCTTGATCCGGCGGACGCCGTCCTCGGCCTGGAAGGGGTTGGTCCGCGAGGAGCCGAGGATCGTGCCGCCGCGGGGCAGGGTGCCGCGCACCGCCGGGATGTCCAGCGGTACCGTGTCGTTCTCCAGCGGCCCGCGCCAGCCGTCCCGGAAGCCGAGGAAGTCGTAGCCGTATTCCTGGGTGCCCTTGCGGACGATTGCCCTGATCACCGCGTTCAGTCCGGGGCAGTCGCCGCCGCCGGTCAGTACTCCGACCCGCATCGCTGCAATCACCTACATCCCGTCAGTGGCCGCGCACGGCCGTGGTTGAGCTGACGCCGGTCACGCTAATGGTGATCTGGGTCACTCCGGGATGTCGGAAGCGGCGATTCCGGTAAGTTTTGGGGAAGTTGACGCCTCGTCTTCACCCGTACGAGCGGATCGATCATGGCGGGCCGCGGTCTCCCTCTCCGGGGAACCGGTCCGGGCGCGGCTCAGCCCTCGTCGAGGCCGCGCTCTATCGCGTACCGCACCAGCTCGACGCGGTTGTGCAACTGCAGCTTGCCGAGGGTGTTCTGGACGTGGTTCTGCACCGTGCGGTGCGAGATGACCAGCCGCTCGGCGATCTGCTTGTACGAGAGGCCCTTGGCGACCAGGCGCAGCACCTCGGTCTCCCGCTCGGTCAGCCGCGGGGCGCCCGGCTCGTCGGCCGTCGCCGGGACCGGCTCGGTGGCCAGCCTGCGGTACTCGCCGAGCACCAGTCCGGCGAGGCCCGGGGTGAACACCGCGTCCCCGGCGGCCGTGCGCCGCACCGCGTCCAGCAGCTCCTCGGTGCTCGCCGACTTCAGCAGATAGCCGGTCGCACCGGACTTGACCGCCTCCAGCACATCGGCGTGCTCCCCGCTCGCCGACAGCACCAGCACCCGCAGCGACGGATGGGCGCCGACCAGCTCCTTGCAGACCTGTACGCCGGGCAGGCCCGGCAGATTGAGGTCCAGGACCAGCACGTCGGGCGAGGCGGCCTGCGCGCGGCGGACCGCCTGGAGGCCGTCGCCGGCCGTCGCCACCACCTCGAACCCGGCCTCGGCCAGATCCCGCGCGACCGCGTCGCGCCACATCGGGTGGTCGTCGACCACCATCACCTTCAGGCCCGTCTGCTCCGTCATGCCCGGGTCTTCCCCCGCCTTCCGCCCTCGGGCGCCGTGCCCTTGGGGACCGTCAACTCCACTTCCGTGCCCTGGCCGGGGACCGAGACCCACTCCGCGGTGCCGCCGAGGTCCCGCAGCCGGCCGCGGATCGACAGGGCCACCCCCAGCCGGCCCTCGCGCTCGGCGTCCGCGAGGCGGCCCTCGGGGATGCCGGGGCCGTCGTCGCGGACCGTCACGATCACCGCGTGCGGTTCGTCCTCCACCAGGATCCATGCCTGGGCGCCGGGCCCCGCATGGACCCGGACATTGTCCAACGCGGCACTGACAGCGGCCGCGAGCTCCGCCGCCGCGGCGGCCGGCAGTTCGACCGGGGCACCCGGCTCGGAGAAGGTCACCCCGGCCCCCGCGTACGGCGCGAGCAGCGCCCGCACGTCACAGGGCCCGTCGCCGGCCGGCGGCGCGGGCGGCACCGGCACCGCGGCCGGCACCGGGGCCGGGACGACCGGCCGCGAGACCGGGCCGCCGGACACCAGGCTGCGCAGCGCGACCTCCTGCTCGCCCGCCATCCGGCCCAGCTCCGCCGCCTCGCCGCCGATCGCGGCACCGCGCCGCTGCACCATCGCCAGGACCTGCAGCACGCTGTCGTGGATGTCGCGGGCCAGCCGCTCCCGTTCGCGGGTGGCGGCCTCGACCTGCAGGGCCCGGGCGAGGGTGCGCTCACTGGCCCGGGCGACCTCGACGACGTAGCCGAGGCCGACGCTGGCCACCCACACCAGGATCACGTTGTGGAGGGTGTCGCGGGCCAGCACCTCGCGTTCGACGAGGTTGGCGGCCGCCACCGCGCTGGAGGCCACCGCGGCCCAGCGCCAGCCGCCCTTGATCGCGAAGCCGAGGACGGCGCCGGCCGCCCAGATGGAGGGCAGCGTGGGCGAGCCGCCCATGATGCGCGCGTGACTGTCGACCAGCGTGGTGAGCAGGATCCCGCCCACCGCGAAGCCCAGGTCGGTGACGAGGAACCGGCGGGTGCAGCGCTCCGGCGAGGTCGTCCGCCGCCAGGTCAGCGCCATCCAGACGGTGAGCGCGCCCATGTAGGCGGCGGCGCCCAGCGGGTGTTCGTACTTGCGGTACGACATCGCGTCCAGGACCAGGACGTAGAGCAGGGTGAGGATCCGGTAGCCGGTGAGCGCACGCCACAGCGGCAGCTCGACGGACATCCGCAGCACCTTCGGCGGGCGCTTGCCGTGGCGCCGGGCGGCGGCCATGCCGCCGGTCACCGTCCGTATGTCCGCATCCGTCATTGCCGGCCCCCACCCCTCACCGGACGCACCCGCGCCCGGCCTCGGCCCTGCCCGTCTTCGTCGGCCTATTCGGCGGCGGCCTTCTTGGCCTGCTCCGCCTCGGCCTTCTTCTTCGCCTCCGCGGCCTTCGCCGCGTCCGCGATCTGCCGCTTGGCGGCGGTCGCGTAGATGTCCACGTACTCCTGGCCGGAGAGCTTCATGATCTCGTACATCACCTGGTCGGTGACCGACCGCAGGATGAAACGGTCACCCTCCATGCCCTGGTAGCGGGTGAAGTCCAGCGGCTTGCCGATGCGGATCCCCGGCCGGATCATCTTCGGCACGATCTTGCCGGGAGGCTGCACCTTCTCGGTGTCGATCATCGCCACGGGGATGACCGGCGCGCCGGTGGCCAGCGCCACCCGGGCCAGGCCGCCCGGCTTGCCGCGGTAGAGCCGGCCGTCCGGGGAGCGGGTGCCCTCCGGGTAGATGCCGAACAGCTCACCGCGCCTGAGGACCTCTATGCCGCTCTTGATCGCCGCCTCGCCCGCGCCGCGGGCGCCCGAGCGGTCCACCGGCAGCTGGCCCACGCCCTTGAAGAACGCGGCGGTCAGCTTGCCCTTGACGCCCGGGGAGGTGAAGTACTCCGACTTCGCGATGAAGGTGACCTTGCGGTCGAGCACCGCGGGCAGGAAGAACGAGTCCGAGAAGGACAGGTGGTTGCTCGCGAGGATCGCGGGGCCCTCGGCGGGAACGTTCTCGATGCCTTCCACCCAGGGCCTGAAGGCAAGCTTCAGCGACCCGCCGAGGGAAAACTTCATTGCGCCGTAGATCAACCGACTGCCTCCTGTGTGTGACGCAAAGACCTTAACCTGCCCGGGTGGCACGCTCGCCCCGGCCGGGCGTTCAAGGGCTCCGGCAGCTGGTGCACGCCCACGTGCGGACCGCCTGTGGGGCCCGCGGGCGCCGTCGGTCGGAGATGAGGGGTGGCGGCGCTCCGCCCGGGCCGCGGGCGCCGTCGGACCTATCCGCCCGCCGTCACTTTGCGTACCCTGGGGTAACTCGCCAGGTCCCTTCATCGAACGGAGTCCCCCGGTGCCGCTCCTTCCCGGAGCCGAGCCGTTCCGCCGCGACGGCGGAGAGGTCGGCGTCCTTGTGTGCCACGGCTTCACCGGCTCCCCCCAGTCCCTGCGCCCCTGGGCCGAATATCTCGCCGACCGGGGGCTGACCGTCTCCCTTCCGCTGCTGCCCGGTCACGGCACCCGCTGGCAGGACCTGCAGATCACGACCTGGCAGGACTGGTACGCCGAGGTCGACCGCGAACTGCGGGCGCTGACCGAGCGCTGCTCCCAGGTCTTCGTCTGCGGCCTGTCGATGGGCGGCGCGCTGGCGCTCCGGCTGGCCGCCAAACACGGCGCCGCGGTCAGCGGGGTGGTCGTGGTCAACCCGGCCAACAAGGTCCATGATGCCGCGGCGCCGCTGCTTGTGGTGCTGCGCCATCTGGTCCGGACGACCAAGGGGGTGGCCAACGACATCGCCAAGCCCGGTGCCGAGGAGCTGGCCTACGCCCGGGTGCCGCTGCACGCCGCGTACTCACTGCGCCGGTTCTTCCAGCAGGTGGACTCCGAACTCCCGGCCGTCACCCAGCCGTTGCTGGTGATGACCAGCCCGCAGGACCACATCGTCCCGCCGGTGGACTCCGAGCGGATCCTCGCCCGGGTCTCCTCCACCGACGTCCGGCAGACCCTGCTGGAGCGCAGCTACCACGTCGCCCCGCTCGACCACGACGCGGAGAAGATCTTCGAGGACACCTTCGCCTTCATCTCCCGGCTCGCCCCGGCGGCGGGGGCGGGCGCCGTGGAGGCGGCCCGGAAGGGGACGGCGGCCAGTGGCGGAGCGTAGCCCCCGCGACCCCCGGGACCCGCTGGACGAGGAAGCCGCCTGGGCGGAGATCGTCGCCGGCTACGGCGACCAGCCCTCGTTCCCGGCCGACGACGACGCGCCCGCCAAGGCGCCCGACGACGGCGGGGAGGCCAAGGACCGCAAGGGCGGACCCGGGGACCCGGGGAAGGCCGGCAGCGACCGCCCGGGCAGCTTCGTGGTCTTCGCCCCGGGCGTCGGCCCGCGGGACTGGTCCGCCGCGGAACCGTCCGACGACGACTTCGACGAGACCGACGAGGGCCACTTCACCCCGCCCGAGCCGCCGCCGCTGCCGGAGGCCGACACCACCACCAAGTTCGCCTGGATCGCGGTGCTCGGCGGCCCGCTGCTGCTGATCGCCCTGGTGGTCTTCCAGCAGCCGGTGACGTGGTGGAGCACGGTCCTGGGCATCGGCGGCTTCCTGGGCGGCTTCGCCACGCTGGTGTACCGGATGAAGAACGACGACGGGGACGACGACCAACTGCCGGGCGGCGGCGCGGTGGTCTGAGTCAGACCCCGGCCGGCACCCGCAGGGCGGCCAGCACCGGCAGGTGGTCCGAGGCGGCCAGCAGATCGGCCTCCCGTACGCCGGGGAGGCCGTGCGGCACCCCGCAGCCCAGTACCTCGATGCCGTCCGTGGTGAGGACCGCGTCGATGCGCTGCACCGGTGCGTGGGGCGTGGAGGTGAACTCCCCGCCCCACGGCTCGGCCGCCCAGGCGTCCGTGAGCCGGTCCGCCAGCCGCCGGAAGCTCCGGCCCTCCGGCCGGTCGTTGAGGTCGCCGCCCACGACCGCGTGCCGCGTCCCCAGGGCGGCCAGCCGCTCCAGCAGCAGCCCGGCCTGCTCGTACCGCTCCCGGTCGGCGAGGCTGAGGTGGCAGCTGACGACACCGAGCCGGGCCCCGCCGATCCGGACCACGGCGGTGGCCAGACCGCGCTGGTGCAGGCCGGGGGTGCGGGGCAGCAGGACGTCCTCGGTGCGCTCGATGTGCGCGCGGAGCGTGGAGAGGATCATCGGGCCCGCGGTCGTCCCGCCGCCGGTGACGTACACCAGGCCGGCCGACCGGGCCAGCCGCTCGGCGGCCTTGCGCCAGCGGAAGAACCGCGGCGCCTCCTGGATCAGCGCGAGATCGGGGGCGCAGGCCCGGATGACCCTGGCCAGCGCCGCCCGGTCGTCGCGCATCGAGCGGATGTTGTAGCTGAGCACGCGGACCCGTACGGCGTCCTGTTCGGTGCCGGACGCCGGGAGCCCGGGGTGCTCGGCCACCACCGCGGTCAGCCCTGGCGCGCCAGGTCGGCCGCCCCCACCAGTCCGGCCTTGCCGCCGAGCTGGGCGGCGAGGACCTGGGCGTGCGGCCGGTACTGATTGCCGACCAGCCAGCGGCGGAACGACTTGCGGATCGGTTCGAGGACCAGTTCGCCCTCGTCCGAGACCCCGCCGCCGACGATGAAGGCCGACGGGTCGAACAGCGAGGCCAGGTCGGCGAGACCGGCACCGGCCCAGCGGGCCAGTTCGCGGAACGAGTCGATGGCGACCTTGTCGCCCTGACGGGCGGCGGCGCTGATGTGCTTGCCCTGGATGCCGTCGGGGGTGCCGTCGCCGAGCGAGAGCAGCACCGTGGCGTTCTCGGGGGTGGCGAAGGCGCGCTGCTTGGCGTAGCGCAGCAAGGCGCGGCCGGAGGCGTACTGCTCCCAGCAGCCCTGGCTGCCGCAGCCGCACAGCAGGCCGTCCGGCACGACCCGGATGTGCCCGAACTCCGCGGCGACGCCGAAGCGGCCGCGGCGCAGCTTGTTGCCGATGATGATGCCGCCGCCGAGGCCCGTGCCGAGCGTGATGCAGATGACGTCGCTGTGGCCCTGGCCGGCACCGAAGCGGTACTCGCCCCAGGCGGCGGCGTTGGCGTCGTTCTCGACGACGACGGGGAGGCCGACGCGCTGTTCGACCTTGTCCTTCAGTGGTTCGTGGCGCCAGTCGATGTTCGGTGCGAACAGGACCGTGGCGCGCTTCTCGTCGACGTAGCCGGCGGCACCGATGCCCACCGCCTCGATGTGGTGCCCGGCACCAACCGTGCGGACCGCGTCCGCGATGGCCTCGGTCAGGGCATCGGTGGCCTGCGGGGTCGGTACCTTGCACGTCTCAAGGATCGAACCCTCTTCGTCGACCACGCCGGCCGCGATCTTCGTGCCGCCGATGTCGACGCCGATGGTGAGTCCCATGTGTCCCTCAGTTTTTCGCTCGAACCCCGCCGGGACCCACCGTACCGGAGCTCGGGTCAGTCGAGATCGATTCGCTCGGTGCCGGTGGGACCGTCGTCGTCCCGCGGGTCGTCGGCACGGCCGGTGGCGGGCCGGTCGGTGAGGTCGTCGCGGGTCCAGCGGCGCTCGCTGCGCTCGACGGCGGAGCGGTAGGCGGCGACGAGTTCGGAGCCGGCCGCGGCGAGGTGGTCGAAGATGTCGGGGTTGCGCTCGATGACCGGTTCGACGGCGGCCCGGGCCTGCTTGAACAGCTGGCTCACGGCGCTCTGCGCGGCCATCCCGCCGAGCGCGCCGGGCAGCTGGATGCCGGCGAGCTTGTCGGTCACCGCCTCGGCGAGCTTGCGCAGCTCCTCGGCGGCGCTGCCCGGCTGGGGGCCGTACTCGGACCGGCGGCGGGCCTTCTCCGCGGCGAGGTCCTCGGCGCAGGCGGTCTCCCAGGCGTCGGCGTCGGGCCCGGCCGCGCGGTCGGCGGGGCGCTCGGTGGCATCGCTCATGTTGAACTCCGTGGACTGCTGCGGCGGGGCGTACGGCGAGTCGGGTCCGGGTCGGGCGCGCGCGGGGGCGGGCTCCTGGCCCACTCCCGACGTTACCCGAACGGTGGTACCGCGTTCAGTCGCTCTTGGGCCACAGGTCGGGATCGGGGGTGAAACGGATCTCCAGCACGCCGTCGCGGAGGCCGGCGCCGGAGACCGAGCAGCGGCGGAGCGCGGAGGGCAGGGTGCGGATCCGGCGGAACCGGCCGACCGTCACCACGACCTCGTCGCCGCGGCGCACCAGGCCGAGGCCCCGTCGCTCGGCACCGGGCAGCGGCACCCGCCAGACCAGGATGCCGTCGGTGGCGAGCCGGTCCTCGACGGTCCAGGGGTCGCGGCGGTCCGCCGCGGCGGGGGCCGGGACGCCGATCCCGCCGTCCGGTCCGCCGATCAACTCGTCCAGTTCCGCGACGCCCTGGGGGTGGCGGCCCAGGTGCGGCACCTCGTGGACGGGGACGTCGGGGAACTCCTCGCGCAGCGCCTTGAGGGCGGTCTGCTGGCTGCCGGAGAGCGCGGCGAGGAACGGGTCGGCGGAGCCGGTGGGCAGCAGCCGGTTGACGACCACGCCGTCGGTGCGGCGGCCGTGCAGGGCCAGGCCGGCGCGGATGGTGCGCAGGTTGGCGGCGGCGACCGGGCCGGCCTCGGTGACCAGGCGGACGGAGGTGCCGGGGTCGTCGATCGCCTGCTGGACGGCGGCGAGTTCGCTCTCCCAGCGGCCGGCGGCGTCGTACAGCTTCTGGGCCGGCATCGGGACGCCGGCGAGCTGGGCGAGGACCGGGCGCAGCGCGCGGGCGGCCTGGCGCTCGGGCGGCAGCAGCCGGCGGAGGTAGCGGCGGACCTGGGCGGGGAGCGCCAGCAGCCGGATCGTTTCGGCCGCCGAGGGCATGTCGACGACGACCAGGTCCCAGTCGTCCGAGGCGTGTTCGGCGCGCAGCGCCTGGAGCAGGGCGAAGTCCTCGGCGCCGGGGAGTTCGGTCAGTTCGTCCTCGTCGAGGGGCGCGGCGCCCAGCAGGTCGAGGGCGGTGCCGGCGCGCTCCTGGAAGGCGAGGAATTCCTGCCGGAAGCGGTCGCCGGGGTCGATGCGGCGGGCGTGCAGGCCGGGCGCTATCGGGGTGGGCCGCTCGGCGCGGAGCGGGGTGCCCAGGACCGTTTCGCAGGCGCTGCTCTCGGTGGTGAGCAGCAGCGCCCGGGCACCTTGCCGGGCGCCGGCCAGGGCGGTCGCGGCGGCGAGCGTGGTGCGGCCCGCACCGCCGGGGCCGGTGACGAGGACGGTGCGCACGTTCAGAGCTTCTTGGCCTCGTCGGCGGGGGCGGCCTCGTCGGCGGGCGCCGGGTCGGCGTCGGGGTGGCTCTCGACGCGCCGCTTCAGCCCTTCCAGGGCGCGCTCGATGATGACCTTCTCGGCCTTGCGCTTGATCATGCCGAGCATCGGGATCTTGACGTCGACGGTGAGCTGGTACGTGACCTCGGTGGCGGTGCCGCCGTGCAGCGCGGCGAGGCGGTAGGAGCCGTCGAGGGCGCGCAGCATCTGGGACTTGACCAGGGACCAGCTGACCTCGTCGGGGCCGGTCCAGGTGTAGGCGAGGGTGTGGTCGTCCTTGATCGCGCCGGCGTCGAGCAGCAGCCGGACCTGTACCGCGCGGCCCTGGTCGTCCTCGGCGAGCACCTCCGCCTCCTTGACCTCTCCGGTCCACTCCGGGTAGCGGTCAAAGTCGGCGATCACTCCCATCACTTCGGCGGGTGCCGCCTCGATCGTGATGCTAGAGCTGGTGTGTTCGGCCATCGCCGTGACTCCTCCATGCCGATTGGTGCCGGTCCGCCGACGCTCACGCGGTGTCCGCAAGGTGCTGTCTCTGCTGCTGAAGGCTACCGCGCGGGGAAACCCGGGAGTACGCAGCCGTACGCAGCCGTACGCAGACGGTACGCGGACCGGATGCGTACCGGTCACGGCCGGGGCTCACCACGTCAGGACGTAGGGCATACCGGTCGCATTGAAATGGCCGACATTGATGCATTCGGTGCCGCCGATGCGCATCCGGCGGGCGAGCGGCTGGTGGACGTGGCCGAAGAGGGAGTAGCGGGGGCGGGTGGTGCGGATGGCGTCCAGCAGCGCGGCGCTGCCGCGTTCGAAGCGGCGGGCGACGGTGTCGTAGCAGAGATCGGGGACGTCCGGCGGGATGTGGGTGCACAGCACGTCCACCTCGCCGACCGCCTCGATCTTGGCGGCGTACTCCTCGTCGCTGATCTCGTACGGGGTCCGCATCGGGCTGGTGAGTCCGCCGCCGACGAAGCCGAAGACCCGGCCGCCGATCTCCACCCGTTGGCCGTCGAGGACGGTGGTGCCGGGTCCGGCGTATTCGGGCCACAGGCGCGGCATGTCGACATTGCCGTAGGTGGCGTACGTGGGGGTCGGGAAGGCCGCGAAGAGTTCGGCGTACTGCTTGCGGACCGCGCCCTCGATGACCGCCTCGCGGCTGTGGCCGGCGGCGTCGAGTTCGGCCCAGAGCCGGCGGCCCAGTGCGCGGGCCTCGTCGAAGCGGCGGGCGGTGCGCAGTTCGACCAGGGTGTCGGCGTGCGCGACGCCGAAGAGGTCGGGGAAGATGCCGCGCGAGTGGTCGGCGTAGTCGAGGAAGAGCACCAGGTCACCGAGGCAGACCAGGGCATCGGCACCGTCCCCGGCGGCCGCCAGGTCCCGGCTGTTGCCGTGTACGTCACTGACCACATGCACGCGCATGGCGTCACCCTAGATCGCCCGTGGAGCAAGGGGGGAGGGGCCCCCACCGGTTCGCCGGGCCGCGGTTACTTTCGGGTCACCGACCCGCTGGTCTAGTCTGCGCGCAACAGTCCCCATGGCGTGTCCGCAAGCGTGTGACGCATCGAACATCTGGTCGCGACCCCCTATCCCAAAAGCAATACCGGTGGGTAACGTCCGGGCAGTCCAATCCCCCAGCATGATCATGGACCGCCGTCGGTGTACGCACAGCGTCGTGGCGCCGGCGCTTTTGAGGAGCAGCAGTCTTGCGCGAGTTCAGCCTTCCGGCCCTGTACGAGGTCCCCGCGGACGGCAATCTGACGGATCTCATCCGCCGAAATGCCGCGCAGCACCCGGATGTTGCCGTCATGGGGCGCAAGGTGAACGGCGAGTGGCAGGACGTCACCGCCGTCGCCTTCCTCGCCGAGGTCCGCGCCGTCGCCAAGGGCCTGATGGCCTCCGGAATCCAGCCCGGTGACCGGGTCGGGCTGATGTCGCGCACCCGTTACGAGTGGACGCTGCTGGACTTCGCCATCTGGAGCGCCGGCGCGATCACCGTGCCCGTGTACGAGACCAGTTCCGCCGAGCAGATCCAGTGGATCCTCGGTGACTCCGGTGCGGTGGCCTGTCTGGTGGAGAGCCCCACCCACGAGGCGACCGTCGAATCGGTCCGCGACCGGCTGCCCGAGCTGGAGAACATCTGGCAGATCGAGCGGGACGCGATCGCCCGGCTGCGGGCCGCCGGCGCCGAGCTCACCGACGACGAGGTCGACGCCCGCAGCGCGCTCGCCGACGCGGACTCGCCCGCCACGATCGTCTACACCTCGGGGACCACCGGCCGCCCCAAGGGCTGTGTGCTCAGCCACCGCAGCTTCTTCGCCGAGTGCGGCAACATCGTCGAGCGGCTGCGCCCGCTGTTCCGCACCGGTGACTCCTCGGTCCTGCTGTTCCTGCCCATCGCGCACGTCTTCGGCCGCCTGGTGCAGGTCGCCTCCGTGATGGCCCCGATCAAGCTGGGCCACGCCCCCGACATCAAGAACCTCACCGAGGACCTCGCGTCCTTCCGGCCGACGCTGGTCCTGGGCGTGCCCCGGGTCTTCGAGAAGGTCTACAACTCGGCCCGGGCGAAGGCGCAGGCCGACGGCAAGGGCAAGATCTTCGACAAGGCGGCGGACACCGCGATCGCCTACAGCCGGGCGCTGGACACCCCCGACGGTCCGCCGCTCGGCCTGAAGCTCAAGTACAAGGTCTTCGACCGGCTGGTCTACGGCAAGCTGCGCGCGGTGCTCGGCGGCCGGGCCACCCACGCGATCTCCGGCGGCGCGCCGCTCGGCGAGCGGCTGGGCCACTTCTTCCGCGGCATCGGCTTCACCGCCCTGGAGGGCTACGGCCTGACGGAGTCGTGCGCGGCCACCGCGTTCAACCCCTGGGACCGGCAGAAGATCGGCACCGTCGGCCAGCCGCTGCCCGGCTCGGTGGTCCGGATCGCCGACGACGGCGAGGTCCTGCTGCACGGTGAGCACCTCTTCACCGAGTACTGGAACAACCCCACGGCCACCGAAGAGGCGCTCTCCGACGGCTGGTTCCACACCGGCGACCTCGGCACCCTCGACGAGGACGGCTATCTGGCCATCACCGGCCGCAAGAAGGAGATCCTGGTCACCGCGGGCGGCAAGAACGTCGCGCCGGCCGTCATCGAGGACCGCATCCGGGCGCACGCGCTGATCGCCGAGTGCATGGTGGTCGGCGACGGCCGGCCGTTCATCGGCGCGCTGGTCACCCTCGACGAGGAGTTCCTGCCGCGCTGGGCCGAGGAGCACGGCCGCCCGGCCGGCAGCACCCCGGCCGAACTGGCCACGGACCCGGAGCTGCTCGCCGCGGTCCAGCGGGCCGTCGACGACGGCAACGCGGCCGTCTCGCAGGCCGAGTCGGTGCGCAAGTTCCGTATCCTGCCGACCCAGTTCACCGAGGAGTCGGGCCATGTCACGCCGTCGCTGAAGCTGAAGCGGAACGTGGTCGCCAAGGACTTCGCGGAGGAGATCGAGGCGATCTACCGGGGCTGACGACATCCCTGGTGAGCTTGGCCGGAAACCGCCGCCGTGGCCGTGTGCCGCGGCGGCGGTTCGCATACCGGCGCCCCCACGGCCCCGGCTACAGCAGCTCCTTGAGCCGTTCCGCCAGCAGGTCCCAGCGCCACTTCTCCTCCACCCAGGCCCGCCCGCGCTCGCCCATGGTGCGGCGCAGACCGGGGTCCTTGAGCAGGGTGACCAGGCGTTCCGCGGTGGGGGTCGGCGAGCCGCCGGGGACCACCCAGCCGGTCTCGCCGTCCAGCACCGCGTCCGGCGCACCGCCGGAGTCGCCCGCCACCACGGGCAGTCCGGTGGCCGAGGCCTCCAGATAGACGATGCCCAGCCCCTCGACGTCGAGGCCGCCGCGGCGGGTGCGGCAGGGCATCGCGAAGACGTCACCGGCGCCGAAGTGGGCCGGCAGCTCCTCCCACGGCACCGCGCCGGTGAAGCGCACGGATTCCGCCACGCCCTTCTCCCGCGCCAGCGCGCGCAGCTCCTTCTCGTACGGGCCGCCGCCGACGATCAGCAGGACGGCGTCCGGGACGGCGGCGAGGACCGCCGGCATCGCCTCGATGAGCGTGTCCTGGCCCTTGCGCGGCACGAGACGGGAGACGCAGACCACGACCGGGCGGTCGGCCAGGCCGAGCCGGGCGCGCACCTCGTCGCCGCCCGAGCCGGAGTGGAAGGTCTTCTCGTCGACGCCGGGCGGGAGTTGGACCATCCGGGAGGCGGCCGCCGGGGTCAGCGCGGCGGCGATCCGGGAGCGGGTGTACTCGCCGAGGTAGGTGAGGGTGTCGGTGCCCTCGCCGATCCGCCGCAGCAGTTGCCGGGCGCCCGGCAGCTGCGCCCAGCCCGCCTCGTGGCCGTGCGTGGTCGCCACGATCCGCCGCGCGCCGGCCGCGCGGAGGGCGGGCGCCATCAGGCCGAGCGGTGCCGCGGCACCGAACCAGACGGAGGAACAGCCGTGTGCGCGCAGCAGGCCGACGGCCCGCCGGGTCACCCTCGGGGTGGGCAGCAGCATCGTCGTACGGTCCCGGACCACCGGGAACGGCTGGTCGGCGTCGAAGGCGGCGGTGGCCGCGCGGCCCTCCGCGCTCCGCTTCCAGGTCGAGGCGTAGACGACCACCTGGTTCGGGTCCAGGCGCAGCGCCATGCTGTGCAGGAAGGCCTGGATGCCGCCGGGCCGGGGCGGGAAGTCGTTCGTGACGATCAGGGTCTTGTGCACGAGGCCCGAGGCTACCCGCCGCCGGGCGCACGGTGGCCGGGCGGCCCGCCACGCCCGTACCACGGCGACACCCCGTGACCGGCCGCCGACGGCATGATGCAGACGACGGCTGACAGGCGGAGGTGGCGATGGACGGTGCCGGCGGGGCGCGCGGGAGATGGCTCGCGGTCGCGGCCTGGGCGGTGACCCGGGCCGTGCTGCTGCTCTGCGTGCTGAAGGTGCTGGTGCTGCCCGGGCCGGACGTCACCACCGATGTGTCGGTGATCTACCACGGCTGGGCCGAGGTGCTGCGGACCGGCACCTTCCCGCTGGACGACGTGACCTGGCAGTACCCGCCGGCCGCCGCGATGGCGGTGCTCTCCCCCGGCCTGCTGCCGTTCCTCGGTTACGCCCCGGCGTTCTTCGTGCTGGTCCTACTCACGGACGCGGCGACGCTGACGCTGTTCCTGCGGGCCGGGCGGCGACCCGGCCACCGGGCGGCCGGGGCCTGGGTGTGGATCGTGGGCGTCGCCCTCCTGGGCCCGACCGGGTACGCCCGCTACGACCTGATGGTCACCGCGGTCGCGGTCGCGGCGCTGCTCTGGGCCGCCCGCCGGCCCCGGCTGGCGGGCGCGCTGATCGCGTTCGGGACGCTGCTGAAGGTGTGGCCGGCGCTGTTGCTGACCGGGGCGGCGCTGCGCGGCCGCGGGGCGCGGGCCCTGTGGCGCAGCGCGGCCCGCACCGGGGCCGGGCTCACCCTGCTCTTCGTGGCCGCCGCACCGGGCGCGCTGGCGTTCCTGACCTTCCAGCGTGACCGCGGTACGGAGGTCGAGTCGCTCGGTGGGCTGGTGTTCCACCTCGCCCGCCACTACGGCTGGGACGGCCAGGTGCTGCTGAACTACGGCTCGGTGGAGTTCCTCGGGCCCGGCGTCCCGCTCGTCAGCACCCTCGCGGTCGTGCTGAGCGGGGCGGCGCTGGGCTGGCTGGTGCTGTGGCGGACGCGGGCGCGCCGGTTCACCCGGGCGACGCCCGCCGACGCGGCCTTCACCGCCACCCTGCTGTTCACCACCACGAGCCGGGTGATCAGCCCGCAGTACCTGCTGTGGCTGGTGGGGCTGGCCGCGGTGTGCCTGGCCGTCCGCGGCAGCCGGCAGACGCCGCCGGCGGTGCTGGTGGTGCTCGCCACCGGCGTCACGCTGCTGGAGTTCCCGGTCCACTTCGCCGACGTCGTGGCCAGCGCCCCCTGGGGCATCGCGCTGCTGGCGGTGCGCAACGGGCTGCTGGTCGCCGCGTCGCTGCTGGCCTGCCGCCGGCTGTGGACCGCCACCGGGGCCGGCCGTCGCGGCACCGGGAGCGGGGACGGCGGCCATCGGCTGCGCCGGGCGCCCGTGCCGCGCACCGTCACCGCGCCAGCAGCTGCTTCACATAGGCCCGCCACTGCCGGGTGAACTCGCCCAGCCCGATGCCCAGTTGGGTCCGCAGGGCCCGGTCCGTGGCCTCGGTGCGGCCGGCCGCCGGACGGTGGCCGGCACCGGCGGCCGGGGGCGCCGGACGGGCCGCGGCGGGCCCGGCGGTGGCCGCCTCGATCGGCGCTTCCCCGGTCGCCCCCGAGGTGCGCAGCGCGCTCCGGCCCGCCGCCTTGTAGAACGCCAGCAGCTTGGCCTCGCCCCATTTCTCGGCGATCATGCGGCAGGCCAGCCAGCTGCCCTCGTACGCCGTCGCCAGCCGGTCGGCGCCGGCCCGGAAGCCGAAGTCGGCGTCGGTCGGCAGCCGGCCGGGCGGTTTGCCGGCCCGTACCGCGCGGGTCAGTTCGGGCGCGGCGGTGGCGGGCGTGCGGTGCACCCCGCGGTAGGCGACCCAGTCGGCGAAGCCCTCGGACAACCACAGCGGGGTGGCGGCCGTGGTGACCGTACGGGTGGCGACATGGGTGGTCTCGTGGGTGAGGACGACCTTGCGGCCCAGGTTGTTGAGCTCCTGGTAGGCGTCCGGGTTGACGATCACCCGGTCCGCCGGCGCGTTGGTGGTGACGCCCGCCTCGCCGGTGGTGACCGCCGCGATGCCGCTGTAGCCGGACGGGTCGTCGCTGCCCATGAGCTGCGCCATCCGCTCGACCGAGTCCGGTGCCTCCACCACGACCTTCTCCGACCACTTGCCCTTCCAGGCCGCGGAGACCGCGGGCACCGCCCGGTCCACCCGGTGTGCCAGGTCCCGCAGCCGCGTCGGATGGGAGGCGCCGCCCAGCACCAGGCTGTGCCGGCCGCGGACCACCCGTACCGGGCCCTGGTCCCACAGCTGGCGGTTGCCGCTGCGGCCGGCCGGTGCGCCGTCGCGGTCCGAGGAGATCAGCCAGCGGCCGTCCCGCTCGGTGAGGGTCAGGTACTGGACGGCGTTGACCGGCGCGGTGTCGTAGCCCTTGAGGCGGTAGCGCAGCCGGACCTTGGCGGCCAGCCGCTCGCCGCCGTCGCCGGGCGGCAGCGGGAAGGCGTCGGTGGCGTCGAGGTCGTAGTGCCAGTCGGTCACCGGGACGCCGGAGAGGTTGTCGAAGACGGCGCGCTGGCGGGCGCGGAAGGCGGTGGCCCGCGGGTCCACGGCGGCCAGGAAGCCGGCCTCGTCGCGCTGCTCGACGGCGTGCGCCCGGCTGTCGAGCATCCGCTGGACGTCCGGGAAACGGGCCGACGACGAGGGGGCGGGGGCGCAGCCGGCCAGCGGGGCGAGCAGCGCGAGTCCGCTCAGGGCGGCGCAGGCCGCCGCCCCGGCCCGTACCGGCCGTTTCGCCCGCTGGTCCGACATGCGGACGATCGTAGAGCCGGCCCGGCCGGGGCAAAAACGCAGGGAGCGGTGCTCAGGGCCGGGTGACGGCCGAGATCGGCATCATCCCGACCGGGTCGTAGCGCACCCGGGCGCCGGGATAGGGCGCGTGCACGACCTGGCCGTTGCCGACGTACATCCCGACGTGGCTGGCGTCCGAGCGGTAGATGACCAGGTCCCCGGGCCGGATCCGGCCGAGCGGCACGGGATGCCCGGCGCCGCGCTGGGCCTGTGACGTACGGGGCAGCGAGACGCCGGCCCGGCGGTAGGCCCATTGGGTGAGTCCGGAGCAGTCGAAGGCGCCGGGGCCGGCGCTCCCCCAGGCGTACGGGGAGCCGACCGCGGCACGTACCGCGGCGACGGCCGCGGCGGCCCGCCCGGAGGCCGGCAGCGCCCCGGCCGGGTCGGGCACCGCCCCGGGGCGCCCCTCGCGGCGGGCGGCCCGCTCCCAGGCCTCCCGGTCGGCGCGGGGCAGCGCGTTCAGCAGCCGTTGGGCGGTGGCCAGCTTGCGCTGGACGTCCTTCTTGTGGCGGGCGACCTGCTTGCGGCCGGCCTCCAGCTCGGCGAGCTTGGCGGCGGTCTCCCGGCGCTGCTGTTCCAGGGAGCGCTGGGCGGCGCGCAGTTCGTGCAGCCGGTCGGCCTGGTGGCGGCCGAGCCGGTTCAGCGCGGAGGCCTTCTCCAGGTAGCTGTCGGGGCGCTCGGAGAGCATCAGCTTCAGGGCCGGGTCCATGCCGCCGGCGCGGTACTGGGCGGCGGCCAGCGCACCGAGCCGGCCGCGCATCCGGTTGACCCGCTCCTGGGCGCGGGCGGTGCGGTCCTGGAGGTCGGCCACCTCGGCGCGCAGCCGCTTGCTCCGGGCGTCCGCGCCGTTGTACTTCTCGGTGGCCCGCTCCGCCTGTTCGTAGAGGGCGTCGACCCGCGTGGTGGCCGTCTCGCGGCCGGCGGACGGGCGGCCGGCGGGGTCGGCGGACGCCGGCGGTGCCGACAGCGCGGCGGCCGCGGTCGCCAGGGCGGCGGACAGAACGGTGACCCCGGCGAGGGTGGCCTGGCCGTGCTGCGAGGTACGGCGGTGGGACGCCACGGGAGCCGCACTCCTTCCCATGTGCAGCCCCTGCCGCCCGGGAGGGCGGTCGGTGACCGGATGCTGCGAGGGCAGACAGTAACGGCGCCGGTCCACACCGACCAAAGACCCCATTTCGTACGCAAAAAGCCGCCCCACCGGTGACTGTGCAGGTCACCGGCGGGGCGGCGGGTCAGCCGTCAAGGCCGCAATTCGCCCGTTCGGGCGGCAGGTTGAGAGGGTTGTGAGGCTTTTCAGACCCGTACACCGGCGCATTGGTCACACCGGTGGGCAGGAGCCCCGGGCGTTCTCAGACCCGCACGCCGAACATGAACGGCATGTTGTTGATCGACTCGTAGCGCACCGACGCACCGGGCTTCGGGGCGTGCAGCACGGTGCCGTTGCCGGCGTAGAGGCCGATGTGGTGCAGGTCGCCGTAGAAGAGCACGAGGTCGCCGGGCTTGAGGGCGCTCTGCGAGCCGATCCGGGTGCCGGCGTTGGCCTGCTGCTGCGAGGTGCGCGGCAGCGACTGGCCGGCCTGTGCGTAGGCCCAGGAGGTCAGACCGGAGCAGTCGAAGGACGACGGGCCGGTGGCGCCCCAGACGTAGGGCGAACCTATCTTGGACTGGGCGGCGGCGAGGGCGGCCGCACCGCGCTGCGAGGCCGGGACGTCGTCGCCGAGGTTGACCCGCTCGTTGCTGCGGTTGGCGCGGTCCTCCTTGGCCTGCATGGCCGCCCGCTCCTTGGCGGTCATGGAGTTGAGCAGCGCCTGCGCCTTGGCGAGCTTGGCCTTGATCTCGTCCTTCTTGTCGCCGAGCGCCTTACGGGTGTCGGCGAGGTCCTTGATCTTGGCCGCGGCCTCGGCGCGCTCCTGGGCGAGCCGGCGCTGCTTCTCGGCGATGACCTTGAGCTGCTCGGCCTGCTTGCCGCTCAACTGGTCGAGGGTGGCGGCCTTTTCGAGGTAGCTGTCCGGGTCACCGGAGAGGAACAGCTGGACGGAGGGGTCGATGGAACCGCTGCGGTACTGGCCGGAGGCGACCGCGCCCACGCTCTTGCGGAGCTGGTTCAGCTCGCCCTGTCCACGGGCGACCTTGTCCTGGAGGTCGTCGACCTCCTTCTGGAGCTTGTCCTGCTGCTCCTTGACGCCGTCGTACTTCTCGGTCGCCTGCTCCGCCTCGTTGTAGAGCTTGTCGACCTCGGACTTGACGTCCTTCTTCGACTGGTGGGGGTCGGCCTGGGCGACCTGGGACGACAGGGCGACGGCCGCCGCGGCGGTGGCGGTGAGCACGGTGACGCGAGTACGGCTCGGCTGCTTGGGTCGACGGTGGGACGCCACGGGGGCGAGCTCCTTCTTCCTCCAGCCGCCTACCGGGTGGGGGGGTGAACCCCGGCTCCGCGGGAACGCTGCGGACTCGGCGGTACCTTCACTGTTCATCCCGGTTGGATGATCACCTTAATGAAGGCTCGGGCCCTGACCTTAGTAACGGAGCTGTGATCGCTTCAAATCCCCAGGGGAAAAAACTGCGCCACCAGCCCCACTCTTTACCAACATCACACAGGCAGTAAGCGCCAATTGACGCTGAGATACGGATCGGTAGCACACGTCAAGCCGATTTCTTCCGGCCGGAATGCATTGCCGGTCCGGGCTCACGTACGGGCAAGTCGCTTGAGCAGCAACGCCGATGCGACCGGGCGGGCGCCGGCCTTGGCCACACCGTCCGCCACTTCGCGGTCCGTGGAGACCACCACGACCGGTCGGCCGGGCGGTTCGGCCCGTACCAGCTGACGAATCAACTCATCGGCCGTTACGCCCGGTTTGCTGAAAAGGACCCGTACGCCCCGAGGTGGTGCCAGCAGTACCGGTGCCGCCAGCTCCGCACCGTCGAAGACACAGGTCATCTCCGCGCCGGTCTGCGCCGCCAGCACCGCCAGCCCGCCCAGCAGCCGCAGCCGCTGCTTGTCCAGCGGCATGGTCGGATAGCCGGTTTTGGTGACGTTGTAGCCGTCCACCACCAAATGTGCCTGGGGCAGCGCCAGAAGCTGGTCCAGCAGCGCGGGGTCCATCTCGGACAGCGCACGCGTGGCGATGTCCCTCGGGGTCATCCGGCCCGGCGCGACCGCCTCGACGGTGTCGGCCGGGTGGATGCTGGCGGGCGGCAGGGCCAGCTCGCGACGCAGGCCCTGGGCGGCGTCCAGGACCGTGTCCAGCAGCAGCCGCAGCCGCATGTCCTCGACACTGCGCCCCTCGCGGGCGGCCCGCCGACTGGTCTCCAGCGCGGCCTCGGCCTCGGCGATCCGGGCCTTGAGCCGGCGCAGCTCACTGTCCGCCGTGGTCTTCTCCGTCGCCGCCCGGTCCCGCGCCTCGACCAGCGCGGACTCGGCCTTGCGGACCGCCGCCTCACCGCGCTTGACGTCGCTGAGCGCACTGCGCAGCTTGCGCCGCAGCGATTCGTTCTCCCGGCGGGCGGCCTCCAGGTCGCCCCGGATCCGCTCGGTCTCCGTACGCGCCTCGCCGCGCGCCTGCGCCAGTTCCTCGCGCAGCCGGGCCAGCTCCCGCTCGGCCTCCGCACCGGCCCGCTCGTCACGGGCCCGCTGCGCCTCCTCGCCGGCCGCCGCGACCAGCTTCACCCAGCCGTCCGGGCGCAGCACATAGGCGGCCGCGGCGACATCGAGCGGATCGGCGGCGGCCGGCGGGGTGCCGCCCTCCAGCGCCTCGGCGAGTTCCGGCTGGACCTCGCGCAACTTCCCGGCGATCCGCTGCCGGAAGACCGCGTCGCTCTCCAGCGCCGCGGCCATCGCGTTCCCGGCGAACTTCGCCCGACGGGTCGGGGTGAACCGGGCGTACTGCCGCAGCGGGGGCGGAAGTTCGGCGACGGTCAGCGCGCCGAACGACTCCGCGGTGAGCGCCACGACACGGCGCCGAACGCCCTCGGGCAGCGGTCGGTCGAGCACCTCGTCCGCCGCACCCTCGGGTACGTCATGACGCTCGGCCCCCGGCTCCCCTTCTGGACGGTCCACCACGGCTGCCTCGCTCCGATCTCAGGCGCTCGCGCCCGGCCGGTCCACCAATTCGATCTGGTCGACCGCGTTGCACCAGCGGCAGCGCACGGACTCGATGCTCTCACTGAGGACCTCGCGCTCCTCCACCTTGGGCTCGCCGGCCAGGTCAAGGTGGACGTACTCCACTACCTTGGCCTGGCGGGTCACGTCGAAACGGGTGAGGTTGCCGCACAGCGTGCAGCGCCACCGGGTTCCGGCCGTCGGCAGGGGAACAGCCATCGTGTCGTCCTCTTTCGTGCTCGTCGTGTCTCGTGCTGCTGCGCCGTTCACGCGGTGCGCCGTCGGACTGCGGAAGTACGCAAAGTACTGCCTGCAACCCTACGGCCTGATGGCGGGCGGGTGCGGCCCTGCCCGGGAGCCGGGACGCGGCGAGGCACTCTGTCCCGATTGCCCGCATTACGCCATGATCACTTCATGACGGCGCCGGCTCCCCCACCCCGTTCTCCCCGCTCTTCTCGTCCTTCCCTTCCCTGGCTCTTCTTCCGTACGCCGCGCTCCTCCGGCCCGCTCCCCCGCCCGCCGCATCCGGCCCGGTCCCTGGCCGCGGTGTTCTCCCGGCTGACGAACGTGCTGATCGCCCTGTGCTGTGCGGTCTTCGTGATCGGCCCGGCCTCGGGCCTGAACCGGACGTACGGCACCGGCGACGCGCTGCTCAGGGCCCAGACCGCGTACTTCGAGCGGTGGGGCGTGGTCCCCGTGGAGCTGTGGAGCGGTTCCCTGCGGGCGCTGATCACCCCGCTCTCCGCGCTGTTCGTGCACGGCAGCTGGCTGCATCTGCTCGGCAACATGCTGTTTCTCTACGTCTTCGGCGGGATGGCCGAGGCACGGATGGGCCGGCTGCCGTTCGCCGCCTTCTACCTCATCATCGGATACCTGGCGCTGCTCGGCTACGCGGCCGCGCACGCCGCCTCGGGCCAGACGCTGGTGGGCGCCTCCGGCTCGATCGCCGGCGTCCTCGGTGCCTTCCTGTACCTCTTCCCCCGGGCCAGGGTCACCAGCGTCTTCCCCTTCCTCTTCTTCCTCCCGCTGCGCTTCCCCGCCTGGGTCGTCCTTCTCTTCTGGTTCTTCCTCCAGTGGCAGGCCGCCCAGGACGACCCCCACGGCCCCGGCGTCGCCTACCTCGCCCACGTGATCGGCTTCGCCCTGGGCTTCCTCTACGCATGGCTGCGCTACCGGAGGGATAGTGTGGGGTCCACCAGCGGGAACGTCCGGGCGATTGAGGGAGAGAGCCAGCCGTGATCACGTCGATCGTGCTCATCAAGACCAGCGTGGACCAGATCCCGGAGATCGCCGAGAAGATCGCCGCGCTCGAAGGGGTCAGCGAGGTCTACTCCGTCACCGGCGCGCACGACCTGATCGCCATGGTCCGCGTCGCCAAGCACGACGACCTCGCGGACGTCATCCCCGGCCGCATCAGCAAGATCCCCGGCGTCGCCTCCACAGAAACGCACATCGCGTTCCGCACGTACTCGCAGCACGACCTTGAGGCCGCCTTCGCCATTGGGCTGGACGCCTAGCGCTGCGCTCTGCCTCGCCCCCACGTACCTGGCTGTCCCGCCGCGGGGCTTACTCGCCGTTCCGCTGCGCTTTGCGGCGCCCCGCACGTTGTCGGCCGTCCCGCCGTTGGGCTTGCTCGCCGTTGCGCCTGGCGGCGGGCGTGGTGTTTTCGGGTGCGGTGACAGCCCCACAGACTTCGTCCTCCGGTCTGTCCCCTCCCGTTGGTGGGTGGGAGAGGTGGGTGGGGGTGGGCGTTGTCGTTCGACAGTGTCTCGCGTTGTGCAATGTCTTGCGTCGTGCATGTCTTGCGTCGTGAGGTGTCTCGTGTCGTGCGGTGTCGGGAATACCGCCCCGGCCCGCCGAGTTGAGGCCCGCAAGGGGCGCTCCTATCCCTTACGGGATCTGTTCGGCCTCGCCCTAAGGGACCCCCGACGTCCACCCCCACCGCCCTCAACTTCCCCCCAACGGGAGGGGACGGGCCGGAGGGGCCTTGTTCGTGGACGTAAAGCGAAGCAGTCCACGAACAAGGC
>NZ_JBHWDV010000065.1:0-32376 GCF_042734445.1 Streptomyces sp. NPDC059649
AGGGCCGCCGAGCCGCGCCGGCCGCCGAGCCGCCCCGGCCGCCGAGCCCCCGCCCGTCGCCGCCGAGCCCCGCCGCCCGCCGACCCCCCGCCCGCCGCCACCGAACCCCGCGCCCCTACGGCGTGTGGCAGACCGCCTCGATGTTGTGGCCGTCGGGATCGCGGACGAACGCCCCGTAGTACGCGTCGTGGTACTCCGGCCACACCCGGGGCGCGTGCAGCGACTCCGCACCCGCCGCCACCGCGGCGGCATGGAACGCATCGACCGCCGCCCGGTCGGGCGCGCTGAACGCCAGATGGAGTTCGCGGCCCGGGCCCTGGTCCGTGGCCGGGACCAGCCAGAGCGTGTGGCCGGTCGTGCCGAAGCAGAGGAACTCCCCGAACTCCTTCGTCCGTACCCCGCCGAGCGGGGCGAGCACCCGGTCGTAGAAGGCGGCGCTGGCCGCCACATCCGTTACCTGGACCGCTATGTGATCGAGCATGCGCCCAGCGTGCCACCGGGCCGGCCCTGCCGTCTCCGGGGTTTTCGCGGACCGGTCCCCGGCCGGCCCGTCCCCGGGTGCGAGGATCACGGGCTGGAGTTCATGTACGGCCAGGATCCTCGCGCGCCCGTCCGGTCCGGCGTCCCCGAGCACGGGCGCATCCCCAAGTACTACGCGGCCAAGGTCGAAATCGCCGCGCTGCTCGCGGAGTTGGGTGAGGGGGAGGTGCTGCCCACCGAGCGCGAGCTGGCGGTGCGCTTCGCGGTCTCGCGGGAGACGCTGCGCCAGGCCCTGCGCGAGCTCCTCCTGGAGGGCCGGCTGCGGCGGGCGGGGCGCGGCACCGTCGTCGCCGGACCCAAGCCGGAGCAGCCGCTCGCCCTCGCCAGCTACACGGAGGGGGTACGCGGCCAGGGTCGCCGGCCCGGCCGGAATCTCGTCGGCCTGGACCGCTTCCCCTGCCCGCCGACGCCCACGCCAAGGCCCTCGCCGCCCTCATGAAGGACGTCGAGGTCTTCCAGCCCGACTGGAAGGACATCGACAAGAACCTGGACTCGTACGTGAACGCCTGGAAGACGGCAACGGGGAGCTGAGCTGGGACGGGCGGGGCCGGGCCGGACGGGGACGGGACGGGATGGGGCTGGGCTGGGGGCCGGCCCCGGCCCGCCACCGGCCCGGCCTCGGCCCCGGTTCAGACCAGGTCGACGAGATCCGCGATCGAGTCCACCACATTGGTCGGCCGGTACGGGTACTGATCGATGTCGCTGCGACTCGTCAGCCCCGTCAGCACCAGGAACGTCTCCATCCCGGCCTCCAGCCCCGCCAGCACATCGGTGTCCATACGGTCGCCGATCATGGCGGAGGACTCGGAGTGGGCACCGATCGCGTTCAACGCGCTGCGCATCATCAGCGGGTTGGGCTTCCCGACGAAGTACGGCTCCTTCCCCGTCGCCTTGGTGATCAGCGCCGCCACCGATCCGGTCGCCGGCAGGGCACCCGCGGGGGAGGGGCCGGTGTTGTCGGGGTTCGTGGCGATGAAACGGGCACCGTCATTGATCAGCCGGATCGCCTTGGTCAGCGCCTCGAAGGAATACGTCCGGGTCTCGCCCAGAATGACGAAGTCCGGGTTCAGATCCGTCATGACATAACCGGCGTCGTGCAGCGCGGTGGTCAACCCCGCCTCGCCGATGACGTACGCCGTACCGCCCGGGTGCTGGTTGTCCAGGAACGTGGCGGTCGCCAGAGCGGAAGTCCAGATGTTCTCGGCCGGCACTTCCAGCCCGATCCGGTTAAGGCGGGCGTGCAGATCACGCGCGGTGTAGATGGAATTGTTGGTGAGAACCAGGAAGGGCCGGCCGGAATCGCGCAGCTTCTTGATGAAGCGATCGGCCCCCGGCACGGGAACGCCCTCGTGCATCAGGACGCCGTCCATGTCGGTGAGCCAGGATTCGATGGGCTTACGCTCGGTCATGGTCCTACCGTACGAGCAGCTCCGGCCGGTGCGCCATCACGGGGAGAGGACGGATAGGTGGCCGACTGCTCTGCACGCTCTGCGCGCTCTCCGCGCTCGCGAGCATCGACGAGTTCGTCCCAGTGCTCGGCGGTCCAGGCATAGACGTCCAGGAGGACGACGAGAAGGCTCTGCCCGAGCGGGGTGAGGCGGTAGCCGGAGGAGTCTGCGTCGGTGACACGGGTGAGGAATCCGTCGCGGTCGAGTGAACGCAGTGCGCGGGTCAGCTCTTTGGGACTCGTTCTCGGCAGTGCCCTGCGCAGCTCGCTGAACGGCTGGGGCCCCTCGCCGAGCAGGCGCATGATCAACGGCGCCCACTTGTTCTGCATCCGGACCGGCAGCATCGAGGAGGGGCACAGTTCGTCGAACGTCTCGGGCGAGAGTCGGCGCATGGCCCAAGTGTAGGTACCCCATCGGTAACCGAGGCGCCGCCTACGGTCGAGCGCATGATGAGGATCGTGATCTTCGGAGCAAGCGGCAAGACCGGCAGAGCGGCGGTGGCCGAGGCGACCGCACGCGGGCACCGTGTGACGTCCCTGAGAAGCGCTGACGCGGACATCACCCAGCCGGAAGCAGTGGCACGGGCCGTATCGGGCCATGATGTCGCGATCGCAGCCGTGGCGCCCGCTGCGGCTGACCCGAGAGCCTTCTTCCAGGCCGCGGCGAACGGCTTGGTGACCGGTCCGCAGGACGCGGGAGTTGCCCGGCTGGTCTGGGTGAGCATCGCCTCGTTGCTGCCCGATGCCTCCGGGGTGCCAGCCGTCGACACCGACGGCTTCCCGGCGGAGTACCGGCCCTTCTCCATGGCGCACCGCATCGCGTTGGAGGTGATCAATGCCTCCGGACTCCACTGGACGGCCGTGAGCCCTGCCGGAGACTTCGCCCCGGAGGCACCGCCCGTCGGGGGATACGCCCTCACCGAAGTCGGGGACCTGACCAGTCGCATCACCCGCGCTGATCACGCCCGCGCGCTGGTCGACATGGCCGAGCGGTCCGGCATGCGCGGCGAGCATTTCGGAGTGGTCCCGCTGGACCCTGCCACGTGAGGGGAAGGCATCCGTTGCCGGACGGGCCAGGAGGTGACCGGCCGGGAGACGACCCGCCAGGAGGTGACCCGACGGGAGACGACCCGCCGGGAAGTCACCGGCCGGGAGACGACCCGCCAGGAGGTGACCCGCCACCCGAACGGCGCAGCTTCGGGCCGCACCGGATGCGGGCGGGCCCGCGGGGGCGGACCTTCGGAGGCATCGGAGGTTCACCATGGGCTCACCGCAACTCGCACTCTGCGCCGCGGTCGCGACCGCCGCGGTGACGATGGCGCCGGCGTACGCGGCGGACCCGTACGGCGCCCGGACCGACACGGTCTCCGTCACCCGCCCGCCGGCCACCCACGGCGGCGCACACCCCGCGCCCACCCGGCTCGCGGCCGCCGCGCCCGGACCGGTACCGCTCGGCCCGGCCCCGCACGCCGCCCCGCGCCGCGAACTGAGCAGCACCTCGGCCGTCGGCCTGGTACTGGCCGGCGGCGCTGCCCTGGTCATCGCCGGCCAGCTGCTGCGGCTCCGGCTGCGACTGCGCCGCGAACGGCAGGGCGAGGCGGATGAAAGCTGAGAGCGAGGTGCACCGGACGCACGAGGTGTCCCAGGAGGACGAGGGGCCCCGGGCGGACGAGATGCACCGGACGTACGAGGGGCCCCGGACGGACAAGGGACCCCGGACCGGCGAAGGACCCCGGGCCAACAGGCACGGCCGCCCCGGGGCCAACAGCCACGGCCGCCCAGGACAGCTGCTGACCGGAGTGGCCTGGGCGGTCCTGCTGTTGGGACTGTGGCTGTGGGGCCGCGACCTGTCCGACGGTGTGACCGCCCCGCTCACCACGACCGGTGATGTCGCCGCCGTCGGCCGCCCGTTGGGCCGCCAGGCACCCCCGCACGCGCACGCCCCGGTCCCGGCCCCCGCCACCGTACGGCCCACCCGGCTCCGCATCGCCGCACTGGGCATGTCCGACGCGGCGATCCGGTGGTACGCCCAAAGCCCACAACCGGGGGAGGCGGGCGCGGCGCTGCTCAGCTTGCAGGGCGGGAGCGGGACCGGTGGCGGGGAGCGGGCCGGGGGCCGGGACGGCGTGACCGGTGGCCGGGTTGGCCTGATGGGAGGCCGCCGCCCGTCGCTCAGTGGTCTCGCACCGGGGGAGCGGGTGGACGTCCTGCGCTCCGACGGGAGCACGGTCCGGTTCGCGGTCGAGGACGTCCAGCTCTACGACCGGGCCCGCTTCGAGGCCCGTACCGCCTCCGCCGCCCACGCCGCCCACGACCCCGGCCGCTCCGAACTCCGGCTGACCGGGGAGACCCCCGACGGCAAGGGCGTAGTGGTCGTCTCGGCCTACCTGACGGGCTATCAGCCCTCCGGCGCACCCCGCGGCTGACGCGCCACGCCACTGCCTACGTCATGCCTACGTCATGCCTACGTCATGCCCGTGCCGTGCCTACGTCGCGCCTACGCCCGGCCGCCGTAGCGGCCTGTGGACAGGTTTTCCACAGGCCGACCGTGGCGAGGTTGCGGTGTGCCACGATGGTTCCGGCCGGCGGCCATATGCCGGTCTTGTACCGGTCTGGCGTCGATGCGTTCGGCCTGTTCATGAGCGACGTCAGTTCATGAGGGGCGTCAGTTCATGAGGGGCGTCAGGTCATGAGCGGGGTCTGCTCATGAGTGGCGTCTGTTCATGAGCGGTGCCCGTCTACGAGTGGTGCCTGTTCGTGAATTCCGTCCGTCTGTTCCATGTGTTCCGTGCTCCGAGGGGGGAGTCGATGTACGGCAAAGTGCGGCGGTCCGCCGCGAAAGGGGTGGCGCCGCTGGCGGCGGTGATGCTGCTGCTTGCGGGCTGCTCGTCGTCCGGTAGCGGCGGCGGTGAGGCTGCCGTGCCCGGCAGACCCGGCCAACGCCCCCGGTCCGTGACGCCGTACTGGGTCAACCCGGACAGTACGGCCGCCCGCCAGGTGTCCGCGTACGGCAAGCAGGGCAAGGCCGGTGACGCCCGGCTGGTCGAGCGGATCGCCCGGCAGCCGGTCGCCGAATGGATAGGCGTCGACAACCCACAGGGCCAGGCCCGCGGCTTCACCGAAGCGGCCGACCGGGCCGGCCGCGAGGCGCTGCTGGTGCTCTACAACATCCCGCACCGCGACTGCGGCCGTTACTCCCGCGGTGGCGCCGCGGACGGCAACGCGTACCGCGCCTGGCTGGACGGCGTCGTCCAGGGCATCGGCGACCGCGCCGCCACGGTCGTCCTGGAGCCGGACGCGCTGCCGCACCTCGCGGACGGATGCACTCCCGCGCAGTTCCGGGAGGAGCGCTACGCCCTGCTGACCGAAGCGGTCGGCAGGCTCAAGGCGCTGCCGCACACCACCGTTTATCTGGACGCCGGCAATCCGCACTGGATCAAGGACCCGGGCCGGATGGCCGAGCCGCTCAAACGGGCCGGTATCGACCGCGCCGACGGTTTCGCGCTGAACATCTCCAACTACCAGACCACCAAGGAGAACACCGCATACGGCACACGCCTCTCCGCCCTCGTCGGCGGCAAGCACTTCGTCATCGACACCAGCCGCAACGGCAACGGCCCGGCCCCGGGCGGCGACGACCGGGAGAGCTGGTGCAACCCACCCGGCCGCGCCCTGGGCACCCCGCCCACCACCCGGACCGGCGACCCCCTGATATCCGGCTACCTCTGGATCAAGCGCCCCGGGGAGTCCGACGGCACCTGCAAGGGCGGCCCCAAGGCGGGCGACTGGTGGCCGTCCTACGCCCTCGAACTGGCCCGCAACGCCCACTGACACGCTGGCCCGCAACGCCCGGACGGGCCCGCTGACACGGTCGCCCGCCCGGACCGGGCCGGACGGGCCCGGACCGGACTGGTCCGGGCCGGTTCCGGGAGAAGTGTCAACGGGCCCAGTGGGCCGAGCGGGCCGAGACCGCAGCTCAACTCGCTCCCGCCAGGTTCAACTCGCTCCTACTACCGCATTCAACTCCCTCCTACGGGATCCAACTCTCACCTCCCCGGCCCAACTCTCACCTCCCGGGCTCAACTCCCATCCCTTGGAGGGACCTTCACCCACACCGCCTTCGATGGGGTGCCCGCCTTGTCGACCGCGTGGAGCATGTACCACCCGGGCGGCACCAGTGACGGGTCCGACGGCAGCGTCACCGTCACCCCGTCGCCGCCCTCGGTCACGCGGAAGTCCAGTGCGATCGACCGCTGTTCGACGTTGGTGACATGGGTGAACGCCCCGGGACGGATCAACCGCATCTTCTTGATCGCGGAGGCGTGCGGGGCGCGGTAGGTGGCCGTACCGCCGAGCCGGACCGTCCGGGGACCCGGACCGGCGTCCATCAGCCGTGGCCGCGAGGGCCGGAAGAGGTACGGCGGGGTGTAGAGGTCGATCTCCTGCTGGAAGACGCCCGGCCGGGTGTTGTCCTTGTCGCCGTAGAGCGAGTCGGAGCCGAAGGTCATCACCCGGCCGTCCGGCAGCAGCAGCGCACCGGAGTGGTAGTTGCGGCCCACCAACGGGTCGGCCACCGGCCGGGCGGTGCCGGCGGCCGGGTCGTACAGCTCCGCCTTGAGGACGTTGGAGTCGCTGCGCCCCCGGTAGTCACCGGAGCCGTTGGTGGTGAGCACGGTGTCGTCCGGCAGGATCACGCTGCTCGGGTAGCGGGCCTTGGCGTACAGCCGTGGCCCGTCCCGGAAGCGCGGTGCGGGATCGCGCAGGTCCACGATCCGGGTCCGGTCCGTGGACCGCGGGTCCTCACCGACCCCGCCGCCGCCCAGCACCATGTACCGCTGGTCCTGCGCGGGCGGCAGCAGTACCGACATCGACGTCTCCAGGAGGTCCGGGTCGCTCATCCCGGGCACCGGCCGGAAGGAGTTCGACGGCAGGTCCCAGATCCCGGGCGTACGGCCGACGTTGTCGGGGCCGTAGCCGGCGTTGGAGCCTGAGTAGAAGATCCGGCCCCGGTCGGTGAGGAAGAGCGCCGGATAGGTGGGGAAGAAGCGCCGCTGCGGCAGGTAGTGCCACTTCTTCGTCGACGGGTCGTAGATCTCCTGCTTGCCGGGGACGACCTGCCCGATCTCGTCCAGCCCGGACACGGACAGCACCGTGCCGTTCTGAAGGGTGGTCAGGGTCGGGTACCAGCGGGCTTCGTTCATCGGGTCGACGCGGAGGTAGCGCTCGGCCACCGGGTCGAACTCGAAGGCGTCCTTGATGCCCTGGAAGTCCTTCTTGTCGAAGGAGAGCTTCTGCGCGATGCCGTAGAAGTTGCGGGCATCGGCGCCGGTCAGGCCGTGGATCCGGTAGTTGTCCTGGGCGCCGGTGGCGTACTTCCGCCCGTCCTTGAGGGCCTCGACGTAGATCCGCGCCTCACTGTGGGTCACGGTCACCCGCCCGGTCACCGGGTCCTTGGTCTTCTTGGCCCGCGGCACCACCACCGGGTCCTTGGAGGCGAAGGTCTTGCCGTTCTGCCGGCCGGTGAAGAGCGTGCCGGCCGGGAACGTCCGGGGGCCGTCGGGATCCTCGTTGTAGACGATCATGAGCCCGCCGGCCTTCTTCACGTCTCCCTTCAGCTTCTCGTAGCGCTGGGTGCCGCCCGCCACCAGGAGCTTGCCGTCCGGCAGTTGGGTGTGCCCGGAGCAGAACAGGTCCTTGGGCGTGGGGACGTTGGTGAAGGTGTTCTTCGCGGGGTCCCACAGGACCGTACGGAACGACTTGGCGCGGAAGTTCGCGGCGTTGTTGCCGGACCCGGCGACCAGCAGCACCTTGCCGGTGTGCAGCAGGGCCGCGTGGATGGTGTTGATGCGGTACGCGGCGGGGACGTCGACGACCTCCCAGTGGCCGTTCGCCGCCTTGTACCCGGGCTGATTGATCGCGTACTGGTGGTACTCCTCGGAGGCGAAGCCGTAGAGAACCGGCCCGTTCACCCCGGCCAGTGCGAGCACTGCCGCCGTCGCGATCGCCAGTCGGCGCAGGCGACGGCTCGGACGGTACTTCATGTGTGACGTCCCCCAAGAGCGGTCTGCAGGGATTCATCGGCCAACGGGGATCCATCGGCCGGCGGGGATCCATCGGTCGTCGGGGACTTGTCGGTCAGTGGGGAGCCATCGGCCGGCAGAGACTCGTTAGGTGGCAGGGACGCGCTGGGCGGCAGGGACTCCTCGGCCTGCCGCCGCCGCTGCTGTCGCCGCTGCCACCGCCGCCGCTTCTCCTCGCGTACGGACAGCCGCCAGGCGACGATCGGCGCGATCGCGATCAGCATCGCCAGCACCGCCCAGACGATCATCGCCGGGTGGCTGTGCCCCAGGACGAACGAGGCGCCCAGCGATCCCCCGAAGACGACCAGGAAGAACAGATGCACCCGGAACGTCCCGAACAGCGTGTCCGGGCTCGACGAATCGCCTTTCGGCGTCACCACGAACCGGCTCTTGCGGCGCAGCACCGCATCGCACAGCGCCCGCGCGTAGATCGGCGCCGACAGGGCCGACATCACCATCCCGGCGACCCCGCCCGACCCCTCCGGTTCGTGCGGCGAGACATTGTGCCGCCGGTTCCACACGTACAGCCCGATCTGCAGCGCCGACGCGTTGCCGTACAGCATCAGCCAGACGGTCGGGTCGATGTCGACGCCCGAGGCGCCCAGCCCCAGGAACAGCCCACAACTCAGCGCCGCCAGCAGCCAGTTCAACGCGGACATCGGATAGAAGATGACCATCAGGGTGTAGTTGAAGAGCCGCCCCGGCGACAGGGTGAACGGCGCCTTCCAGAACTGCTTGAGGATCGTCTCGTACGTCCCGCGCGACCAGCGCAGCTGCTGGGTGAAGAAGTCCGTCCAGGCGGTGGGGCCCTCACCGACGGCGAGCACGTCCGGCGTGTACACCGACCGCCATTTCCGGCCGGTCAGCGGATTGCGGTGGCGGTGCATCTCGAAACCGGTCGCCATGTCCTCGGTGATCGAGTCGTACAGCCCACCGATCTGCCGGAGGGCACTGATGCGTACGGCGTTGGAGGTGCCGACGAACATCGGCGCGCCGTAGCGGTTCCCGGCCCGCTGGATCAGTGCGTGGAAGAGGAACTGCTGTGATTCGGCGGCCTTGGTGACGAAGCTGTCGTAGTTCCCGTACACCTGTGGGCCGATGACGAACCCGACGTCCGGGTCGCGGAAGAAGCCCAGCATCCGCTCCAGGTAGTTGGGCAGCGGCACATGGTCGGTGTCGACGGAGGCGAAGAAGTCGTAGTCGTCGCCGTGCGCCTGCAGCCAGGCGTTGTAGTTGCCGTGCTTGGTTCTGGCGCGATGCGGCCCCTTGGCCTGATTCCACTGCGGGATGCCCTTACGGGTGAAGTGGCGCACCCCCAGCCGCCGGCAGACCTCCCTGACCTCGGAGTCGTCCCCCTCGTCCAGCAGCCACACGTGCACCGGACCGCGGTGCCGCACCCTGACCGCCGCTTCCAGCGTCCTCGTCACCATGGCCAGCGGTTCCTTGCCGGGCACGAAGGAGGTGAGGAAGGCGACCCGGGTGCCGCTCTCGGGCACGACCGGCACGGGGTCGCGGGCGACGAGCGTGGCGTGCGCGTTGGAGAGCACGTTCATACAGCGGAAGAACTCGATCAGCCCGATCGAGACCAGCATGACGAAGTCCAGCGCCGGCAGGAACGCGTGCGCGGGATACGCGCGCTGCGTCCAGTGCCCGGGCTGCAGCAGCCATGTCAGCAGCCCCAGCGAGAGCAGCGGCGCGGCCCCCAGCAGCAACGCCGCCCGCACCCGGTGCGGCTCCCCGGCGAGCAGCGACCGATAACGCACCCGGTACGGCCGCCCAGGCTCCGGCTGGGTGAGCGGCCCGGCCAGCCGGCTGTAGTGCTCGTAGTCATAACGCGGCAGCGACTCCTGGGAGCCGGATGACTGTTGCCTCCGGAGCCGCTGTTGCTTTTGGTACCGCTGCTGCCTTTGGGGCCCCTGCTGCCGTTGGTGTCGCTGCAGCGCTTGCTGCCGCCGTAGGCGTGGTCGGGCGGTGGTGGGTGGTGGGGGTGGGATGACGGGGGGTGAGGTGTGGGGGTGAGTGTCTGGCGGCGTGCCGTACGGAGGTGTGGGGGGTGGTAGCGGGGCGGGTGGAAGTGTGGGGGGTGGCGGTGTGTGGGGTGGTGGCGCGCCCTGGGGAGGAGCGTTCTGGGGAGGAGCGTTATGTGGAGAGGAACTGCCTACGGGCGAGACGTCCGCGGGCCAGCCGCTTGTGAGCGTGCCGTACGCGGAACAGCCGTCTGCGAGCGTGCTGTCCGCGGGGCAGTCGTCTGCGGGACAGTCGTCTGCAGGCGAGCCGGGCGGACGATCGTGTGACCGTTCCTCGGACGTCGTGGGCATGCCGTACGCCGTGGGCATGCCGTACGGCGTCGGGTCGTGGGTCGGCGACGACTCGACTCTCGACGAATCGTCCTCGTGTGGAAGCGGATTGTCCGGGTCCGGACCGCGCGAATGCTGCGGCCGGACGTCGTCAGGCGGCGACGTCATGAGTCCATCCCCCCGCACGCAGCCCCTGCTGCGTGCCATATCTGCTGATGGCGCCCGGTTCCTCGGTCCCCCTCGACCGACTCGGGCTCGTTGGTGTCGGGCCGCCGCGCCGGCGGGCGGCGGCGGCCGTTTCCGGCGGTGTGACGGACGCCCCCGGCCGCCCTTTCGAGCCACGGGTTCCCCGACGTCCACATCACGCCAGCCGACGCATCGCTTAGTCCCCAACTCCCTTGAACCCAGCCACTTTTCGGCCGAGTTCCCTGGTCAGGGTCCCGAACCGGTCCCTTGATCGCAAGACGGTCCAAGGGGGATACGGACAAGGCTGTGCAATGCGGGACGGTGTATGGCGGAGCGCGCATAGCCCGAGCCCGTAACCGCCCGAAAATGCCCACTTGGCGCTCCCTTTTGGCGGAGTGGCCGATACGCCCCCGCTTGGCGAGTGACGGACGTACGCGGCCGATCCACCGCGCTCCGCGCACCACATGCCCCGTTCGGCACCCACGAACTGGCCATCGACGTCGGCATCAACAGCATTCACGGCACCATCGGCATGAGCGCAGGTGAGGAGGTTCAACGACACTAAGGACGCCAGGAAGACGCCGCTGAACAGCAGAAGAGGGCCGCCGCCAAGGTGAAGAGGAAAACGGGTATCGCGGGTGCGGGGCGAGCACACTCGGGGCGTTCGGATGAGCGCCGGCGCCCCCGCCTCGATCATGGCGTGACCGCAGCGGGCCTGCCCGCCCTCATGGCCCTGACCGCAAGCTGGCTGACTCTCCCTGGGCGCGGGCCCCGTCCCTGCGGTGTTGCTCCGGACCTTCCTCACGGCACTCACCCCTGCGCCCTCGCCGTTGCCGTCACCGTCACCGCCGTCACCGTCACCGCCCACGTCCCACGTCCGGCGATCCGGCCGGATCACCGCACGGCATGCGTACGACCTGGCACTCGACGGGGCGCGCGCACCACGTACCGAGGCACCGCCGCGAACCGGCGCACGAGGGGACAGCAGCGGCGCACGCCGCGGCCGACGCCGGCGGGCCGACCGCAACGGCTGCACCAGGCCCCATGCCAGGCTGGCCATGTCAGACCGGCCATGTCAGGTCCCGCCCCTGCCCCGTCGCCGTCCCCACGGCGCTTCGCGGCTCGGGCTGGACCTGGGCGCGGGTCGCCGGAGAGCCCGGAGGCCGCGGCTGCGACCCCGACCGCGGCCGTCGGAGGGAATGCCCGCGGAACGGCAGGCTCGGGCTTGGGCTGGGGCTCAGGCTCGAGTTCTCAGGGCGAGGTACTCGCTGACTTCGTGGCCGACGAGGGCTGGAAGCTCCCCGGACGCATCCCCCGGGGGCGAGGTCGACCGGATCGCCCCGGCCGGCCCGCGCAAGCACCCTTCCCGCTCGACGCCGGCGGCCGGACGCGTCTGCTGGAATTCGGCAGCCACGGGCCACGCACCGTGCCGGTCGGTGTGCCGCCCGGCGTGATCTTCTCGGTGGCCGCCGCGGGACCCTGCTCCTTCCGGTGGACGGCGGCTGGCAGGTCTGGACAGCCCTGGTGGGCGCCCTCGACCCTCGCCCCCCGCGTCCTCTGGATGGCCACCGGACGCGTCACCCCACCATCGGAGCAGCCCACCATCGGAACGGCCCGTAATAGAACGAGCCGTAATGAGTCGGTGCATATCGGCATAGAACGTAACAGCGAGACCGCGTGTTCCGAGGGTGTACGGGAAACGAAGATCACCCCGTCCGCCTGGCCCGGGTAACCCGGCCTACGTCCCGCATTCCACATCCCACGGGCCGCCACCCGGGCCGTAGCCCACAGCCCTGCCGCAGTCCACAGCCGAGCCGAACCTCACAGTCGGGTGGGCCGCACATCACAGCCGCGCCGGGCCGCACCTCACAGCCAGGCCAGAGCCCGCAGGTCGACGGGGGCAGGGGGCGGGGGATGGAATCGCCGCCCCACCGCGCGTGGCTGAGGCCATGACTCAAGGCGCCACTGAGGGTGCGGCCGAGGGCGTGGACCGAGGGCATGGCCAGGGCATGACTGAGGCCCCCCGCCATTGGCGAGGGGCCTCAGTCTTACAGTGCGCCGCCAGGGACTCGAACCCCGGACCCGCTGATTAAGAGTCAGCTGCTCTAACCAACTGAGCTAGCGGCGCCTGCTGACGTGAAGAACTCTACACGAACTCAGGCGGTGCTCCGTACCCCGGACAGCCCAGCTCACGCACCCAGCGCCTGTGATCCCGGCCACTCCGCTTGCCCTCGCCCCACCCTCCAGTCCCACCCTCCAGCCCTCCCCCCTCGGCCTCCGTTCCCCGCCGCCCCCGCCTACGGCGCTCCGCCTCCCCGCCTCCCTCCACCGCCCCCTATCGCGCAATTGCCACCCCCCCCGGGTCGAAAGTCCCCTGATCCCGGGACCTTCGCCTACCGAACCGCCCGATTGGCTCTGTGAAGATCGAATTCACCGACCCCAGGCCGTAGCGCAGCAGTTGCCCCGTCAACATGCGATATGTCCTAGCGGTTGAGAGGCTGCAGGCAAGAGCCGGGGCGAACGGATCGAGCACGTGAAGAGGGAGGCGGCCATGGCGTCCGTCACTCCTCCTCCGCCTCCCGCAACCCCACACTCCACAGCAACGTCTGCCAGGACGCGCGCCCCGGATCGGGCACCCGGGACTCGCCCCTCTGTCGGAAAGGTTGATCGTCGTGGTGTCGACAGCCAAACGCACCCTTGAGATGCGGCTCCTCCTCGGACCGGAAGAAGCAGTTCCGGTGGCCGGCCGGTTCAGCTACCGCAGCGACCGCCCGTACGAGGTCGAGGTGGCCTTCCTCAGCCGCGGCCGCACGGTCTCCACCTGGGTATTCGCCCGTGACCTGCTGCTGATCGGGCTGTACGACGAGGCCGGCGAGGGCGACGTACGGGTATGGCCGTTCCGCCGGCCGGGCGAGCAGCGCCAGGTGCACATCGAGCTGACCACCGACGACAGCGTCTGCGAGCTGACGGTGCGCGCCACAGAACTCACCGCCTGGCTGGAGCAGACCGCGGCGATCGTCCCACCCGGCGACGAGAGCCGCTATCTCGACATGGACATGCACCTGGCCCGGCTTCTCGCGGGGAAAAGCTAGGGAGGGCTGAAAGGCTTATGGGGGAGACCACGATCAGTACCACGGCAACGCCAACGCCAACGCCAACGGGAACGCCAACGGCAACGCCGACGGCAGCAACCGCAACGGTGGCGGCAACGGCAAGAGCGAAGGCCGACGCGGGAACGCCGGCAACGGCCCGGACGGATGCGGCTGCGACTGCGGGAACGGGAGCAGTGCCTGGGGCGGATGCGGCTGCTGGGACGAGGGCAGTGGCTGGGGCGAGGCCGGCGGTCGGGGCTGCGACGGTGACGTCCGCGACTCCGGGGACGGAAGCGATGCCAGGGGCGGAAGCGACTCCGGGGACGAAAACGATGCTGGGGTCGGTCGGGGTGGAAGAGGCTTCTGTTATGTCCGGGACGGTGGCGGCTCCGGGCGTGGCGGGCTCCGTACCGGCCGCACGGCGCGGTACGGAAGCGGACCCGTCGACCGACGGCGGCGCTGGCGGCCAGCAGGGCGCCGGCCACGACCCCCGCGTACACGGCTTCCTGCCGGAGCGGCCACCGGTCCGTTCCATGATCGGAACGTGGAGCCGGCTGGACGCCATAGCGCGTGCCGCCGCGACCGCACCCGACCGCGAGACCGCCGTCGCACTCGTCGAACGCGCCCATCGCGACGGCGAGTTGACCGCCCTGCGACAGCGGGTCTCCCGTCTCTCGCCGCGCAACGCGGAGGCCGCGGCCATGCGCATCGCCGTGATCGCGGTGGCGTGCGGCTGGTGCGGACTGGACCCGCAGGCGCCGGCCGCACGCGAGGTCGCCGACGAGGCGTTCCTCGAACTGTGGGCGGCCATCGCGCACCGCATCGATCACGACCAGTTCGTCGCGCTGCCCACCCTCGCCCTCCACAACTGGGCCCCCGAACGCAAGCCCCGCCGCCACATCCCCATCGACCAACTGGCCCGCACCGAACAGCTCGTACCCATCGTGCGCTGGGCCCCCGAAGGGCAACCGCTCAGCCGCCTGGACCGGCTGATGCTCGCCGCCACCCGCCTGGAGGCACACGGGATCTGGCTGCTGCGGCTCGCCGAGACCCTCGCGGGCCGTTCGCCCGACGACTCCTCCACGCCGACGGCGCTCCGCCGCCTGGTACGGGTCCAGCACGCGCTGCGCGCCCAACTCCAGGCGGAAGCAGCGGAACTGGCGGCCGCGCCGGCCACTCCGCAGCAGCGCGCGGTGCTCGGCGCGCTCGTCGAACAGGGTGCCCTGGAGCCGCCCGTACTCCAGGCCGCCGACGCGGTACTCGGCATCGGCGGCCGACGCATGGGCGAGGGCCGCCGCCAACTCCTGCGCCGCCACCTCCCGGCCCAGCACCGTGCGTGGCTCAGCGCGATGGACCGGCACTGCGCGCCCGTACGCACCCTCGCCCACCGCGGCGGCCCCGACGCCGCCGTCTACCGCGAGGCCCAGGAATCCCTGATCGCCCTACGCCGCACCTACACCGCCCTGGTCCACACCGCCGCCCGCCCCACCACCCCCCTCCCCACAGCCGCCTGACCTGCCCTTCCTGCCTCACAGGCAGCTAACCCACCACCCTTCACAGCCGACTGACCCAACCCTTCACCACAGTCGTTTGCCTCTGCCCTTCGCCGCGCACCCGATCGCCCCTGCCCTTCGCCGCACCCGTCCGCCCCTGCCCTTCGCCGCACCCGTCCGCCGCTGCCCTGCCCCGAAGCTGCCCGCCCTGGCCCCACTCCTTCCCGCGGCCCCACCCCGCCCCCGCGTCGAGCCGCCACCGCGTCACCGATCCCGCGCCGATCACCCCTCCGCGGTGATCGGTCGCCTCGGATCGGTCAAGCCCGCGGCGGGTCTATCCCGGTCGCCCGTATCGATCCGGGGCCGGCCGCCCCGATCCGAGCGGCAGTCGAACCGAACCGAACCGATCCATATCGCCCCGCCCGGATCGTCGTCCGGCCCCGAGCCGAGCAACACCCGCCGCGGTCCGGTCACCCGTATCGCCCCAGCGGTGGGCCTCGGGCCTCCGTCTGATCGCTGCTCCGCTCGATGACCGACTGGATTCAGTCATGGCATTGGTCTGGACATGCTCAACACCGGTTATTAGTCTGCGATTTGGTCTAGACCGCACGGCACTTCACTCAGCTCACGGAACTCCCCCACGTTCTTCAGGAGCGAAGCATGCGCAAAAAGATCAGTGCTGCCGTCATCGGGCTCGGTGTCCTCGGTGTCTCGTTGCTCTCGACGGGCAGCGCCTCCAGCCACGGCTACAGTGATGCGCCGCCGAGCCGGCAGGCGCTCTGTGCCAACGGCACCGTCAAGGACTGCGGTGCGATTCAGTACGAGCCGCAGAGTGTTGAGGGGTCGAAGGGCTTCCCTGCCGCAGGTCCCGCGGACGGCAAGATTTGCTCCGGCGGTCACGACGACTTCGCCCAGCTCGACGACCCCCGTGGCGGCAAGTGGCCCGGCACCCAGCTCACTCCGGGCCAGGGCTACACCTTCACCTGGCGGCTCACCGCACGGCACGCCACCACGGACTTCGAGTACTTCATCACCAAGGACAGCTACGACCCCACCAAGCCCCTCACCCGCGCGGACCTCGAACCTCAGCCGTTCATGACGGTCCCCATGGGCGGCGCTCGGCCCGGGGAAACCGTCCAGCATCAGGGCACGATCCCCACGCAGAAGTCGGGCCGCCACATCATCCTGGGGGTCTGGAACATCGCCGACACCGGCAATGCCTTCTACGCCTGCTCGGACGTCGACCTGTCCTGAGCTGCCGCTCCTCCTGGCCGCCTGCCATCTCTGACCTCCACCTGTCTCGTTGGGCGTTGCTGCCCTTGACGCCTCCCCGGCTTCCCTCGGGGAGGCGTTAATTACGTTACGAGGGTCGGAAGTTGGGGGCGTCACACCACGGGTTGGTTGTGGTGGGGGTGTGGGGTGGTACCACGGGTTGAGGTGCGGCCGGGGGGAGCGGGTGGGTAGGCGGGGACAGCCCGCTTGTTGCGGGTTGCGGGTTGTGGGTTGCGGTAGTGGAAGGGGCAGGGAAAGCGGCGGGGGTAGGAAACTGACGGGGTGTCAGTTACAGTTCGGCGCCATGACGGCGGCCAAGGGCAAGGCCAACAGCAAGGACGAGGGCAAGGACAAGGGCAAGGTCAACGGCACGGCCAAGGGTGCGAGCGACGGCAGGGGCGACAGCGTCGGCAAGAGGAGCAGCAGCGGCAAGGCTGCGGGCGGCTGCGGGCCCGGTACCGTCGCTGAGCTGGTGCAGGCGCAGTGGGGTGATCAGCGGGTTGGTGCGCGGTGCGGGGAGCGGGTGCTGACGCATCACGAGCTGGCAGGGGGAGCCGCGGCGCGGGCCGCGCTGCTGGGGGAGCTGTTGCCGCGCGGTGCGGAGCCGCACATCGGTGTGCTGCTCGACAACGTCCTCGAGTATCCCCTGTGGCTGAGCGCGGCGGCCCTCGCCGGAGCAGCCGTGGTCGGGATCAACCCCACGCGGCGCGGCCCGGAGCTCATGCGCGACATCGGGCACACCGACTGCGCCTTGTTGATCACCGAACGTCGCTACCTACCGCTGCTCACCGGACTGGAACTCGAACCCGGACTCGGTATCGGCCCAGGTCACGGACCCGGCCCCGGCCCAGGTCACGGACCCGGCCCCGGCCCAGGTCACGGACTCGGCCCCGACCCCGGCCCCGGCCCCGACCCCGACCCCGAACTCGGCCCCGACTCCAGCCCCGCCCCCGCCCCCAGACCCGCCCCCGGCCCCGGACTCGGCATGGTGTCCTCCGAGCGGGTTCTGATCGTCGACGACCCTGCCTATGAGGAGCTGCTCCGCCCGTACGAGGGGGTCTCGCCGCGGGACACCCTGCCGGTTGCGGGGCGGCGGGGGGCGGGTGCGGCGCCGGGGCCGGGGACGCTGATGTTGCTCTACTTCACGTCCGGTTCCACCGGGGCGCCCAAGGCCGCCCTGTGCACCCAGGGCCGGCTGGCCGCCGCCGGCCGTTCGCTCGTCGATTTCCTCGGGGTACGGCGGGACGACGTGCACTACCTCTGCATGCCCATGTTCCACGGCAACGCCGTGATCGCCGGCTGGGCCCCCGCGCTGGCCGGCGGCGCGGGCATCGCGTTGCGCCGCCGCTTCTCGGCCTCCGCGTTCCTCCCCGACGTACGCCGCTACGGCGCCACGTACTTCACGTACGTAGGGCGCGCCGTCCAGTACCTGCTCGCCACCCCGCCCGCCCCCGACGACCGTGATCACCCGCTGCGTACCGGGTTCGGCACCGAGGCGGGCGCCGTCGACGTCGCCCGGTTCGCGGAGCGGTTCGGCGTCCGCCTGATAGAGGGGTACGGCTCCTCCGAGGGCGGCGCCGCCATCCAGCGCACCCCGGACACCCCGCCCGGCGCCATCGGCAGGCCCGCTCCCGGCGACGATCTCGCCGTCGTCGACCCGGAGACCGGCGACGAACTGCCACCCGCCCGGCTCGACGCGTCCGGCCGGCTGCTCAACGGTGAGGAGGCGATCGGCGAGCTGGTCAACCGGGGCCGCAGCTCCTTCGAGGGCTACTGGCGAAACCCCGAGGCGACCGCGGACCGTACGCGCGGCCGGTCCACGGGAGGGCAGGCCGGGGCCGGCTGGTACTGGACCGGTGATCTCTTCTTCCGGGACACCGAGGGGTTCTTCCACTTCGCCGGGCGGACCGACGACCGGCTACGCGTCGACAGCGAGAACCTGGCCGCCGCGATGATCGAGAACATCCTCGCCCGCTACGCCCCGGCCACCGGGGTCGCGGTGTACGCCGTGCCCGACCCGGTTGCCGGGGACCAGGTGATGGCGGCCCTGGCGCTGCGCGACGGGGCCGGATTCGACCCGGAGGACTTCGCGGCCTTCCTCGCCGCACAGCCCGACCTCGGGACGAAGATGGCGCCCCGGTTCGTACGGACGGTCGCAGCGCTGCCGGTCACCGCCACGAACAAGGTCCACCGGGTCGCGCTGCGGCGCACCGGCTTCCGCTGCCCGGAACCGGTGTGGTGGAGGCCGATGGGGGAGGGGCCGATGGGGGAGGGGCCGGCCGGGACGGGGCCTATGAGTCACTTGGGTCACCCGGGTCGTCCGGGTCACCCGGGCCACCTGGGGTACCGGAGGTTTACGGCGGAGGACCGGGACGCGCTGCTGGACGTCTACCGCGAGCACGATCGAATGGCGTTGCTGGAGCGCTGACCAGGCGAGGCGGTGACCGGACGAGGCGGTGACCGGACGGGGCGGTGACCGGATGGGCCGGAGAGTGGCGGTGGGCGTTGGGCGGCAGGCGTCGCAGGACTCGTAACGCCCCGCAGGCACAACGAAGTGGGCGCCCCCGGAAACCGAGGGCGCCCACTTCCTACGTGCGCCGCCAGGGACTCGAACCCCGGACCCGCTGATTAAGAGTCAGCTGCTCTAACCAACTGAGCTAGCGGCGCGCGCTGACGAAAGAAATACTACCTGGTCGAGAGGGGTGCTCATGACCACCTGCCGACAGCGCCACCTGCCGGGAGCGCCATCTGTCGAGAGCCCGGGTCCGCCCGCCCCGCCCCGATCCCCGAAGGCCCCACCGCTCAAATTGCCACCGCTGAAACGGCCGCCCAAACCGCCACCGCTCAAATCGCCAACGACAGCAGAACCGGCGCCGCCTTCCGGTTCAGGGTGTCGGCGGCCTGGCGGAGGCGGTGGGCGTGTTCCAGGGGCATCGACAGGGCGAGGCAGCCCACCGTGGAACCGGCCGTGATCGGTACGGCGGCGCAGACCGTGCCGACGGCGTACTCCTGGAGGTCCAGGACGGGGACCGTGGGCGGCTGGCTGTCGAGCTTGTGGAAGAGCACCTTCTCGTTGGTGATCGTCCGGGACGTGAGCCGGGCGGTCTTGTGGCGTGAGAGGTGGTCCATGCGGCCGTCGTGGTCGAGCTGCGCGAGCAGGCATTTGCCGACCGCGCTGGCGTGTGCCGTGCGGCGGAATTCGGCCCACTCGTTGACCTTCGGTGCCAGTGGGCCGTCGGCGTAGTGCAGGATCTTGACCTCGCCGTCGATGTACCGGCTGATGTAGACCGCCGCGCCGACCGAGTCCCGCAGCTGGTCGAGGGTGCGCTGCAGCTTGTCGCGCAGCGCCTGCTCGCGGTCGCCGCCGGATCCCAGCAGCAGGAGCGATTCGCCGACGACGTACGCGCCGTCGGAGACCTGCTCGACATAGCCCTCGCGCCGCAGCATCGACAGCAGGTGGGCCAGCTGGCCCGGGGACAGGCCGGTTTCCCGGGCGATCTGCACATCGGTCACGCCCTCGGCGTGCCTGGAGATCGTTTCGAGCACGCGCAGGGCGTACTGCACCGAATGGAACGGCGCGGTCGGCTCGGGCTTCAGCGCCACGGTGTCCCCCTAGCAGGTTGGTACCGCTTGCGTCGTCACCGCCGCAGGCGGGCCGGACGACGTCGTGGACGACCGATCCCGGACAACGGGGCTGCTATCACGATAGCGGCCAACGCCCTCCTATGGAGGGGGTCTTGACCGAAAAGAGGTGGGCGTCAGTTTTCTGTACTGCGGCTTGAGACTCTGGCATATGCCAAGGTCACGAAGGTCGAGGCCCCGGGGCAGGATCGCCCCGGTGGCACCCGACCGCCCCCGGGGCCGGCGGGGAAGGGCCCCGGGAGCGCAGGGGAAGCGATGAGATTCGGCCAACTCATGGCCGGTAGCTGGTCCGTTGCAGGTCGAAGGCGGGACGCGACGGGCCGGCGGGCCGTGAAGCGTACGGCGAGGGTGCCGCCGCGGCGTCGGACGGGCCGCCGGCCCGTCGGTCCGGTACGGCCGACGATCCGCTCAGGACGTCGGTGCCGGCTACCCGCTCAGGACGTCCTGAGCATCTTCTCGTCGCTGGTCCACTTGATCTTGTTGCCCTTCCAGGTGCTGACGTACCAGAGGAAGACATGCTTCTCGGCCATCTGGCGGTCGAAGTTGCAGACCTGCCAGCCGCCCTTGTAGTTGCCGTAACACCGGTAGCCCGGCTGGCCACCGGAGTTGACCGTGCCGCGGACCTCGACCCGCAGGCCGTCCTTGAGGGTGTCCTTGATCCAGACCCGGTCGCCCTTGGCCCGGAAGCACGCCATCCCGGCCATCTTGCGGCCGTTGGAGACGGTGTTGCAGTAGGGGTCGAACCTGGTCGACTTCCTCGTCGGCTTCGCCTTCTGGCTGTAGACCTTCTTCTGGGCGTGGACATCGCTGCCGGTGGCCGAGGCGGCGCCCGGCAGGGCGCCCACCAGGGCGGTGGCGGCGAGCGCGGCTCCCGCGGCGCCCGCAATCATCCTGCGCATGCGTATCTGCCTTCGCTGGTCATGAGGTGGTGGTGGCCGGCGGCCGGACGGCCGGTGGCCGGGTCGTGCGCCGGGACGGCTCAGCCGTAGAGGGCGTGGCTCCACACGGTCTTGTGCAGGCCCCTGCCCCACGAGGCGGTGACCTTGGTGCGCCACTTCTGCACCGGCATGTCGTCCTTGACCTCGCGGGTCGACTTGAAACAGGACCTGCCGTGGCTCTCGCAATGGGCCGTCGCCATCTTCTTCTTGCCCTTGTAGAGGGTGACGGTGAACTTGGTGTAGGCGGGCTTGTAGTTGCACTTGATGGCGCCGCTGCCGAACTTGTCGGTCTTGCGGTCGACCCGGTCGGTGTAGGCGGAGACCTTGCAGCTCTGCTTCTGCACCGTGGCCCCGTGGTCCGCGGCGAGCGCGGTGCCCGATGCCATTCCCGTCGTACCGAGAATGCTCACGGTGGCGGCACTCACGAGGAGTGCGCGGGCTGCCTGGTGAACGCACATCTGTATCCCCCTTCGATTCCTTATCGGCCGGGGCGGGAGCGATCCGCCCGGGGGAATTCCGGATAGTGTCCGGAATTCCCCCGGCGGTGTCCCCGCCGGTGAATCGCTCTCAGTCTTGAGGAGACCGGCGGGGCGGCCAATGTCGGGGCGATGTCAGTTCGCTGACGGCTGCCGGGCCGGGGGTGCCAGCCGCAGGCCGTAGCCGCGGACCGAGGCGATGCACACATCGACGCCGGCCTGTTCCAGCTTCCGCCGCAGGCGGCGTACGGCGCTGTGGATCACCGTGGTGTCCACCCCGCAGGACGCTCCCCAGACGTCCCTGACGAGTTCCGGGAACGACACCACCCGGGTGCCCTCCCGGGCGAGGCGGGCCAGCAACCCGGTCTCCTGGGCCGTCAGTTCCAGCGGAACGCCGTGCCACAGCGCCCGTTGTTCGTCCGGCCGGATCTCCAGATGACTGACGCGGAGCGGGGCCGGCCGCCGGGCCGTGCCCGCCGGCGGTTCGCCGTCCATCAGGCGTCTGGCCTGGTCCAGGTCGCGGACGAGGAGGACCGGCAGATTGCTGTGCAGCAGTTCGTTGAGGTGCTCGACGTCGTCGACGGTGTCGGCGACGACCACCGCGTAGGCGTCCGGATGGCGGACCGGCGGCTCCTGGGTGTGCGTGCTCACATCAGCTCCTCGGGAATGCACCAGGAGGGACATCGGGCCAGGAGGGGCGGGTGGTGCCGGATGCTCTTCGATGGCCGCCGACTGATATGGCGAAATATGAGACGTGCACGTCTCCACTGTCCTTCCCATGAAAAAGGGACCCCGTCGCAATTCCTGCGGACAGACACCTGGGACGGACCGACTCCGTTCGTCCACCCTGGTCATGAGGTGGCGTCAGGCGCGTCGCGCAGGCAGTGTTGGAACGGTAGACGTTAGACGCATTTTCGGCCATAGGTCGGGGACTTGAGGAACTGTTGAGCCGATCGCGCCGGGCCGTTCCGGGCGATATTGCGGGATTCGGCGGGCAAGGGTGCCGGTGTGCGGAAATGAGAAAGGTGGTGCGCCCCGGGTAAGCGGGGCACACCACCTGAACGCCGCGCCGGTCACCGGGGTTTCACCACACCTCCCGGTGCCGTGCGCAGCCGGGTCACAGCACGGCGCTGAGGAATTCCCGGGTGCGTTCGTGTTCCGGCTCGCTGAAGATCTGCTCCGGCGGGCCGAATTCGATGACCCTTCCGGAGTCGAACATCATCACGCAGTCGGAGATGTCCCGGGCGAAGTTCATCTCGTGGGTGACGCACAGCATGGTGATGTCCGTGGTGTGCGCGATGTCCCGCAGCACGTCCAGGACGCCGGCCACCAGTTCCGGGTCCAGGGCCGAGGTGACCTCGTCCAGCAGCAGCACCTGCGGGCGCATCGCCAGGGCGCGGGCGATCGCGACCCGCTGCTGCTGGCCGCCGGAGAGCTGGGTGGGGTACTTGTCGAGGTGCTCGGTCAGGCCGACCAGGTCGAGCAGTTCGCGGGCGCGCTCCTCGGCGGCGTCCTTGTCGAGGCCGAGGACGTGCACCGGGGCCTCGGTGATGTTGCGCAGCACCTTCATGTTGGGGAAGAGGTTGAACTGCTGGAAGACCATCCCGATGTTCTTGCGGACCTCGCGGATGTGCTTCTCCCCGGCGGGGACGAGCTTGCCGGCCTTCTCCTCGTGGGTCAGGAAGTGCGGGCCGACCTTGATGGTGCCCTCGTCCGGCTTCAGCAGCGTCATCAGCAGCCGCAGGATCGTGGTCTTGCCGGATCCGGACGGGCCGATGAGGGTGACGTGCTTGCCGGAGTAGACGGTCATGTCCAGCGAGTCGAGGACGGTGTGGGTGCCGAACCGCTTGGTGACGCTGTCGAAGCGGATCAGCTCGGTCTCTCCCCCGGCCTCCGGGCGGGACGGGCTTCCGTCCGCGGGGCCGGCCTGGTCGTTCGGCGGTGTGCGGTCAGCGGACAAGACGACGCTCCAGGGCTCGCAGGAGGAGGGAGGTGGGGTAGGAGATGACCACGAAGAGGATGCCGACGACGGTGATCGGCTCCAGGTAGTCGAAGGTGGTGGCGCTGATGCTGTTCGCCTGGAAGAGCATGTCGGCGACGGTGATGCCGGCCAGCATCGGCGTGTCCTTGAACATCGCGATGACGTAGTTGCCGAGCGCGGGGACGACGCGGCGGAACGCCTGCGGCAGGATCACCGCGATCCAGGTGCGCCGGCGCGGCAGGTTGAGGGCGGTGGCCGCCTCCCACTGGCCGGGCGGGACCCCGTCGATGCCGGCGCGGTAGACCTCCGAGGTGTACGTCGAGTAGTGCAGGCCCAGGCCGATCACGCCGGTGGTGAGCGGCGCGAAGGTCAGGCCCCAGCTCGGCAGGACGAAGAACAGGAAGAACAGCTGCACCAGCAGCGGGGTGTTGCGGATGAATTCGACGACGATGCTGACCGGCCAGGTCACCCAGCGGCGGCCGGAGCGCAGCAGCAGCGCCCACACCAGTCCGAGGGCGAACGAGACGAGGGAGCCGTAGATCGTCGCCTGGACGGTGATCCACAGGCCCGCCAGGAGGTCGGGCATGATGTCGCCGACGTAGCTCCATGACCAGTTGTTCACGGCTTTCCTCCGGTGGCCAGCGCCTCGGGGCCCTGCTGTTCGACGGGCAGTTTGCGGGAGAACCAGCCCTCGCCGCGGGGCACCGCCCGGCCGACCGAGGCCTTGGCGCGGCGTTCCAGCAGCCGCATGATCCGGGTCACCGCGAAGGCGACCACGAAGTACAGGACGAGGATGATGCCGTAGACCTGGGCGCTCTGGCCGGTCGACAGCCGGGCCAGCTTGGCCTGGAACGTCAGCTCACCGATGGACAGCAGCGAGGCCAGCGCGGTGCCCTTGAGCAGCTCGATCAGCAGGTTGTTGAACGGCGGCATCATCTCGGGCACGGCCTGCGGAAGTATCACCTTCCGCAGCCGCTGCCAGGGCGAGAAGCTCAGCGCGATGGCCGCCTCGCGCTGGGCGGGCGCCACGGCCTGGACGGCGCCGCGGACGATCTCGGAGCCGTACGCGCCGTACGACAGGCCGAGCGCCAGGGTGCCCGCCCAGATCCCGGCGAGCTGCCAGCCGAGCAGGGGCAGCGCGAAGAACAGCCAGAACATCAGCACCAGCGCCGAGGTGCCGCGGAAGAATTCGACGTACACGCCGGACAGGAAGCGGACGATCCAGAAGCGTGAGGTGCGGGCGAGGCCGATGCCGAAGGCGACGGCGGCGGCGAGGGCGGCGCTGTAGACCATCAGCTGGACGGTGATCCACAGCCCTTTCAGGAAGAGTTCCCACAGCGCAGAGGTCACTTTTTGCAGAGCTCCTTCGCCGTGAGGTCGGTCATGAACTCCTCGGTGAATCCGAAGGGTTTGGCGATCCGCAGGAGTTCGCCGCTCTTCTTCATCTTGTGGAGTTCGCGGTTGAACGCGTCGCGGAGATTCGTCTCGCCGATGCGGAAGCCGTAGCCGCCGCCGTCGCGCTGAGGTTTTCCGTCGACCTTCGGGGTGAAGGGCGGGGTCATGCCGACCTTGGGGTGCTGGCCGGTCTTGAGCGCTTCGATCATGGTCAGCGCGGTGCCGGCGAAGCAGTCGATGCGGCCGGCCTCCAGCGCCTCCATTCCGGCGATCTGGTCGCCGTAGGTCTGGATGTCGCCTTTCCGGACGCCGTTGCCGACCGCGTAGTCGATCTCCGCGTAGCCGATTCCGGTGCCCATGCGGAGCCCCTGCCGGGCGATGTCCGGATAGTCCTTGATCTTGTGCGGATTGCCCTTGGCGACGAGGAAGGCGTCCTTCGACTCGTAATCCGGGTCGGAGAACAGCACGGCCGCGCAGCGGGCCTTGTTGATGAACATGCCCGCGACGATCACGTCGTACTGGAAGGAGTGCAGTCCGGGCACCAGGGCGCCGAATTCGACGGGCACCGGCTCGAAATGCCGGATGCCGAGCCGCTGGAAGATGGTCTTGGCGACGGCGGGGGCCTCGCCGGTCAGTTCGCCCTTGCTGTTGATGGAGGCGTAGGGCGGCTCACTGGCGATGCCCATCCGGACGGTGCCCTTGCTGCGCAGGTCGTCGAGGAGGTGGCCGCCGTCGGTCGCACCGCTGATGTCGACCCGGGAGCAGCCCGCGGTCGCTCCGAGGGCACCCGCGCCGAGCGCCGCCACCCCCGCGAGCAGCGATCGGCGGCCGATGCCGCGTGGCAATGTGCCGGTCATTTTTGAGGTGTTCCATGGTGGTGGAGCCATGGGCGCGCGGCTACCCGAACGGCGGGCAGATATGCCGTTCGTTTCCGGCCCTTGATACAAGCCCGTCCGGGCCGTGTTCCGGTCATGTTCCCCGCTGGTCCGTAGTGTTCCGTACGCCGGTATTGCCCCCCTACGATCTGAGCATGACCGATCGCTTCATCGAAGTCTCGTTGGACAAGCGCGGCGTCAGCTGCACGGCCAAGCTGCTCGACGACCGCGCTCCGATCACCTGCGACGCCGTGTGGGACGCCCTCCCGCTCGGCGGCGACGTCTACCACGCCAAGTACGCCCGCAACGAGATCTACGCCCTCGTCGAGCCGTTCGCGCCGGAGGAGCCGCCGTTGGAGAACCCGACGATCACCCCGATCCCCGGCGATCTGTGCTACTTCACCTTCAGCGACACCCAGTTGGGCACCGCCTCCTACGGGTACGAGCGCGCGGCCAAGCACCGCGGCCGGGCCACCGTCGTCGACCTGGCGCTGTTCTACGAGCGCAACAACCTGCTGATCAACGGTGATGCGGGCTGGGTGCCGGGCATCGTGTGGGGCAGCGTCGTCGACGGCCTGGACCGGATGGCGGACGCCTGCCAGGACCTGTGGCGGGCCGGCGCCCTGGGGGAGACCCTCTCCTTCCGGCGCGCCTGAGGGACCGTCTTCGCCCGGCGCTCCTACGGGGCCGGGGGTGCGGGGATCGCCGCGGCCCCCGCCTCGTAGAGGGCGTGCGCGGCGCGCAGCACGAGTGCGTCCGCATGCCGCGCGCCGACCAGCTGCACGCCGATCGGCAGCCCGTCCCCGTCCACCCCGCACGGCACGGTCGCCGCGGGCTGCTGGGTCATGTTGAACGGGTAGGTGAACGGCGTCCAGCCGGTCCAGCGGGTGTGGCCGGACCCGGCGGGCACCTCGACACCCGCCTCGAAGGCGGTGATCGGTTCGGTCGGGGTCACCAGCAGGTCGTAGCTCTCGTGGAAGCGGCCCATCGCCTGTCCGAGCGCCATCCGCGTGTCCACCGCCGCCAGATAGTCCAGCGCGCGGTAGCCGGCGCCCTGCGCGACGATCTCGGCGAGCCCGGGGTCGAGCAGTGCCCGGTCCGCCTCGTCGAGGTGCTCGACGACCCGGGCCGCCCCGCTGAACCACAGGACGTGGAAGGCCGCCACCGGGTCCGCGATGCCCGGGTCGGCCTCCTCGACGTGCGCACCGAGCCCGGCGAGCACCTCGACGGCCGACCGGACCGCGGCCGCCACCTCGCCGGCCACCGGCACGTCCCAGCCGAGTGACGGGCTGTAGGCCACCCGCAGCCCGGCGACCGGGCCGGTGAGCGCCGCCCGGAACGAGCCCGCGGCCGGCCCGAGCTGGGACCAGTCCCGCGGGTCCGCGCCGCTGATCACGTCCAGCATCAGCGCCGCGTCGGCCGCGTCCCGGGTCATCGGCCCGACGTGCGCCAGCGTCCCGAACGGGCTCGCCGGATACATCGGCACCCGCCCGTACGTCGCCTTCAGCGCGAAGATCCCGCAGAACGACGCCGGGATGCGCACCGATCCGCCGCCGTCGGTGCCCAGGCTCAGCGGCCCGGCGCCCAGCGCCACCGCCGCCGCGCTGCCGCCGCTGGACCCGCCCGAGGTGCGCCGCGGATCGTACGGATTGCCGGTCACCCCGTGCCGCGGTGAGTCGGTGACGCCCTTCCAGCCGAACTCCGGGGTGGTGGTCTTGCCGAGGAACACCGCACCGGACTCCCTCAGCCGGGCCACCGACGGCGCGTCCTCCTCCCACGGCCCCTCGGCCCGCACCGTCCGCGAACCGCGCAGCGTGGGGGTGCCCCGGGTGAGGATCAGGTCCTTGACGGTGACCGGCACCCCGTCCAGCGGCCCGGACGGCGTCCCGCGGCGCCAGCGCTCCGCCGACTCCCCGGCCGCCGCCAGCGCCGGCTCCGCGTCGATCCGGGCGAAGCAGTTCGTGGCGGCCTGGGCGGCCTCGGCGCGTTCCAGGGCGGCCCGGGCGGCCTCGACGGGGGAGAACTCGCCGGCGGCGTAGCCGGCCGTCAGGCGGGCGGCGGTGAGGTCGGCGAGGTGGGTCGGTTCGGTGGTCATCCGTCCTCCGAGCGTCGAGCCGCCCCGGCGGGACGGCGGGCGGGGGCGGGGCGGCCGCGCCGGCGGCGGGGCGCCCGCGCCGTCACTGCACCGGCACGTACCCGAGCCGCTTGTCGACCACGTTGGCGAGCGGCTCGCCGGCCGCCCAACGGTCGAAGTTGTCCTGGAACTGCTCGGCCAGCGCGTCCCGCCAGCCCAGGGTGTCGCCGCTCATGTGCGGCGAGACGATCAGGTGCGGCACGTCCCACAGCGGGCTGTCCGCGGGCAGCGGCTCGCTGTCGAAGACGTCCAGCGCGGCCGCCGCGATCCGCCACTCGCGCAGCGCCGCGATCAGGTCCGGTTCGACGACCAGGGGCCCGCGCCCGACGTTGACGAAGCGGGCCCGCGGCGGCATCAGCGCGAACGCCTCCTTGCCGAACAGGCCCCGGGTGGCGTCCGTCAGCGGCGCCGCGCACACCACCCAATCCGCGTGCGGCAGCAGGCGGTTGAGCGCGTCACTCGGATGGACCAGCCCGAATTGCGGATCGTCCGGACGCTCCCGGCGGCCGACCAGATCGACCTTGACACCCAGTGCCAGGAGGGTGCTGCCGATGGCCCGGCCGATCGGCCCGGAGCCGACCACCACGGCGCGGGTGCCGGCCAGCCGCAGCGTCTCGCGGTGCTGCCAGCGCCGCTGCCGCTGGAGCTCCCAACTTCCGTAGAAATCCTTTGCCATGGCGATCACCAGGCCGGCGACGTACTCGGCGATCGGCTGCTCGAAGACGCCCCGGGCGTTGGTGACCACGGTGTCGTCGGCGATCAGTGCCGGGCACAGCAGCTGGTCCACGCCGGCGCTCGCCGTGTGCACCCAGCGCGGTTTCGGGCCCCGTTCCGGCCATGCCGCGCGGATCGCCTCGGAGGTGAAGTCCCAGGCCAACAGCACGTCGGCGGTGGGGAGTCGGCCGGCCAGCCCGGCCTCGTCGGTGAAGATCACCCGGGCCCGGCCGGTCAGCCGGTCGAGCGTGGGCGGCGGGTCGGAACCGAGGACGAGGACGGTGCTTTCGGACATAGCCAGGAACCGTTTCGAAAGGTGTGCCCGCTTCGCTGGAACAGGGCGCCGACAGATGCCTGAGATGCGAGGATTGACCACGCTAAGAAGTCGTATCTACCGTGTCAACAACGGCTCTGTCCCGACGTCCCGGCTTGCTCCGGCTGCACTTCTTCCACGGCCACCGGCCTGGTCTTTCCAGCCCTTCGTTTCTAGGGGCCTTCAATGGACGTCTCTTTTCTGGGTGGCCCCCAGCCTCAGCTCGGTGTGGGCGTTGTCGCCCCTTTTGACTTCGCGCTCGACCGCGAGCTGTGGCGCTGGGTGCCCGACGACGTGTCCCTCCACCTCACCCGAACCCCCTTCGTGCCCGTCGAGGTGAGCCTCGATCTGGCCCGGCTGGTCAGCGAGCACGAAACGCTGGACGCTGCCGTCCAGGCGCTGTGCGCGGTGTCCCCGCAGGTCATCTGCTACGCCTGTACCTCCGGCAGCTTCGTCGGCGGGCTGGCGGGCGAACGGGCGATGTGCGCCGCCATGGCACAGGCGGGGGACGTGCCCTCGCTGACCACCTCCGGCGCACTGCTGGAGGCGCTGCGCGAGATCGGCGCCCGGCGGATCGCCGTGGTCACGCCGTACACGAGATCGGTCACCGACTCCCTGGAGGACTATCTCGGCGAGGCGGGCATCACGGTCACCGGCCGCGCCTACCTCGGCCTGACCCGGCACATCTGGAAGGTGCCCTACCGCGACGTCGTCGACATGGCCCGGGCGGCCGTCGTCGGTGCCGCCGACGCGCTCTTCATCAGCTGTACGAACCTGCCGACGTACGACGTGATCCCGCAGCTGGAGGCGGAGTTGCGGATGCCGGTGCTGTCCGCCAACCAGGTGACGATGTGGGCGGCGCTGCGGGCCATCGGGGTCCGGGCGGTGGGACCGTACCAGGCACTGCTCGATCCGGTGGCGCGGCGCGGACCGGCCGCGATGACCGGCTGGGAGCCGCCGCGCGACGGGCCGCTGTCGCCGAGCGGCGGGCCGCTGTCGACGGACGGCGGCGGCCCGCGGGGGACCCCCGAGGCCGCGTTCGCCGGACCGCCCGCACCCCCCGACGGCGAACCGGACGGCGTGGAGCCGCCCCATCTGCCACCCGACGATCCGGGCCCGCTGCCCCCGGTTTGAGGTCGGTCCGAACCCGGCCCGGAACCGTACCGAGGATGCCGCCGGCGCCGTCCGTGTCGCCGGCCGCGCTCCTGCCCCGGCTCACCGCCCGCCCCCACCCCGCGCATCCGGCACCCGCACATCCAAGGGAGACCCGCATGGCATCGGTCGGCTTCCTCTATCCCGGTCACTCCGCGGAGGACGACTACCCCCGGCTCGAAACGCTCCTGGGCGGCTCGGTCCGCCTGCCGCTCGTGCACACCGACATCGGCGAGGACGCCCACCGGGCCGACGCGCTGCTGGAGATGGGCTCCGCGACCCGGCTGGCGGCCGGCGTCGACGAGCTGAAGGAACGCGGCGCCCAGGCCGTCGTCTGGGCCTGCACCAGCGCCAGCTTCATCTACGGCTGGGAGGGCGCCCACGACCAGGTCCGCGAACTGTCCGTCACCGCCGGCCTGCCCGCTTCCAGTACGTCCTTCGCCTTCGCGCACGCCCTCCAGGCGCTCGGCGCCCGCCGGGTGGCGATCGCCGCGACGTATCCGGACGACGTCGCCGAGTACTTCCGGGCGTTCTTGAAGTCCGCCGGTGCGGAGGTGGTCTCGACCCGAGGCAGCGGCATCATCACCGCCGCCGAGGTCGGCACCTGGGGAGGCGAGGAGGTCCTCGCACTGGCCCGTGCCGGCGACCACCCCGACGCCGAGGCCGTCCTGCTCCCCGACACCGCCCTGCACACCGCCGCCCATCTGCCCGCCCTGGAGGCGGAGCTGCGCAAACCGGTGCTCACCGCCAATCAGGTGACGGCCTGGGAGGGGCTGCGCCTGCTGGGCCGGCCGCTGTGCCGCCCGGCCCTGGGCACGCTGTTCGCCCGGACGGCGGGGGACCTCGCCTAGCAGGGCCGGCAGGGTTTCCCCCTAGGGGAATTCTCCGGGGCGGGCGGTGCCGGCCCCGGGAATAAGTGGAGCGCCTCTCCGGTTGTCGTCGGGGCAGACCCAGCGACACGAGGAGAGGACCCGCACCGTGAGCGGCGAAGACGACAACCGGGCCGGCGGCCGGACGCAGCACGACGACGGCGACGAAATACGCGGTACGGCCCGCGGCAGCGCCCCCGTGCCGCTGTCCGTGCTCGACCTGGTGACGGTCGGCGCCGGCCACACCGCAGCCGACGCCGTCCGCACCGCCGTCGACCTCGCCCGTACGGCCGAACGCCGCGGCTTCCACCGCTACTGGGTCGCCGAGCACCACTCCATGCCCGGCGTGGCCTCCTCCTCACCCGCGGTGCTGCTCGCCCACCTCGCCGCCCACACCGCACGCATCCGGCTCGGCTCCGGCGGCGTGATGCTGCCCAACCACGCCCCGCTGGTCATCGCCGAGCAGTTCGGCACCCTGGAGGCGATGGCCCCCGGCCGGATCGACCTGGGCCTGGGCCGCGCACCGGGCACGGACGGCGCCACCGCCGCGGCCCTGCGCCGGGCCGAGCGCCTGAACGAGGGCGCGGAGGAATTCCCGCAGCAGCTGGCCGAGTTGACCCGCTTCCTGGACGACTCCTTCCCCGACGGCCACCCGTACGCGAGGATCCACGCGGTGCCGGGGCCGGTACAGGCCACTTCGCCCGGCGGCGTCCAGTCCCCGCACCGCCCGCCGCTGTGGCTGCTCGGCTCGTCCGGCTTCAGCGCCCGTCTCGCCGGTTCGCTCGGCCTGCCGTTCGCCTTCGCGCACCACTTCTCCGCGGCCAACACCCTGCCCGCGCTCGACCTCTACCGCGCCTCCTTCCGGCCCTCCGAGACCCTCGCCGAGCCGTACGCGCTGATCGGTGTCTCCGCGCTGGCCGCCGAGGACGAGCGGGAGGCCCGCCGCCAGGTCATGACCGGCGCGCTCGCGATGGTCCGGCTGCGCACCGGCCGCCCCGGCCTCGTCCCCATCCCCGAGGAGGCCGCGGCGTACCCCTTCAACGAACTGGAGCGCGGCTTCGTCGACAGCTGGCTGGCCAACGTCGTCCACGGCACCCCCGACGAGGTCCGCCAGGGCCTCGACGACCTCGCCAAGCGCACGGGCGCGGACGAGCTGATGATCACCGCCAATGCGCACGGGGGCGCGGCGCGGGTCCGCTCTTACGAGTTGATCGCCGACGCGTACGGCTTCGCCGGGTAGCCGTACGTACTTGGCTTTCCCGCCGTGGGGGTTGTTGTTGTTTCCCGCCTTCGGCGGGGTGGGGTTGGTTGGGCCGGGGGGCGCTCGCTGTCGTTGTGGTGCCGGGTGTGGTCCTCCGGGGGCGCATTTCCGGACTGCTTCGCTTTACGTCCGGAAACCCGCCCCCTCCGGCCCACCCCCTCCCGCCGGGATCCGCGCCCCCGCCCGGTGGGGAGAAATGTCAAAGACCAGGGGCTCGGC
>NZ_JBHWDV010000066.1:0-19894 GCF_042734445.1 Streptomyces sp. NPDC059649
ACATCACCCGGGCGCCATAGCGGTCGGTGAGCGCACCGACCGGGACCTGCCCCAGTGTCACTCCGGAACGGCCCCGGCCGCTCACACCGGGCGGGCCCGGCGTGCGGGCGTCACCGGGCGTTGAAGTACTTCGCCTCCGGGTGGTGGATGACGATGGCGTCCGTGGACTGCTCCGGGTGCAGCTGGAACTCCTCGGAGAGCTGGACCCCGATCCGCTCGGGCTGCAGCAGGTCGGCGATCTTGGCCCGGTCCTCCAGGTCGGGGCAGGCCCCGTAGCCCAGCGAGAAGCGGGCGCCGCGGTACTTGAGCGCGAACATGTCCTCGATGTCGCCGGGGTCCTCACCGCCGAAGCCCAGCTCGGCGCGGACCCGGGCGTGCCAGTACTCGGCCAGCGCCTCCGCCAACTGGACGGACAGGCCGTGCAGTTCGAGGTAGTCGCGGTAGGCGTTGGCCTCGAAGAGCTCGGCGGTGGCGGCGCCGATCTTCGAGCCGACGGTGACGACCTGGAGGCCGACGACATCGGTCTCGCCGGACTCCTCCGGGCGGAAGTAGTCCGCCAGGCACAGCCGGCGGCCGCGGCGCTGGCGCGGGAAGGTGAAGCGGGTGCGCTCGGTGCCGTCCTCGTGCAGCAGGATCAGGTCCTCGCCCTTGGACACGCAGGGGAAGTAGCCGTGGACGACCGCGGCCTCCAGGAGGTTCTCGGTCTGCAGCTTGTCGAGCCAGCCGCGCAGCCGGGGGCGGCCCTCGGTCTCCACCAGCTCCTTGTACGTCGGGCCCTCGCCGGTGCGGGCCTGCTTGAGGCCCCACTGGCCCTTGAAGAGGGCGCCCTCGTCCAGCCAGGAGGCGTAGTCGGCGAGCTGGATGCCCTTGACGACGCGGGTGCCCCAGAACGGCGGGGTGGGCACCGGGTTGTCGGTGGCGACGTCGGAACGCACCGCGCCCTCGGGCTCCTCCACCTCGAGAACGGCGGTGTCGCGCTTGGGGACCCGGCGCTGCTTGAGCTCGGGGAGGGTCGCGCCGGGCACCCCGCGCTTGACGGCGATCAGGGCGTCCATCAGCCGCAGGCCCTCGAACGCGTCGCGGGCGTAGCGGACCTCGCCCTCGTAGATCTCGTGCAGGTCCTGCTCGACGTAGGCGCGGGTGAGGGCGGCGCCGCCGAGGATGACGGGGTAGTCGGCCGCCATCTTGCGCTGGTTGAGCTCCTCCAGGTTCTCCTTCATGATCACCGTGGACTTGACCAGGAGCCCGGACATGCCGATGACGTCGGCGCGGTGTTCCTCGGCGGCCTCGAGGATCGCCGAGACCGGCTGCTTGATGCCGAGGTTGACGACGTTGTAGCCGTTGTTGGACAGGATGATGTCGACGAGGTTCTTGCCGATGTCGTGGACGTCGCCGCGGACGGTGGCCAGGACGATGGTGCCCTTGCCCTCGTCGTCGGACTTCTCCATGTGCGGCTCCAGGTAGGCCACCGCGCTCTTCATGACCTCGGCGGACTGCAGCACGAACGGCAGCTGCATCTGGCCGGAACCGAAGAGCTCGCCGACGACCTTCATGCCGTCCAGGAGCGTCTCGTTGACGATGTCGAGGGCCGGACGGTCCTGCAGGGCCGCGTCGAGGTCGGCCTCCAGGCCGTTCTTCTCGCCGTCGATGATGCGCCGCTTGAGGCGCTCCTCCAGCGGCAGCGCGGCCAGTTCCTCGGCCTTGCCGGCCTTCAGGGACTTGGCGGTGGCGCCCTCGAAGAGCTCCATCAGCCGCTGCAGCGGGTCGTAGCCCTCGCTGCGCCGGTCGTGGATCAGGTCGAGGGCGACCTTGACCTGCTCCTCCTCCAGCCGGGCGATCGGCAGGATCTTGGAGGCGTGCACGATGGCCGAGTCCAGGCCGGCCTTGACGCACTCGTCGAGGAAGACGGAGTTCAGCACGATCCGGGCGGCCGGGTTGAGGCCGAAGGAGATGTTCGACAGGCCCAGCGTGGTCTGCACGTCGGGGTGGCGCCGCTTGAGTTCGCGGATGGCCTCGATCGTCGCGATGCCGTCCTTGCGGGACTCCTCCTGGCCGGTGCAGATGGTGAAGGTCAGGCAGTCGATGAGGATGTCGCTCTCATGGATGCCCCAGTTGCCGGTCAGGTCGGCGATCAGCCGCTCGGCGATCTCCACCTTCTTCTCGGCGGTGCGGGCCTGGCCCTCCTCGTCGATGGTCAGCGCGATCAGCGCCGCGCCGTGCTCGGCGGCGAGCGCGGTGACCTTGGCGAAGCGCGACTCGGGGCCGTCGCCGTCCTCGTAGTTGACGGAGTTGAGCACGGCCCGGCCGCCCAGCTTCTCCAGGCCGGCCCGGAGGACCGGCACTTCGGTGGAGTCCAGGACGATGGGCAGGGTGGAGGCGGTGGCGAAGCGGCCGGCCAGCTCCTCCATGTCGGCGACGCCGTCCCGGCCCACGTAGTCGACGCACAGGTCGAGCATGTGGGCGCCCTCGCGGATCTGGTCGCGGGCCATCTCCACGCAGTCGTCCCAGCGGCCGTCCAGCATCGCCTCGCGGAACTTCTTCGAGCCGTTGGCGTTGGTCCGCTCGCCGATCGCCAGGTACGAGGTGTCCTGGCGGAACGGCACGGTCTGGTAGAGCGAGGCGGCGCCCGGCTCGGGGCGCGGCCGGCGCTCGGGCGGCGTGACGCCGCGGACCCGCTCGACGACCTGGCGCAGGTGCTCGGGGGTGGTACCGCAGCAGCCGCCGACCAGGGACAGGCCGTACTCGGCGACGAAGGTCTCCTGGGCGTCGGCCAGCTCTTCGGGCGTGAGGGGGTAGTGGGCGCCGTCCTTGCCGAGCACCGGCAGTCCCGCGTTGGGCATACAGGCCAGCGGGACGCGGGAGTGCCGGGCGAGGTAGCGCAGGTGCTCGCTCATCTCGGCCGGGCCGGTGGCGCAGTTCAGACCGATCATGTCGATGCCGAGCGGCTCCAGCGCGGTGAGCGCGGCGCCGATCTCGGAGCCGAGCAGCATGGTGCCGGTGGTCTCGACGGTGACCGAGCAGATCACCGGGAGGCGGGTGCCGGTGGCGTCCAGGGCGCGGCGGGCGCCCAGGATGGCGGCCTTGGTCTGCAGCAGGTCCTGGGTGGTCTCGACGAGCAGGGCGTCCGCGCCGCCGGCGATCAGGCCCTCGGCGTTCTGCTGGTAGGCGTCGCGGAGGGTGACGTAGGGGGCGTGGCCGAGGGTGGGCAGCTTGGTGCCGGGGCCGATGGAGCCCAGGACGTACCGCTGCTGTCCGGTCCTGGCGGTGAACTCGTCGGCGACCTCGCGGGCGATCCGGGCGCCGGCCTCGGACAGCTCGTGGACCCGCTCGGGGATGTCGTACTCGGAAAGGGCGGCGTGGTTTGCGCCGAACGTGTTGGTCTCGACGCAGTCGACGCCGACCGCGAAGTACTCCTCGTGCACCGAACGGACGATGTCGGGCCGGGTGAGGTTGAGGATCTCGTTGCAGCCCTCCAGCTGCTGGAAGTCCTCCATGGTCGGGTCCTGGGCCTGCAGCATGGTGCCCATCGCACCGTCGGCGACCACCACCCGCGAGGCCAGGGCCTCACGCAGCGATTCGATGCGGGCGGTAGGGGTGGACGATGGCGTGTTCGAGGCCATGGAGATGCTCCCGTGGTTGCGACGGCTGTCGGCTTTGCACCCCCCTTCAGGGGGCGCACCCGGCCAGCGTAGCTGCCGGTCCGGTACACGTGTTCCCCGTTCCACGGCGTGGACAGCACGGCGCCACCCCCGTTGGTGGACCGTTCGTGATCGTTGGCAAACTCCGGTGCACCCGCCCAGTAGTCCAGGTTCGGTGCCCTCAGTCGGCATGGGCCGATATCGTTCAGCATTGTCGAACTGCTCACTTCGGAGGTTGCACCGATGGCACGCACCATCCAGTCGCTGGAGCGCGCCGCCGCGATGCTGCGGCTGCTCGCGGGAGGTGATCGGCGGCTGGGCCTCTCCGACATCTCCTCCTCCCTCGGACTGGCCAAGGGCACCGCGCACGGGATCCTGCGCACGCTCCAGCAGGAGGGCTTCGTCGAGCAGGACGCGGTCTCGGGCCGCTACCAGCTGGGCGCGGAGCTGCTGCGGCTGGGCAACAGCTACCTGGACGTGCACGAGCTGCGCGCCCGCGCCCTGGTGTGGACCGACGACCTGGCCCGTTCCAGTGGCGAGGCGGTCTATCTGGGTGTCGGGCACCAGCAGGGGGTGCTGGTGGTGCACCACGTCTTCCGGCCGGACGACAGCCGGCAGGTGCTGGAGGTGGGGGCGATGCATCCGCTGCACAGCACGGCGCTGGGCAAGGTGCTCTGCGCGTACGACCCGGTGGCGCACAGCGAGGTCGTGGAGGCGGACCGGGAGGCGTTCACACCGCGCACGGTGACCGGCCTCGGGGACTTCGAGGGATTGCTGGACCTGATCCGGGCCCGGGGCTGGGCCGCGGACGTGGAGGAGACCTGGGACGGGGTGGCGTCGGTGGCCGCGCCGATCCATGACCGGCGGCGGATGCCGGTGGGCGCGGTGGGGATCACGGGGGCGGTGGAGCGGGTCTGCCGGGACGGCGAGCTGCGGCCGGAAATCGTCGCTGCTGTGCGCGATTGTGCACGCGCGGTGTCTCGTGATCTCGGTGCCGGGCGATTCTGACTCTTTTGCACCTTAAGTTCACCTAAGTTTTTGGCCAAGGACCCCTTGACGGGGTCCCGGCGCTGAACAAAACTGCCGTTCGTCGGTCGGCATTGTCGAACACCACACGGCAATATTCGCTATGGTGTGGGCAGTGCCGGGGCCGACCACCGCCCTCTCGGAGGGCGCGAACCACCGGAGGGACCCGGGGTTCGCCTTCCCCTGGACGAAGGACAAAGGAGTCGCCGGTGTCCAGCTCCGACATCTTCCTCAGCGAGACCATCGGTACCGCTGTACTGCTTCTCATGGGTGGCGGCGTCTGCGCCGCCGTCACGTTCAAGCGCTCCAAGGCGCACAACGCCGGATGGGTGGCCATCACCTTCGGGTGGGGCTTCGCCGTCCTCACGGGTGCGTACATCGCCACGAAGTCCGGCGCGCACCTCAACCCGGCCGTCACGATCGGTCTCGCCATCAAGGGCGGCATCGCCTGGAGCCAGGTGCCGGTGTACCTGGCCGGCGAGATGCTCGGCGCCATGATCGGTGCCGTACTGGTCTGGGTCGTGTACTACGGACAGTTCCGTGCGCATCTGACCGATCCCGAGGTGCTGGCGGATCACACGAGCGAGGAGGGCATGGTCGACCAGGCCGCCGCCCCCAAGGCCGGCCCGGTGCTGGGCATCTTCTCCACCGGCCCGGAGATCCGCAATGCCGTGCAGAACCTCGCCACCGAGATCATCGCCACCACGGTGCTCGTGCTGTCGATCCTCACGCTCGGTCTGAGCGACAACGGCAAGGGCGTCGGCGTCATCGGCACCCTGCTGGTGGCCCTGGTCGTCGTCGGCATCGGCCTGTCGCTCGGCGGTCCGACCGGATACGCCATCAACCCGGTCCGCGACCTCGGTCCGCGCATCGTGCACGCACTGCTGCCGCTGCCGAACAAGGGCGGTTCAGACTGGGGTTACGCCTGGATCCCGGTGGTCGGCCCGCTGATCGGCGGCGCTCTCGCCGGGGGCATCTACCAGGTGGCGTTCGCCTGAGACGCCCGACCGCCCCGCCGCCCGCACAGACTTCTTGGAGCACACCATGAGCGACACCCCCAGCACCTCCTCCCACGGGCACGGCCCGTTCATCGCGGCCATCGACCAGGGCACGACCTCCAGCCGCTGCATCGTCTTCGACAAGGACGGCCGGATCGTCTCGGTCGACCAGAAGGAGCACGAGCAGATCTTCCCGAAGCCGGGCTGGGTCGAGCACGACGCGGCCGAGATCTGGACCAACGTCCAGCAGGTCGTCGACGGCGCCGTGCAGAAGGCCGGCATCACCGCCGACGACGTCCGCGCCATCGGCATCACCAACCAGCGCGAGACCACCGTCCTCTGGGACAAGAACACCGGTGAGCCGGTCCACAACGCCATCGTCTGGCAGGACACCCGCACCGACGCGCTCTGCAAGGAGCTCGGCCGCAACGTCGGCCAGGACCGCTTCCGCCGCGAGACCGGCCTCCCGCTGGCCTCGTACTTCGCCGGCCCGAAGGTCCGCTGGCTGCTCGACAACGTCGAGGGCCTGCGCGAGCGCGCCGAGCGGGGCGAGATCCTCTTCGGCACGATGGACTCCTGGGTCATCTGGAACCTCACCGGCGGCGTCAACGGCGGCCACCACGTCACCGACGTCACCAACGCCTCCCGCACCATGCTGATGAACCTCCACAGCCTGGAGTGGGACGACAAGATCCTGGCTTCGATGGAGATCCCGGCGGCCGTGCTGCCGGAGATCAAGTCCTCCGCCGAGGTCTACGGCCACGCCGCCTCCGGCGTGCTGGCCGGTGTACCGGTCGCCTCGGCGCTCGGCGACCAGCAGGCCGCGCTCTTCGGCCAGACCTGCTTCGCCCAGGGCGAGGCCAAGTCCACCTACGGCACCGGCACCTTCATGCTGATGAACACCGGCCACGAGCCGGTCAACTCCTACAACGGGCTGCTGACCACCGTCGGCTACCGGATCGGCGACCAGCAGCCGGTCTACGCCCTGGAAGGCTCGATCGCCGTCACCGGCTCGCTCGTCCAGTGGATGCGCGACCAGATGGGCCTGATCAACAGCGCGGCCGAGATCGAGACCCTGGCCAGCACGGTCGAGGACAACGGCGGCGCGTACTTCGTCCCGGCCTTCTCCGGCCTGTTCGCCCCCTACTGGCGCTCCGACGCGCGCGGTGTCATCGCGGGCCTGACCCGTTACGTCACCAAGGCGCACATCGCTCGCGCGGTTCTCGAGGCCACCGCCTGGCAGACCCGCGAGATCACCGACGCCATGACCAAGGACTCCGGCGTCGACCTGACCGCGCTCAAGGTCGACGGCGGTATGACCTCCAACAACCTGCTGATGCAGACCATCTCGGACTTCCTGGACGCCCCCGTGGTGCGCCCGATGGTCGCCGAGACCACCTGCCTCGGCGCTGCCTACGCGGCCGGACTGGCCGTCGGCTTCTGGTCCAGCACCGACGAACTGCGCGCCAACTGGCGCCGGGCCGCCGAATGGACCCCCCGGATGGACGCGGCCACCCGTGACCGCGAATACAAGAGCTGGCTCAAGGCCGTCGAGCGGACCATGGGCTGGCTCGACGACGACGAGAGCTGACGAGGAGCACATCATGAGCACCCTGCAGAGCGTCCCGGCACTTGGGACGCACCCGGCCCACGGTTCGAACGCGAGCCGCGCCGAAACCCGGGAGCAGCTTTCCAAGGCGACGTACGACCTCCTGGTGATCGGCGGCGGCATCCTGGGCATCTCGACTGCCTGGCACGCCGCACAGGCCGGGCTGCGGGTGGCCCTGGTGGACGCCGGCGACTTCGCCGGCGCCACTTCCTCCGCCTCCTCCAAGCTGCTGCACGGCGGTCTGCGCTACCTGCAGACCGGTGCGGTCAAGCTGGTGGCGGAGAACCACTTCGAGCGGCGTGCGGTGTCCCGTCAGGTCGCACCGCACCTCTCCAACCCCCTGACCTTCTACCTGCCGGTCTACAAGGGCGGCCCGCACGGCGCGGCCAAGCTCGGCGCCGGCGTCTTCGCCTACTCCGCGCTGTCCGCGTTCGGTGACGGCGTCGGCCACGTGATATCCGCGGCCAAGGCGCAGCGTGACGTGCCGGAGCTGCGCACGGAGAACCTCAAGGCCGTGGCCGTGTACGGCGACGACCAGATGAACGACTCCCGGATGGCGCTGATGACCGTCCGCGCGGCGGTCGCGGCCGGCGCCACGGTCCTCAACCACGCCGAGGTCACCGGTCTGCGCTTCACCCAGGGCCGGGTCACCGGCGCGGAGCTCAAGGACCGTACGGACGGCCAGGAGTTCGGGGTCAACGCGCGCCTGGTGCTCAACGCCACCGGCCCCTGGGTGGACCACCTGCGCAAGATGGAGGACCCGAACGCGGCCCCGTCCATCCGGCTGTCGAAGGGCGCCCACCTGGTCCTCAAGCGCACCTCCCCCTGGAAGGCGGCGCTGGCCACCCCCATCGACAAGTACCGCATCACCTTCGCCCTCCCCTGGGAGGACATGCTGCTGCTGGGCACCACGGACGAGGAGTTCGAGGGCGACCCGGCGGACGTCTCGGTCAACGAGAAGGACGTCACCCAGATCCTGGACGAGGCCGCCTTCTCCATCCGCGACCAGCAGCTCTCCCGCGATCTGATCACGTACTCCTTCGCGGGTCTGCGGGTGCTGCCGGGCGGTCCCGGTGACACCTCCAAGGCCAAGCGCGAGACGGTCGTCACCGAGGGCAGCGGCGGCATGCTGTCGGTGGCCGGCGGCAAGTGGACGACCTTCCGGCACATCGGCCGGACGGTGATGAACAAGCTCGCCGCGCTGCCCGGCCAGCCGCTGGCCGACGACATGGAGCCCATCGCGCAGCTGCCGAAGAAGCTCCCGCTGCCCGGTATCGCCAACCCGAACGCGGTCGCCCACCGGCTGCTCGTCGACGGCGGCACCCCCGGTCCCCGGATGGCCCCGGAGACCGCGCGCCACCTCGCCACCCACTACGGTTCGCTGTCCTTCGACATCGCCCGGCTGGCGAACGAGAACCCGGCGCTGGCCGAGCGGATCCACCCGGACGCCCCGGAGATCTGGGCGCAGGTCGCCTACGCCCGGGACAACGAGTGGGCCGAGACCGTCGACGACGTGCTGCGCCGCCGTACGACGCTGACCATCCGCGGGCTGGACACCGAGGACGTCCGGGCCAAGGTCAAGGACATGCTGGAGGGCTGACGCCACGTCAGCAGGTCGGCAACTGCTGCACCACGAAGGGGCGGTCCCGGGAGGCCGCCCCTTCGTCGTACCCGGATACCGGGGCGGTCGCGGGCGGCTCACGGGCGGCTCGCGGGGCCATAATGGCTCAGACATCGGATGTCTGGGAGGTCGGCATGGCGGTCACCGACGAGGCCATCGAGAAGATCAAGGGCATGATCGTCTCCGGCGCGCTGCGGCCGGGCGACCGGCTGCCGAAGGAGAGCGAGCTGGCGGCCGAGCTCGGGCTGTCCCGCAACTCGCTGCGCGAGGCGGTACGGGCCCTCTCCCTCATCCGCATCCTGGACGTCCGCCAGGGCGACGGCACCTACGTCACCAGCCTCGATCCGCAGGTGCTGCTGGAGGCGATGAGCTTCGTGGTGGACTTCCACCGCGACGACACGGTGCTGGAGTTCCTCGCCGTCCGCCGGATCCTGGAACCGGCCGCCACCGCGATGGCGGCCGGCCGGATCGGCCGGGACGAACTCGACGCCCTGGAGACCCGGTTGGACGCGCTGGGCCCGCACCCGTCGGTGGAGGACCTGGTTGCCTCGGACCTGGAGTTCCACCGCGGGATCGTCGCGGCGTCCGGCAACTCCGTGCTCTGCTCGCTGCTGGACGGGCTGTCCGGGCCGACCACCCGGGCCAGGATCTGGCGCGGGCTGACCCAGAAGGACGCGGTGGCCCGCACCCTCACCGAGCACCGGGCGATCCTCGGCGCGCTGCGCGACCGGGACGCGGAGGCGGCGCGGGCCTGGGCGACGGTGCACATCGCCAGCGTGGAGCAGTGGTTGCGCACCTCGCTGTGACGCCCGCCGCCCGCGGCGCGGCGCACCGGACCGCGGGCGGGCGGGCCGGCTCAGACCGCGAAGCCGCCGTCCACCGCGATCGAGGCGCCCGTGATGTAGCGCCCGCCCTCGCCGGCCAGATGGGCCACGGTCTCCGCGACGTCCAGGTCCCGGCCGTAGGCGCCCAGCGAGGTCAGCCCGGCCTGGAACTCCGCGCTCTCGCCGTCGGCCGGGTTCATGTCGGTGTCGATCGGGCCCGGGTGGACGAGGTTGGCGGTGATCCCGCGCGGTCCCAGTTCCCTGGCCAGGGTCTTGGTGAGGCCGGTCAGCGCGGCCTTGCTGGTGGCGTAGAGGGTGCCGCCGGGGAAGGCGACCCGCTCGGCCATGCAGCTGCCGATCGAGATGATCCGCCCGCCCTCGCCCAGATGCGCGGCCGCGGCCTGGGCCGCGAGGAAGGGCCCGCGGACGTTGGTGCGCAGCACCCGGTCCACGTCGTCCAGGGAGATGCCCTCGAACGGCCCGAGGACGCCGACCCCGGCGTTGTTCACCAGGATGTCCAGCCGCCCGAAGCGTTCCACGACGCCGGCCACCGAGGCCCACACCTGCTCGGCGTCGGCCACGTCGGCGCGGACCGCCCAGCCCTGTCCGCCGGCCTGCTCGATCTCCTTGACCACCTTCTCGGCCAGGTCCTGCCGGCTGTGGTAGGTCACGGCCACCGCCGCGCCCCCGGCGGCCAGCCGCCGCGCGATCGCCGCCCCGATCCCCCGGCTGCCGCCGGTCACCAGGGCCACCTTGCCCGCCAGCGGCCGGCCGCCGCCCTCCCCCGCCGCGGTCGCCGTCATGGGGGGCATGGGAGCCATCACCGTCGCGGTCATCGTCGTCACCGTCGCCTTCGTGCGTGTCGGTCGTCCGTCCTGGACGAGCACCGCGTCGGTCCGCGGTACGCCTCGATCCTCGGCCGCGGCCGGCGCCGAGGCTGGCGGAAACCGGACGCCGATGCGGCGGCCCCTCCCCACGGCCACCGCGCCCCGCGCCGTACGGCTACGGCGCCGCGAGCCCGTAGATCCGCGCCGCCGTCCCGCCGAAGACCGCCGCGCGCCCGTCCGTGGTGAGGCCGGCGGTGGCGGCCTCGGCGAGCGCCAGGACGTCGTCGTAGCCGGCGGCGAGGGTGCAGACCGGCCAGTCGGAGCCGAACATCACCCGGTCCGGGCCGAAGACGTCGAGCACGTGCCGGGCGTAGGGCAGGATCTGCGGCGGCCGCCAGGCGTGCGGGTCGGCCTCGGTGACCAGGCCGGACAGTTTGCAGCTGACGTTCGGCAGCCCGGCGAGCGCGTCGACCGCGTCGGCCCAGGGCTGCCACTGCCCCGTCGCCACCGCGGGTTTGGCCGCGTGGTCCAGGACGAAGGACAGCTGGGGCAGGGACCGGGCCGCGGTGTGTGCGGCGGGCAGTTCGCGCGGGGTGACCAGCAGGTCGTAGACGAGACCGGCGGCGGCCAGGGCGGCCAGTCCGCGCAGGACCGCGGGGCGGACGAGCCAGTCGGGGTCGGGTTCGTCCTGGACCTGGTGGCGGATGCCGACCAGTTCCGCCGGCCGGTCGGCCAGGTGGCCGGGGAGCGCCGGGTCGGTCAGGTCGGCCCAGCCGACGACACCCGCGACCGGCCCCTCCCCCGCCGCGAGCGCCAGCAGTTCGGCGGTCTCGTCGTACGAGGACGACGACTGGACGAGGACGGTGCGGTCGATGCCGTGTGCGGTCAGGTGCGGGACGAGGTCGGCGAGCGCGTAGCTGCGGCGGATCGGGTCGGCCCAGGGCCCGTCCATCCACGGCTGGTCGCGCCGGGTGAGGTCCCACAGGTGGTGGTGGGCGTCGATGCGCATCAGGGGCGTGCTCCGGGGTCGTCGGGGCCCTGGGTGAGGGGCAGCGGCAGGTCGGGGTCGAGCAGCCCGCGGGCGACGAGCGTGTGCCAGAGGGCGTCGGGGATCTCCTGGGTGAAGAGCCGGGCGTTCTCCGCCATTTCGCCGGGGGTGGCGGCGCCCACCACGGCGGCGGCCACGGCCGGGTGGCCGAACGGGAAGCGCAGCGCGGCGGCCTTCAGCGCTACGCCGAACTCCGCGCAGGCATCGGCGAGTTGGCGGGCGCGGTGCAGCAGGGCGGGCGGGGCCGGGGCGTAGTCGTAGCGGGCGCCGGGTGACGGATCGGCGAGCAGGCCGGAGTTGTAGACCCCGCCGACGACGACGGAGGTGCCGCGGCGGGCGCAGACCGGCAGCAGGTCGTCGAGGGCGGTGCGATCCAGCAGCGTCCAGCGGCCGGCGCAGAGCACCACGTCCACGTCGAGGTCGGCGACGAGCCGGGCCAGTACGTCGCTGTGGTTCATCCCGAAGCCGATGGCGCGGACGGCGCCTTGGGCGCGCAGTTCGGCGAGGGCCGGGAAGCCGGTGGCGTGGACCTCGCGCAGGTGGTGCTCGACGTCGTGCAGGTAGACGATGTCGACGCGGTCCACGCCGAGCCGCTCCAGGGAGGCCTCCAGGGTGGCGTGGATGCCGTCGCGGGAGAGGTCGCGGACGCGGGCCCGGGCGGGGGTGTCCACGAAGCCCTCACCTGCCACCTCCTCCCCCGGTGCGAGCGGGCGCAGCCGGCGGCCCACCTTGGTGGAGAGGGTGTAGCCGTCCCGGTCCTGGCCCTGCAGTGCCCGGCCGAGCCGCTCCTCGGAGAGGCCGAGGCCGTAGTGGGGTGCGGTGTCGAAGTGGCCGGCGCCGGCCGCGAGGGCGGTGTGGACGACGGCGTGGGCCTGCTCCTCCGGGACGGCGCGGTAGAGGTTGCCGAGCGGAGCGCAGCCCAGGCCCAGGGGCGGGACGGTGACCCCACTGTGCCCCAACTCCCGCTGGCCGATCGGTGGTTGACGCATGACGGCGGCCCTCAGTCCTGCTTCTCGCCGCTGGTGAAGCGGGAGATGACCAGCGCGACGATGATGATCGCGCCGTTGAGGAACTGGGTCCACAGCGGCGGCACCCCGCCCAGCGTCATGACGTTGATGACCAGTTGGAGGGTCAGGACGCCGGTGAGGGCGCCGAAGAGGGTGCCGCGGCCGCCCTTGAGGCCGATGCCGCCGATCACCGCGGCGGCGAAGACCTGGAAGATCCAGCCGTTGCCCTGGCTCGCGGAGACCGCGCCGTAGTGGCCGGTGTAGAGGATGCCGGCGAAGGCGGCGAGCACCCCCGCGAGGACGAGGACGGCCCAGGTGAGCCGGTCCACGCGGATGCCGGCCGCGCGGGCGGCCTCGGGATTGCCGCCGACCGCGTACAGCGCCCGGCCGTGCCGGAGATAGCCCAGTGCCGCGCCGCCGAGCGCGAACAGTGCCAGGCAGATCCAGACGGCGGCCGGGACGCCCAGCCAGTCCGCCTTGCCCAGGTAGGCGAAGGACTCCGGGACGTCTCCTATGGACTGCCCTTCGGAGAGGCCCACCTGGAGGCCGCGGAGCATGGTGAGCATGCCGAGGGTGGCGATGAAGCCGTTGACCCTGAGCCCCAGGATCAACAGGCCGTTGGCGGCGCCGACCGCCGCGCCGACGGCCAGGCAGAGCGGGACCGCGGTCCAGGCGGGGAAGAGCTCGAGGCCGGCGAACCGTCCGCCGTGCGCGGGCATCACCAGCCACAGCGCCACCACCGGCGCCAGCCCGATGGTCGATTCCAGTGACAGGTCCATCCGGCCGCTGATCAGCACGAGCGCCTCGCCGAGCACCAGCAGCCCGAGTTCGGTGGACTGCTGGACGACCCCGATGAGGTTGTCCTGGGTCAGGAAGGCGGGCGAGACGATGAAGCCGATGACGCCCAGGACGAGGATGACCGGCACCAGGGAGAGGTCCCGCCAGCGGGCCGGGTCGAGCCGGGGCCGGCGGCGGACGGGCTCGGTGGCGCCCGCGGCGGTGGCCGGCGGTGCGGTGGTTCCGGTCATGGCGCGGTCCCTTCCGTTCCGTGCGGATCGTCGGTGCGATCGCCCGCCGGCCGTTCCTCGGTGCCCTCGCCCGCCGGCCCCTCGTCGGCGCGCCCGCCGGCCAGGCCCTCCATGGCGGCCACCAGGTCGTGGTCGCGCCAGCCGCGCGGGAAGTGGGCGGTCACCCGGCCGTGGAAGACGGCCAGTACCCGGTCGCAGACCCGGAGGTCGTCCGGTTCGTCGGAGACGATCAGGGCGCCGCTGCCGCCGTCCGCGACCCGGCGTACGACGCCGAGCAGGGCCTCCTTGGAGCGGATGTCAACGCCGTTGGTGGGCCGGACCGCGACCAGGACGGCGGGCCGGCGGGCCAGCGCGCGGGCGATCACGACCTTCTGCTGGTTGCCGCCGGAGAGCCCGGACACCGGCTGGCCGGGCCCGGTGGTCCGGATGTCCAGGTCGGTGATCATCCGCCGGGCGAACGCGCGGGCCCGGGAGGGCAGTACGGTCCCCAGCGGCCCCAGCTGGTCGGCGACGGTGAGGGTGGCGTTCTCGGCGACGCTGCGGCCGAGGACCAGGCCCTCGCGGTGCCGGTCCTCGGGCACGTAGCCGATGCCGGCGGCGAGGGCGTGCGGCACGCTGCCGGTGCGGACCGGGCGGCCGCGCACCGAGATCCGGCCGGCGTCCGGGGCCCGCAGCCCCGCCAGCGTCTCGCCGATCACGGTGGTCCCGCTGGCCGTGGCACCCGCCAGACCGACCACCTCACCGGCCCGTACGGTCAGGTCGAGCGGGCCGAACCGGCCGTGCAGCGCCAGCCCTTCGGCCCGCAGCACCGGTGCGCCCGCGGTGCGCGCGGCCGGCCGGGGACGCCGGGCGGCAGCCGGCTCCTCCCCCGTCATGGCCGCGACCAGCTCGTCCCTGGGGAGGTCCGGGACGGATGCGGTCAGTACGGGGCGGGCGTCACGGAGCACGGTGACGGTGTCGCACAGCTCGTAGACCTCCTGCAGATGGTGCGAGATGAACAGGAAGGCCACGCCCCGGGCGCGCAGGGCCCGCAGTTTGCCGAAGAGCCGGTCGATGCCGGCCGCGTCGAGGCGGGCGGTGGGCTCGTCGAGGACCACCAGCCGGGCGCCGTGCGAGAGTGCGCGGGCGATCTCCACGAACTGCCGCTGTTCCACGCCGAGTTCACGGATCCGGGCGGCCGGGTCCACGGCCACGCCGTATTCGGCGAGGAGCTCGCCGGCCCGGGCGCGCAGGGCGCCCCAGCGGAGCGTGCGGCCGCCCGGGAGGCGGCCCAGGAAGAGGTTCTCGGCGACGGTCAGTTCGGGCACCGTCATCGACCTCTGGTGGACGCAGGCGACCGTGCGCTGCCAGGCGGCCGGGTCGCCCCAGCGGGGTGCGGGCCGCCCGGCGAAGCTGACCCGGCCGGCGTCCGGGCGGGTCAGGCCGGTCAGCACGGAGACCAGGGTGGACTTGCCGGCGCCGTTGCGGCCGACGAGGGCATGGGCCTCGGCGGACCGTACGGTCAGCCGGGCGCCGTCGAGGGCGACGGTGGGGCCGTAGCGCTTGACGATTCCCTCGGCGTGCACCGCCGCCGGTTCGTGGGCCGTCATCGCCGCTGCTGCTTCCCGGACCGGTCGAGCTGGTTGGCCCACAGCGTGGGGTCGTCGACGGTGGCCCTGGTGACCAGGGGCGCCGGGAGCTGGTCCTCCAGGCCGTTCTTGATCTTGACGATGGTGGAGCCGTGGTCGGTGCGGCCGGGCCGGAAGGTCTTGCCGTCGAGCGCGGCCCGCGCGTAGTACAGCGCGTACTTGGCGTAGAGGTCGGCCGGCTGGGAGAGGGTGGCGTCGATCGTGCCGGCGCGGATCGCGGCCAGTTCGTCCGGTATGCCGTCGTTGGAGATGATGGTGAGGTGCCCGGCGGAACCGACGGGTACGAGCCGCTTCTTCTGCTCCAGCAGGGCCAGCGTGGGCCGCAGGAAGGCGCCGCCGGCCTGCAGGTAGATGCCGTCGAGGTCGGGGTGCTGGGCGAGCAGGCTCTGCAGCTTGGCGGAGGCGACCTCGCCCTTCCAGTCGGTGGCCAGCTCGTGCACGGTGATGCCGGGGTACTTCTTCTTCATGCAGGCCGCGAACGCCTCGGAGCGGTCCCGCCCGTTGACCGAGCTGAGGTCGCCCTGGAGTTCGGCGACCCGGCCCCGTCCGCCGAGCTTGCGGCCGAGGTAGTCGCAGGACTTCTCGCCGTAGGCGCGGTTGTCGGCGCGTACGACCATGTAGACCGTGCCGTCGTCGGGCCGGGTGTCCACGCTGACCACGGGGATCTTCTTCGCCGCCAGCCGCCGCAGCTCGGCGGTGACCGCCCCGGTGTCCTGCGGGGCCATCACGATCGCCTTGGCGCCCTGGCCGGTCAGCGCCTGGACGTTGGCGACGACCTTGGCGATGTCGTTCTGGGAGTTGGACAGCGGGAGGGCCGCCGGGCCGCCGTGGTCCAGGTCGTGCCGGAGGTAGTGCTGGTAGGAGTTCCAGAAGTCGGTGTCGGTGCGGGGCAGGTCGATGCCGATCCGGCCGGCGGCGGCGCTGCCTCGGTTGCAGCCGGTGAGCACGGCGAGGGCGGCGAGGACGGACACCGCGGCACCCGCCGCCGCGCCGGTCGTACGCAGTCTCATGGGTGGTCCCTTGGTCGGTCGGGTGGGCTTTCGGTGCGCGGCCGGGTCAGGTCGCGGGGCGCAGGCGCAGACCCTGCATGCCGCCGTCGACGGCGAGCGCGGCGCCGGTGATGCCGGCGGCCGCCGGGGACGCCAACGAGGCGATGGCGGCGGCCACTTCGCCGGCGGTGACCATCCGGCCCAGCGGCTGGCGGGCGTGGAGGGCGGCGCGTTCGGCCGCCGGGTCCTCGGCCCGGTCCAGCAGCCGGCCGATCCACGGGGTGTCGGCGGTGCCCGGGTTGACGCAGTTGACCCGGATGCCCTCGCGGACGTGGTCGGCGGCCATGGCGAGCGTCAGCGACAGCACCGCGCCCTTGCTGGCGCCGTACAGGGCGCGGTGCGGCAGTCCGGCGGTGGCGGCGATGGAGCAGGTGTGGGTGATCGACACGGCCCCGGGGCGGTCGCGCGCCGCCCGGCGCAGGTACGGCAGTGCGGCCCGGGCGGTGCGGACCAGACCGAGGACGTTGACGTCCAGGACGTGCTGCCACTCCGCGTCGTCGTTGTCCTCGACGGTGCCGACCGCGCCGATGCCGGCGTTGCCGACGAGGGTGTGCAGGGCGCCGAGTTCGGCCACCGCCTCGTCGACGGCGGCGCGTACGGCGGCTGCGGAGGTGACGTCGGCCTGGAGCGCGAGGGTGCCGGGCGGGGCGCCGGACGGGTCGCGGTCCAGTACGGCGACCCGGGCGCCGCGCTCCTGGAGCAGGGCGGCGGTGGCCGCGCCGATGCCGGAGGCGCCACCGGTGACCAGGGCGGTCAGGCCGTCGAAGTCGGTCATGCCAGGGCCTCCTTGCGGCGTGGCCGGGCCCGCCACACGGGCCCGTCGGGGTAGCGGTGGGCGGCGAGCGACGCCGGGTGCATCTCGGCGGAGAAGCCGGGCGCGGCCGGGGCCCGGTAGCGGCCGTGCTCGATCACGACCGGGTGGACGAAGTGCTCGTGGAGGTGGTCGACGTACTCGATGACACGGTCGTCGCGGCTGCCGGAGACGGCCACGTAGTCGAACATCGCCAGGTGCTGCACCAGCTCGCACAGCCCGACCCCGCCCGCGTGCGGGCACACCGGGACGCCGTATTTGGCGGCCAGCAGCAGGATGGCCAGGTTCTCGTTGACCCCGGCCACCCGGGCCGCGTCGATCTGGACGAAGTCCACCGCGCCGGCCTGCAGCAGTTGCTTGAACACCACGCGGTTGGCGACGTGTTCGCCGGTGGCGACCTTCACCGGCTGTCCGGAGCGCACCGCGGCGTGCCCGAGGACGTCGTCCGGGCTGGTCGGTTCCTCGATCCAGTACGGGGTGTAGGGCGCCAGCGCGGTCATCCAGCGGACCGCCTCGGCCACGTCCCAGCGCTGGTTGGCGTCGACCGCGATCCGTACGCCGGGGCCGACCGCGGCGCGGGCGAGCCGCAGCCGCCGTTTGTCGTCGTCGAGGTCGGCGCCCACCTTGATTTTGATCTGCCCGAAGCCGTCGGCCACCGCCTCCTTGGCGAGCCGGACCAGCTTGCCGTCGTCGTAGCCGAGCCAGCCGGGCGAGGTGGTGTAGGCGGGGTAGCCCTCGGCCTTCAGGCGGGCGGCGCGGGCGGCCCGGCCGGGCTCGGCGGCGCGGAGCAGGGCCAGCGCCTCGCCGGGTGTGAGGGCGTCGGAGAGGTAGCGGAAGTCGACGAGCGAGACCAGGTCCTCGGGGGTCATCGCGGCGAGGAATTCCCACACCGGGCGGCCGGCCCGGCGGGCGGCCAGGTCCCAGGCGGCGTTGACCACCGCGCCGGCCGCCATCTGCATCACGCCCTTCTCGGGGCCGAGCCAGCGCAGCTGGGAGTCGTGGGTGAGGTCGCGGTGCAGGGCGGCGAGGTCGGCGGCGGAGGTGGGCACCGGGCGGCCGACGAGGTACGGCGCGAGGGAGCGGATCGCGGCGGCCATGACGTCGTTGCCGCGGCCGAGGGTGAAGCACAGGCCGTGGCCGCGCGGTCCCCCGCCGGTGTGCAGGACGACGTAGGCGGCGGAGTAGTCGGGGTCGGGGTGCATGGCGTCCGAGCCGTCGAGCTGCTCGGAGGTGGGGAAGCGGACGTCGTGGACCTTGAACTCGGTGACGGTGTCGGTCACGGCCATGCGCACGCCCCTGGGGAGTAGCGGAGGAACATCGTTCCTGCCGGCGGAGCTAACATCGGACCTTTCCGGGTCATCCGATGTATAGACCCGTCCGCGAGGCGCCGTCCAGCCCCCGTACCGAAAGTGGAGCGGGAGTTGAGGGAGGAGCTACGTATGACCTCGGCCACAGATCGGATGACTCGGGACGCGTTCGTGCACAGGGGCTGCGGACCGGGCCCACACAAGCCGTAGGCTTGGTGACGCACGCAATGGAACTGCTGCCGGCCGCCGTCCCGGACGGCCGGGCCGGCCGGAAGGAGGCGCTGGGTGATCGAGCTGGAGGGGGTGCCCGAGCTGATCGACCCGGTCATGGTGGCCGCGTTCGAAGGCTGGAACGACGCCGGCGATGCCGCCTCCGCCGCGGTCGCCCATCTGGACCGGGAGTGGAAGGGCGAGGTCTTCGCCGCGCTGGACGCCGAGGACTACTACGACTTCCAGGTGAACCGTCCCACCGTCTTCCTCGACGGCGGCGTACGCAAGATCACCTGGCCGACCACCCGGCTCTCCGTCGTCCGCGTCGGCGATGCGAACGGCAAGGGGCGGGCGCGCGACCTGGTCCTGGTCCGCGGCATCGAGCCGAGCATGCGCTGGCGCTCGTTCTGCAACGAAATCCTCGGCTTCGCCCATGAGTTGGGCGTGGAGATGCTGGTGGTGCTGGGCTCGCTGCTGGGCGACACCCCGCACACCCGCCCGGTCCCGGTCAGCGGGGTCACCTCGGACGCGGATCTGGCCCGCCGGCTGGATCTGGAGGAGTCGCGCTACGAAGGCCCGACCGGCATCGTCGGGATCCTCCAGGAGGCGTGCACCCACGCGGGCGTCCCGGCGGTGAGCCTGTGGGCGGCGGTGCCGCACTACGTCTCCCAGCCGCCCAACCCGAAGGCCAGCCTCGCGCTGCTCAACCGTCTGGAGGACCTCCTCGACATCAGCATCCCGCTGGGCGAGCTGAGCGAGGACGCGCGCGCCTGGCAGCTGGGCGTGGACCAGCTGGCGGCGGAGGACAGCGAGGTCGCCGAGTACGTGCAGTCGCTGGAGGAGGCGCGGGACACCGCGGACCTGCCGGAGGCGTCCGGCGAGGCGATCGCCCGCGAGTTCGAGCGCTATCTGCGCCGCCGCGACCCGCAGGCCGGCCCCGGGGTGGCCACCGAGGGCGGGCTCGCGGAGGGCCGGGACAGCTCCTACCTCCGCGACACGACCAGCGGCCGCACCCGGCCGCCCCGCCCGGCTCCCAAGGAACCGCGCGACCCCGGCAGCGGACCGAAGGAGTCCGGCCCGTCCGACCCGTCCCGGCGGCCCGACGAGGAGGGCCCGGAGGAGAGCGGGGACTGAGCCCGCACGGCGAACCGCCCGCACCGGGGCGGCGGGCCCGCCGGCGCGCCCGGGCCGCGCCCCCCCGTCAGCACCCGGGGCCCGGGGGGGGGATACCGGGCACGGGGAGCGCGCCGCCCCCCCCGCACC
>NZ_JBHWDV010000066.1:19904-31556 GCF_042734445.1 Streptomyces sp. NPDC059649
GGGGTTCCTCGCCCCGGCCGGCGCCCCCGGCCGCGGGGGGGGCCCCCCGCGCGCCCCGGCCGCCCCCCCCCCCCGCCCCGCTGTCATCTCCGGTGCCCGGGGGCGGTCATCCGGAGCAGTGGAAGCGCGCCGCCGCCCAGTCACCGTGGTCACCGGACTTCTTGCCGTCGGTGTCGGTCACCTTCAGCCGTACGTGCCGGGCGCCGCGAAGGGGTACGTCCACCGCCACCGGCGCCGACTTCCCGGTCAGCTTCGGCGAGGTCCACAGCACCGTGCCGTCCGCCTCCACGGAGAAGGCGACCTCCCCGTAGTCGGCGATCTCGTCGTCGATCCCGGCGTCCGCGGTGAACGACGTGCAGCGGCCCCCGGTGAAGAACTCCAGGTCGGCGTTGGCGTGCGCGCCGATGCCCTTGGCGTACGTCTTCCCGCCGAGGGTGAGCGGACGGCCGTCCGCCGGGCCCGACTCACCGTTGCTGCGGTCCCGTTCGGCCGGCCCGTAGCCATTCGTGGCCGTCAGCCATTCCATGTCGCTCGCCCAGGTGTCCGCGGTCGGCGCGGGCGGTACCGGACGGACCTCGAAGCGGTGCACGGTGGTGCGGGGCGCCCCCGCCGCCCGGTAGCGGACGGTGGCGGTGACGGTCACCGGGTCGGCGCTGCTCGCGTCCTTCGGTGCGGTCACGGTCAGCGCGTCACGGGCGGTGCCGCCGGCCGCGAGCCGCCGGTGGCGCACCGGCGCGGAGACCCGCCAGCCCTCGGGCGCGGACAGCGACACCGAGACGTCCGTGGCGTCCCGGGTCCCGGCCGTCACCGCGGTCCGTACGGTCGTCGGCGCGCCCTTGGTGACCTCCTGGCCGCCCGGGGTGGTCACCGTGACGCCCGCGCCCGGCGTCCGGCCGCCGACCGCGCTGGCGCCCTTGAGCGTCAGCGCGAAGGCCCGGTCGGTGGGACGGGAGGCGGTCCTGACGTGGACGACCCCGCCGCGGTCGGCCGGGTCGTAGTACCAGCCCTGGCCGGCCGTTTCGAGGGCGCGGGCGGACGGCAGCCGCTTCAGCGGCCGGCCGGCCAGTTCCACCCCGCGCGGTGCGTCCCCGGTGTGCACGGTGAACGCGTACGGCCGGCCGGTCTGCTTGCCGTGGAAGGAGCCCTTGGAGGCCCCGACGTCGATCCGTACGTCACCGGCGCCGGAGCGCGGCGCCGTGACGTCCACCCGCTGGGTGGCACCGGCGCCCGTCCGGTGGGCGCGGGTCACCCCGTCGTCCTCGTAGAGCGTGAACGACGACCGGCCCTGCGGATAGACGTCCCAGGCGAGCGGTGAACCGGCGGTCCGGTCCTGGTACGACCTGATGCCGGGCCACATCGGCACGGCCGCACCGGCCTTGACGAACAGCGGCAGGGTGTCCAGCGGCGCACTGTAGCCGTCGACGGTCACCGGCCCGCGGTAGGTGCGCCCGGACCAGTAGTCGATCCAGGTGCCCTTGGGCAGGTAGATGCCGTTGCGGGTGTCGGTGTCCTGGTAAACGGGGGCGACCAGGAAATCCTGGCCGGAGAGGAATTCGTACTTCGCGGCGTCCGTGGCGGCCTTCGGGTCGTCGGGGTATTCCAGCGACAGCGGACGCACCGGTCCGACCCCGGTCCGGGTCGCCTCGGCCGCGTAGGAATACATGTACGGCAGCAGCGATTCCTTCAGCTTCAGGTATTTCCGGTTGATGGCCGTGTACGGATCGCCGTGGCGGAAGGGCTGTTTGTCGCTGGCGGCCCAGCCGTCCATCGTCATGACCGCCGGCAGGAATGCCTTCCACTGCAGATCGCGGACGTACGTCTTGGGGCTGCCGCCGAAAATGCCGTCCACGTCACCGGTGGTGTAGGCGAGCCCGGACATCGTCGCGCCGGCGTAGGTCGGTATCTGCCAGCGGATGTATTCCCAGCTGCCGCTCTGGTCGCCGGACCACTGGACGCCGCACCGCTGCGCGCCGGCCCAGCTTTCCGGTGCCCAGGTGAATCCCCGTGCGTCGCTGTTGTCCTCGATCCCCTTGTAGGCGTCCTTGCAGCCGTCCAGGGCGAATTTGTAGCCGTCGCCGACCCAGGCGACATCGAGTTTGGCTATCCGCTGGCCGGCCTTGACCTGGTCGGCGAGTTTGGCGATGCCGTCCTCGGTCCACAGTCCGAGCTTCATCTTCCGGTCGCCGAGTCCCTGGGAGGTCTGCCCGAGGTTCTCATAGCCGCAGCCGTAGCCGTCGTTCACCAGCATCCAGCCGTTGGGCATGTCGTGCTGCAGATATCCGTCGGCGACCTTCAGGGAATCCAGGGTGTGCCGCTCGCCGCGGTTCGCATTGTGCAGATAGCAGTCCGAGTCGCCGATCTCCAGGCCGTACACCGGCGGCAGGAAGGGCTTTCCGGTCAGTGCGGTGTACTGGCCGATGACGTCCTTGGTGCTCGGCCCGGCGAAGTAATAGGCGTCGAAGCGCCGTTCCTGGGCCGTGGTCGTCACCGGGTCGTCGAAGGCGTAGGTGTTGGGGGCGTAGGTGTTGCGGAAGACGCCGTATCCCGCGGTGGAGAGGTAGAAGGGAACGGAATTGGGGTGACCGCCGTCGTCCCAGTGGTAGTCGACGCCCACTTCCACGGTGTGGCCGCGGTGCGAGGTGTTGCCGCGGCCGTTCTGCATACCGGCCCCGTAGAACTGCTCGGTGGCGCCGCGCGCGAGGGTCTGGGTGGTGGTCTTCTCGTCCCAGCCGATTCCCTTGGCCTCCGACCAGACCAGCGAGCCGTCGGCCCGGCGCAGCTCGAAGCGCAGCGGCGACTTGTACGCCGTCAACGTGACCTGGGCCGTGCTGAGTTCATAGGCGTCGCCGGTGTCGCGCCAGTGGGTGGCCGGCGGGGCGCCCTGGGGCAGCACGATGTCCTTGCCGGTGGGGTCGGAGAAGGTGCCGTCCGGGGCGAGTTCGAGGCGGAAGGTACGGTCCGTCACGAAGCTGACGCGGGCCTCGGCCCGGCCCGCGTGCAGGTGGTAGACGGGCCCGTCGGCCTCGAAGCCGGTGACGTCCCCGACGGTGTGGGCGGGCGCGGTGGCGGCGGCCGGTGCGCTGCCGGCCGGGCCGGCGACCGCCACCACGAGCCCGAGCAGCGCGGCAACGACCGCCGCCCGCAGTCCTGTTGGTTTCCTCATGCCGGACAGCTCTAGCCCGCCGGCGGGGCGGCCCACCATGGATTCTTGCGCCGGGTTGCTGGATTTCCGGTCGCGCGGCGCGGGAGCGGGTGCGGGAGCGGGCACGGAAAAGGGGCGCCCGTACCGGTCGGCACGGGCGCCCCTGGAGGACGGGGGTCAGACGGTGCCCGTCAGAGGGCCACGCCCAGGAGCGCGTCGACGGCGCGGGAGACGAGGCCGGGGGCACCCTCGTCGGTGCCGCCGTCGGCCGCTTGCGCGGCGGCCCAGCGGTCCACGGCGGCCAACGCGGCCGGGGAGTCCAGGTCGTCGGCGAGCGCGGTGCGGATCTCCTCCAGGAGGGCCTCGGCGGGCGGGCCGTCGGGGCGGGAGACCGCGGCGCGCCAGCGCGCCAGCCGCTCGACGGCCTCGTCGAGGACCGCGTCGGTCCACTCCCAGTCGGCGCGGTAGTGGTGCGCGAGCAGCGCCAGGCGGATCGCCGCCGGGTCGGTGCCGTCGCGCCGCACCTTCGAGACGAAGACGAGGTTGCCCTTGGACTTGGACATCTTCTCGCCGTTCAGGGCCACCATCCCGGCGTGCACGTACGCCTTGGCGAACGGGTGCTCGCCGGTGAGGGCCTGGGCGTGCGAGGCGCCCATCTCGTGGTGCGGGAAGGCGAGGTCGGAGCCGCCGCCCTGGACGTCGAAGCCCATCCCGAGGTGGTCCAGGGCGATCGCGACGCACTCGATGTGCCAGCCGGGCCGGCCGGGGCCCAGCGAACGGCCGTCCCAGCTCGGCTCGCCGTCTCGGGCGGCCATCCACAGCATCGGGTCGAGCGGGTTCTTCTTGCCCTCGCGCTCGGGGTCGCCGCCGCGCTCGGCGGACAGCAGCCGCATCGCCTCGGCGTCGAGTCCGGAGACCTCGCCGAAGTGCGGGTCGGCGGCGACGGAGAAGTAGATGTCGCCGTCCAGCTCGTAGGCGGCGCCGGCGTCGCGCAGCCGCTCCACCAGCGGGACGATGCCGGGTATCGCCTCGACGGCACCTATGTAGTGCTGCGGCGGCAGCATCCGCAGGGCCGTCATGTCCTCGCGGAACAGGGCGGTCTCGCGCTCGGCGAGCGCGGTCCAGTCGTCGCCGGTGGCCTGGGCCCGCTCCAGGAGCGGATCGTCGACGTCGGTGACGTTCTGCACGTAGTGCACCTGGCGCTTCGTGTCGAGCCACACGCGCTGAACCAGGTCGAACGCGTTGTAGGTCGCCGCGTGCCCCATGTGGGTGGCGTCGTACGGCGTGATGCCGCAGACATAGATACGGGCGACGGGACCGGGGGCGAGGGTCACCCGTCCGCCGGTCGCGGTGTCGTGGATCCTCAGGTCGCGGCCCTGACCGGGCAGGGCGGGGACCTCAGAAGCGGGCCATGCATGCATGCCTTGAGCGTAACCGGATGCATGTTCCGCATACGAACCGGACCAGGGGTCTTGGCCGGAAAGGCGGTCTTGCGATCCACGGCCGGACGTGCATGTGCCCACCGGCCGCCCGGGAGGGGCCCCGTGAACGGGCTCAGACCGGCGGCCAGGGGATGGCGGGCCACTCCCCGCTCGGCTCGGGGTGGCGGCCGCTTTCCAGCAGCCCGGCCACCCGCGCCCGCAGCGCGTCGATCTCGGCGGCCGTGAGCAGTTCGGCCAGTCGGGCGGCGAGCGGCGCCGGGTCCGCCAGGGCCGCCGCGAGCCCCCGCAGCACCTCCCGGGTCTCCTCGGTCAGCGGCTCGCCGGCCCAGCCCCACAGCAGCGTGCGCAGCTTGTCCTCGGTGTGGAAGGTCACGCCGTGGTCGATGGCGAAGAACTCGCCGCCGGCCCCGGGCAGCAGATGGCCGCCCTTGCGGTCACCGTTGTTGATCACCGCGTCGAGGACCGCGAGCCGCCGCAGCCGCGGGTGGTCGGCGTGCACCAGCAGCGCGGTGCGGTCCTCGCCGAGCTCCGCGAAGCCCACCGCCTTCCAGCCGGGCCCGGGCTCCGCGTCCTCCACCAGCGCCAGCAGTTCGGGCACCTGGTCGCTGCTCTCCGGCGGGTCGATCCACTCCTGGACCATGCCGGTGCCGTAGGGGCCGTCGCGCAGCACGGTCGGCGGGATCAGGTCCCAGCCGCAGGCGCGCGAGATCTCGTACGCGGCGACCTCGCGCTGGGCGAGGGTGCCGTCGGGGAAGTCCCACAGCGGACGCTCGCCGGCGACGGGCTTGTAGACGCACGACGCGGTGCGGCCGTCGTGGGTGACCGTGCAGTAGAGCACGGCGTTGGACGCCTCCCGGATACGGCCGCGCACGGTCAGCTCGCCCTCGGTGAGGAAGGCGTCCGACAGCCCTCCGCCGGGCTCCGCCGCGGCCGGCGGCGGGTCCTGCGGTCCGGTGGGGCCGGGCAGCTGCCCGGCCGGTTCGACGGCGGGCTCCACGGCGCTCAGGCGCCCCGCCGGTATCCGTTCTGGCGCGGACATACGTGTCCCTCCGGGTCGAGCGGCAGGCTGCACAGCGGGCACGGCGGGCGGCCGGCGTTGACGACCTCCAGTGCCCGCTTGGCGAACGCCCTGGCCATCGTCCCGGTCAACCGCACCCGCAGCATCGGCGGGCCGTTCTCGTCGTCCTGCAGCAGCCGTTCCTCGGCGTCGGCGAGGTCCTCTTCGCTGTCCGCGTCGAGCTCGACCAGCGCCTGGGCCTCGACGATCATCCGCTCGTCCTCGCCGTCCCAGGCCAGCGCCATCGTGCCGACCCGGAACTCCTCCTCGACGGGCATCTCCAGCGGGGCGGTGTCGGTGAGCTCGGTGGGCGAGACGGCGGGGACCGGGGCGTTGCCTCCGCTGCGCCGTACGACCTCGTCCAGCAGCTCGTCGATCCGCTCGGCGAGCGCCGCGACCTGGGTCTTCTCCAGGGCGACGCTGGTGGTCCGGCCGGCCGCGGTGGCCTGGAGGTAGAAGCTACGGCGGCCAGGCAGCCCGACCGTACCGGCGACGAAGCGGTCCGGTACGTCGTAGAAGAACACCTGACGGGACAACGTCCTGCTCCGTTTGCTCGACTGCGGGGTCACTGCGGTCGCTGCGGGTCCTGCGGACCGCGGGGGCGGCGGGCAGCGCCGTCGCACCACCCTACTGCGCCGACTGATCACCCTGCGCCCGCACCACCGCCGATGGCCGCGTCCCGGTCCGCCGCCGGGCTGCCGCCGTCGTCCCGGGGCATCAGCGAGGCGAAGTCGCCGGTGTCCCCGAGGCGTACGAGGTAGGGGCGGAGCCGGGTCCAGCGGATCACGGTGAGCGAGCAGGGCTCGACCGAGATCCGCTGGAAGAGGTCGAGGTGCATGCCCAGCGCATCGGCGACCAGCGACTTGATGATGTCGCCGTGCGAGCACATGACGTAGGTGGCCTCGGCACCGTGCGTCTGCTCGACGCGGGCGTTCCAGTCGCGGACCGCGTCGACCGCGCGGGCCTGCATGGCCCGCATCGACTCGCCCCCGGGGAAGGCGGCCGAGGACGGGTGCTGCTGGACGGCCTCCATCAGCGGCTCGTCGGTCAGCTCGGCCAGTTTGCGGCCCGACCAGTCGCCGTAGTCGCACTCGCTGATCCGGTCGTCGATGTGCAGGCTGAGCCCGGGCCGGGCCGCCAGCAGGGGCGCCATGGTCTCCCGGCAGCGCTGCAGGGGGCTGGAGACGAGGGCGGCGAGCGGTACCTGTGCCAGCCGCGCGGGGAGCGCGGCGGACTGGGCCGCGCCGCGCTCGTCGAGGGCGACGCCGGGCGCCCGCCCGGCGAGCACTCCGGCGGTGTTGGCGGTGGAGCGGCCGTGCCGCAGCAGGATCAGCGTGGGCATGCCCGCAACCCTACGTTCCGGGTCCGGCTTCCTGGCAGGGGTCCCGGGGACGCGCAACAATGCCAGGTGTGATCGTGGACTGCGCCATCTACCGGGAGGGCCGCCGCACGGACTGCGCGGCCGACTTCTCCGGCGCCCTGAAGGCGGCGCGGGCGGAGGGCCGTACGTTCCTGTGGCTGGGGATGTACGAGCCGACGCCGGAGGAGTTCGACCGGGTCACCAGCGAGTTCGCGCTGCACCCGCTGGCCGTCGAGGACGCGCTCAAGGCGCACCAGCGGCCCAAGCTGGAGGTCTTCGACGACTCGCTGTTCGTGGTGCTGAAGCCGATCACGTACGACGACCGGGCCGAGACGGTGACCGCGTCGGAGCTGATGGTCTTCGTGGGGGACTCGTTCGTGGTGACCGTCCGGCACGGGGAGGCCAGTCCGCTGGCGGCGGTGCGGCGCCGGCTGGAGGAGCATCCGGAGATCCTGCGGCACGGGCCGGGCGCGGTGCTCTACGCGGTCAGCGACGCGGTGGTCGACCACTACATCGAGGTGGCCGCCGAACTCGCCCTGGACATGGAGGAGTTGGAGGCGGAGGTGTTCGCTCCGGTCCGTGGCCGGGACACCCGCAACACCGCCGCGCAGATCTACGCGTTCAAGCGCGAGGTGATGGAGTTCCGGCGGGCGACCGGCCCGCTGGCGGAGCCGATGACCCGGTTGCAGAACCCGGGGGTGCCGTTCGTGCACGATCACGCCCGGCCGTTCTTCCGCGATGTCGACGACCACCTCACCCGGGCGAACGAGTCGGTGGAGGGCCTGGACCGGTTGCTTTCGGACATCCTCTCCGCCCATCTGGCACAGATGGGCGTCCGGCAGAACGACGATATGCGCAAGATCTCGGCCTGGGCGGCGCTGGCGGCCATCCCCACCCTGATCGCCGGCGTCTACGGCATGAACTTCGCGAACATGCCGGAGCTGAGATGGCAGTGGGGGTACCCGGGGGTGCTCGCCGTGATGGTCCTCATCGAGGTGTCGCTCTACCGGCTGTTCAAGCGCCGCGGCTGGCTCTGAGCGGGCCGGCGCGGGGGCCCGCTCACGCGAACTCCGGCGCGGAGGTGGCCGGGCCGCCCAGCGCGTTCCGCCGCTCGGGCATCCGGAGGCTGACCATCCGCCGCCAGCCGCCCAGCCGCTCGTAGCCGTACATCGCCGCGATCCCGGCGGTGAGCGTCACGGACTTGCTCCTCGGCCACTTCAGGATCCGGCCCATGTGCTCCATCACGGCCAGGCTGACGTCCCGGTAGACGGCGATCTCGGCGTGTGCGCATTCGTGGAGCATCCGCTGGATGGTCCGCCCGTGGCCGGCCCGGGCGAGGCGGAGCAGCTCCTCGTGGCAGTAGGCGAGGTGATTGGCCTCGTCGTCCGAGATCATCCGGATCGCCCTGCCCACCTCGGGGTGGTCGCCGAAGTGCTTGGTGAGCATGGCCATCTGGTCGGCGGCGCGCTGTTCGGTGACCCGGCTGTGGGCGAGGTAGGTGATGATGTCGAGCTCGCCGAGCGGCTCGTCGCGGCGGAGTCTGGCGTGCGCCAGGCCGATGCCCCGCCGTTCCAGGAGCATGGTGTAGTCGGTCGCCTCGGGCACGTCCGTGGCGGTCAGCCCGCGCTTGTGCAGCAGGGCGCGGAAGATCCGGCCGTGCTTGTCCTCGTCGGCGCCGTGCCGGGCCACCTTGGGCGCCAGATCGCGCAGCGACTCGGGCAGCAGGCCGGCGATCCGGCCGTTCTCCCAGCCGCCCTGGGCCTCGCCGCTGGCCGCTATGGAACAGAACAGACGGTAGGCCTCGTCGTTGTCGACGATCTCCTGGAACAGGCTCCGGGCCGAGAGCATCTGCCTCACCTCCGAACGGACACACCCGCAAACAGTCAAAGCGGGTGTTCCGGGCGCGGCAACCGGGCGGCGGCGGCCGTTCGCCCGTTCGGACGAGCCGCGGCCGGGTGGCGGGGCGTAACCCGCCCGCCCGTACCGCCGTTGTGCAGCGCGACGGCCGTGGCGGGGAAGATCCCCCGAGCCCCCACCACGGCCGCAGGCTCTCGGAAAGGCCCGAGGTCCAGGCGCCCCGGCGCCGGGCCCTTCGCCGGTCGCTACCGGGCGTTTCACCGGGCGCCTCTCGCTGAGCGCCGCCGGTCCGTTCGCCCGGCGGCGCTCATGCCAGCCCGGCGCGCTCCAGGGCCTCCGTACCCGCCCGCAGCGAGGCCAGCCGCTCCTCCAGGCCGAAGCCCGCCGGGGACAGCGTCAGCGTGGTCACCCCGGCCTCCGCATAGGCCCGCATCCGGTCGGCGATCCGCTCGACCGGGCCGAGCAGCGTGGTCTGGTCGATCAGCTTCTCGGGGACCGCCGCGGCGGCGCCCTCCTTGTCGCCGGACAGGTACGCGTCCTGGATCTCGGCGGCCTCCTTCTCGTAGCCCATCCGCCGGGCCGCCTGGTTGTAGAAGTTCTGCTTGCGGCTGCCCATGCCGCCGACGTAGAGGGCGGTGTACGGGCGGAACATGTCGGCCAGCGCGCTGACGTCCTTGTCGGCACCCACGGCGATCGGCAGCGTCGGGCAGATGTCGAAGCCGTCCAGGGTCTTGCCGGCCTTCTCCCGGCCGGCCCGGAGGTGCGCGACCGCGGTCTGCTCCAGGTTCTCGGCGGAGGGGAAGATCAGCAGCGCGCCGTCGGCGATCTCGCCGGTCTGCTCCAGGTTCTTGGGGCCGATCGCGGCGATGTAGAGCGGGATGTGCGGGCGCTGCGGGTGGACGGTGAGCTTCAGCGGCTTGCCCGGGCCGCCGGGCAGCGGCAGCGTCCAGTGCTCGCCCTCGTAGGACAGCCGCTCGCGGGTCATCGCCTTACGGACGATGTCGACGTACTCGCGGGTGCGGGCCAGCGGCTTGTCGAACTTGACGCCGTACCAGCCCTCGGAGACCTGCGGGCCGGAGACGCCCAGGCCGAGCCGGAAGCGGCCGCCGGAGAGCGAGTCCAGGGTGGCGGCGGTCATCGCGGTCATGGCGGGCGTGCGCGCCGGGATCTGGAAGATGGCCGAGCCGATGTCGATGCGCTCGGTCTGGGCGGCGACCCAGGAGAGCACGGTGGCGGCGTCGGACCCGTACGCCTCGGCGGCCCAACAGACGGAGTAGCCGAGGCGGTCGGCCTCCTGCGCCACCACGAGATTGTCGGAGTCCATCCCGGCGCCCCAGTAGCCGAGGTTGATGCCAAGCCTCATGCCGCTCCCCTTACCGATCAGTAACGACGCTGTTGCGGGGACTGTAGCGCGCACCCCGGCCGGGCGTCACCGACGGGTTGTCCACAGGTCCCCTGTTCCCGGCGCCCGGCGCGTACGCTCAGGGCCCATGGAGCAAAGGCACCTCGGCCGAACGGGCCTTCGCGTGTCCCGGCTCGGGCTCGGCACCCTGACCTGGGCCCGCGACACGGGTGAGCAGGAAGCCGCCGACCAGCTCAAGACCTTCTGGGAGGCCGGCGGCACGCTCGTCGACACCGCCGACATCTACGCCGACGGCGGTGCCGAGTACCTCCTCGGCCGGCTGATGGAGGGTCTGGTTCCGCGTGAGGACCTGGTGATCGCGACGAAGGCCGGCAGCGTGCTGGAGGCGGACCGCCGGGTGGACTGCTCCCGGCGCCATCTCCTCGCCGCCCTCGACGCCTCCCTGGGACGGCTGGGCACCGAGTACGTCGACCTGTGGCAGCTCCACGCCTTCGACCCGCACACCCCGCTGGACGAGACCCTGCAGGCCCTGGACCTCGCGGTCACCAGCGGCCGGGCGCGCTATGTGGGGCTGTCGAACTTCTCCGGCTGGCAGCTCGCCAAGGCCGCCACCTGGCAGCTCGCGGCGCCCGGGGTGCGCAACCGCCTGGCGAGCGCCCAGATGGAGTACTCCCTCCTCCAGCGCGGCATCGAGCGCGAGGTGCTGCCCGCGGCGCTCGACCTCGGGATGGGCGTCCTGCCGTCCTCGCCGCTGGGCAGGGGCGTGCTGACGGGGAAGTACCGCCATGCCACCCCGGCCGACTCGCGCGGTGCCTCGGAGCATCTGGCGGCGTTCGTCGCGCCGTATCTCGACGAGACGGCGGGCCGGGTCGTCGAGGCCGTCACGACCGCCGCCGACGGACTGGCCGTCACCCCGCTCCAGGTCGCCCTCTCCTGGGTCCGGGACCGGCCGGGAGTGACCGCCCCGGTCCTGGGTGCGCGCACGGCACAGCAGCTCAGAGCGGCATTGTCAGTGGAGGCCCTTAGTCTTCCTGACGAGATCCGCCGGGCGCTGGACGATGTGTCGGCTCCGGTGCACCACTACCCCGATCACGACTGGAGCACGCTGTGAGCACCGACCGCCCCGCCGGCGACACCCCGCCCGGCCAGGAGGCCGCACCCGGGACCGCGGAGGCCCGGAAGCCCGAGGGGGCACCGGCGGCGGACCCGGGCGCGACGGTGAGCGAGGCGCCGGCCGCGGCGCCCCCGGCCGGCAAGGCCACCGCGGCGGCGCTGGCGGCGGCCGTCCGGGCCGTGGAGAGCGGCGAGCGCTCGGCCGCGTCGTTCTTCGCCGACGCCCCGCGCCCCGCCGGGCCGGCCGCACCCGCCAAACCGGCCCCGGCGCCCGCCGGCCCCGCACCCCAGGGCGCACCGGCGGGCCCGCCCCAGGAG
>NZ_JBHWDV010000067.1:0-31041 GCF_042734445.1 Streptomyces sp. NPDC059649
CCCGGGAGTCTTCCGGGGGCGGCCGCGGCGTGTGGGTCGGCAGGTCGGACGGTGGGGTGCGTCAGAGGGGGGCCTGGCTGCGTCAGAAGGGGGTCAGGGTGAGGGTGATCTCCTTCGGGGCGCTGTCCTCGATGTACGAGGCGAAGCCGGCGACGTCGTCGAAGGCGAAGCCGTAGGCCCGGCCGTCCTGGGTGGCGGCGTGCATGGCCTTGGCGTAGTGGTTGGTCAGCCGCTGCCGGTAGAAGGCGGCGGGGTCGGTGGTGGGCTGGTGCGCCTGGGAGACCAGGGTGGAGCGGTTGAGGGCCGCGCCCAGGACGGCGGCGACCGGGCCGAGGGTGCCGTCGTTGGGGGCGGCGAGGGTGCCGTCGCAGAAGAGGACGTCGCGGGTGGACGGCTTGTCGAAGGAGACCGTGCCGGGCCCCGTGAAGGTGAGTTTGCCGCCGCTGACCCGGCCGGTGAAGGTGCCGGCGTTGGTGGTGACGGTCAGGTCCTTGGCCGCGTAGGCGGACCAGGCCTCGTCGATGGCCGGGGCGAGGTGGTCCTTGGCGAACAGCCCGCTGTCGAGGCCGTGCCCGGGGGCGATCACCCGCTTGTCGCCGATGACCAGCCGGTCGAAGCCCTCGGCGGCCTTGACATCGGCGAAGATCCGGTCGCGGGCGCCGTCCTTGAGCGTGCCGGTGGTCTGCTCCTTGGCCCCGGAGAGCTTGATCGCGAGCGGCACGCTGAACATGTCGACCATGGTGGTGTTGCAGTACAGCCCGCCGGAGTTGTGGGTGAACTCGGCGCAGTCGTGGAGGACGTCGTAGTTGGGGTCACCGGAGACCCAGCCCGCCGGGTAGGCGAGCGCGGGCTTGCCGTTGCCGTCCTTGACGGCCTTGAACTTGAGCTTGCTGCCCAGCGCGACGTAGATCCGCCCGGACATCTGGGGCAGTTGGACGGTCGTGGCCCCGCTCGCGGCGAGCGGAATGGCGTAATCGGTGTACCCGTCCGGCCCGTTGTCGCCGAGGGCCACCGGCTTGAGCCCCCCGTCCGGCCCCACCCACACCTGCTGCGCCCCGTCATTCCCCACGATGTACACCCACACCGAGGAATTCCCGTACGCCCCTGAGTTGTTGAGGATTCGCAGGGGGACCGCCCCCGCCGCCCGTTGTTGCCGCGAGGCACTCCTGGCCGCCAGAGGGGTGCCGAGGGCCTGGCCGGCCAGGGCGATACCGGAGGCGGTGGCACCGGCGGCGGCGAGGCCACCGAGCAGGGTACGACGAGTGATCACGGGGTGGCTCCTTGCGGGGTGGCGGCGGCTGATGCGGGCTTGCGGTCCGTACCGGCGGCTGCGGCTGATGCGGGTTTGCGGTCCGTACGGGCGGCTGCGGCTGTTGCGGGCTTGTGGCCCGTACGGGCGGCTGCGGGCTGTTGGACGGAGACCGCTACGTGGTTGACGAGGAGCGAGCCGCCGGGGCGGGTGGCGTCGGTGGGTGTCGTCTTGCCCGCGACACCGTCCGGGAACGCCCCGCCCATCGCGAGGTTCAGCAGCAGGAAGTGGCCGTGGTGGGTGGCCTTCGCCCAGGTGTCGGCATCCATCTCGGCCGACGTGACGGTGTGGAACTTCTGCCCGTCGACATACCAGTTCAGCGACTCCGCGGCGCCGTTGGTACGGTCCAGCTCCAGCGCGTACGTGTGGTAACCGGCCTGGCAGGCGCTGCCCGGGCACTCGCGGGAACTGCCCTTGCCCTGGGTCTCGTTGCACGGCCCGCCGGGGTTGACGCCGCAGTGGAGCGTTCCCCAGACCTTGTTCATGCCGTTGACGTTCTCCATGACGTCGAACTCGCCGATGCCCGGCCAGTTCTGGTAATTGCCGCGGTAGTCGGCGCCCAGCGTCCAGAAGGCGGGCCAGTAGCCGAGCGCGGCGTCGCCGGTGACGTCGGGCATCCGGATGCTCGCCTCGATGCGGAGCTTGCCGCCGGCCGGGGCCGCGAAGTCGGTGCGCCGGGTCTCGATGCGGCCCGAGGTCCAGGTGGCGCCGTCCTTCCGTGCGGTGATCTTGAGGTGGCCGGCGCCGTCGAGCTGGAGGTTCTCGGGGCGGTCGGTGTACGTCTCGCGTTCGCCGGTGCCCCAGTTGCCGGGGCCTCCGGGGTAGCCGGTACCGGTGTCGATGATCCAGTCGTCGCCGGAGGGGCGTGATCCGGCAGCGCCGTCGAAGTCCGTACGCCACACTTCCTGGAAGGCGGTCGCGGCGCGCGTGGTGCGGGCGGTGCTCGGCGGGTGCCCGGTGCCGGTCGTAGGGGCCGCTTCCCCCGCGGAGGCGGTGGGGAGGGCGAGGGCGAGGGAACAGGTGCTGACGAGTGCGGTGCTCACGGCGAAGAGCACCGCTCTTTTCCTCATGCTCATGACATTCTCTCCTCGGCAACAGTGGGGGGTAGTGAGGAGTTCCAGGGGGTACCCGTGGGGGACACCATGCTTGAGAGCGCTCTCATGACGTCCTCACTGCACCCTGCCGACTCGACGGCACACCGTCAAGTCACCGAGTCGAAAAAGGAGTTGTAACGTGCCTGAGCCGAACGGTGGGCGGCCCACGCTGGAGGCGGTCGCGGCGCGCGCCGGCGTCTCCCGCGCCACGGTGTCCCGCGTGGTCAACGGCGGGGCGGGCGTACGGGAGGCGGTCCAGGAACGGGTCCGCCGAGCGGTGCAGGAGCTGGGTTACGTACCGAACAGCGCGGCCCGCACCCTGGTCACCCGCCGCACCGGAGCGGTCGCCGTGGTCATCGCGGAACCGGAGGCCCGGGTCTTCACCGACCCCTTCTTCGGACGTCAACTACGGGGCATCAGCCGGGAACTGGCCGCCGCCGACACCCAGCTTCTGCTGATGTTCGTCGAGCACCGCGCCGACTACGACCGTATCGGCCGCTATCTGGCGGGGGGACATGTCGACGGTGCGCTGATGTTCTCGCTGCACCGGGACGACCCGCTGCCGGCCATGGCCGAGCGCGCCGGGCTGCCCACCGTGTACGGCGGCCGGCCCGGCTGGGTGGGCGCCGACCGCGCGCCGCGGCCGCTGTACGTCGACACGGACAACCGCGACGGCGCCCGCCAGGCCGTACGCCATCTCCTCGAACGCGGCCGCCGGCGGATCGCGGTGATCACCGGCCCGCTCGACCAGACGTCGGCGCTGGACCGGCTCGACGGCTATCTGGACGCGCTGGGCACGAGCGCGCCCGATCCGCGGCTGATCGCGGACGGCGGCTTCACGGCGGAGGGCGGCGAGCGCGCCATGGCCACGCTCCTGGGAACCGCGCCCGACCTGGACGCCGTCTTCGCGTGCTCCGACCTGATGGCGAACGGCGCGCTGCGGACCCTACGGGCGCACGGGCGGCGGGTCCCGGACGATGTGGCGGTGGTCGGCTACGACGACCTGGAACCGGCGGCCTGGGCGGACCCACCGCTCACCACGGTGCGGCAGGACGTGGAGGAGATGGGCCGGCTGATGGCCCGACTGCTGCTGCGGCTGCTGGATACGCGGCGGACGGGGGGCGGGCAGGGCCCGGGGTCGGCGGGGGACGACGGTGCGGAGGTGGCGGGCGGTGCGCGTGTCGGCGGCACGGATCTCGAGGCCGGGGTGGAGGGCCTGGCGGCTGCGGCGGGGTTGACGCCGGTGATCACGGAGGCGCGGTTGGTGGTGCGGGAGTCGACGTAGGGGCCGCGCGGCCTCTGGGGCCCGGCCCGGACGGGTCTGTCCACGACGGGGGCTGTCCCGGAGGGGCCCGGCCCGGACGGGGGCTGCCCCGGAGGGGGCCCGGCCCGGACGTGTGCCCTCCCGGCGGGGCCCGGCCCGGACCGGTGCTGTCCCGGAGGGGCCCGGCCCGGATGGGATAGGCGCCTGTTCCGGCCGGCCAGGAGCGGAGGCGGGCCCCGATCGGTATGGGCACGGGCCGCTCCCCTCCCGCCCCCGGACGGGGAAGCTCCGGATAGCGGACTGCGGGTACCGTTCGTCGGCATGGGGCCGGAAGGAAAAATCGAAGCCGAGATCACGGTACGCAGGGCGCTGGAGCTGCCTGCCCTGCGGCGCGGGCTGCCGGAGGTGCTGGCCGGCGGGGACCGGCTGGACCGCGCGGTGCGCTGGGTGCACGCGGGCGAGGTCCCGCACATCGCCTCGCTGCTCAAGGGCGGCGAGCTGCTGCTGACCACGGGTCTCGGACTGGGCGCCCGGCCGTCCGAGCAGCGGGCCTTCATCCGTAAGCTCGCGGACCGCGAGATCGCTGCTCTCGTCGTGGAGCTGGGCTCTCGTTTCGAATCGCTGCCCCCGGCCCTGGTGGAGGCCGCACGGGACTGTGGTCTGCCGCTGATCCAGCTGCACCGCGAGGTCCCGTACGTCACGGTGACCGAGGCCATCCACACGGAGATCATCAACAGCCACTACGCGCTGCTGCGTCGCGCCGATCAGATCCTGCGCCGGTGTACCGACGTCCTGCTGCGCGGCGGTGGCGCGCCCGAGGTGCTGCGGCTGCTGGCCGTCTTCACCGGCAACCCGCTCTGTCTTGAGGCCCCGGACGGCAGCCCGCTGTACGCCGCGGGCCCGGACGGCGGCGACGAGGAGGGGGCCGCCGACGCCGATCCGCTGCTGGCCTGGGAGGGCCTGCGCGATTCGGGGGTCCGCATCGACGTGCCCGGTGGCGGGCCCGGCCCCGATGCGGTCCGCGCCCGCCTGGTGCTGCTGCCCGTCAACGCGCCCGTCGCACCGGTGCACCGGATCGCCGCGGAGCGCGCCGCCGATCTGCTCGCCGTCGTGATGCTCCAGTCCCGTCAGGAGGAGGTGCTCGCCGCCCGCGGCCGCGGCGACTTCCTCGCCGATCTGGCGGAGGGCCGCATCTCCGCGGCCGAGGCGCCCGCGCAGGCCCGGCTGCTCGGCTTCCGCCCCGGCTCGGAACCGGTCCTTCCGGTGGTCATGCGGCTACCGGCCGGCCTTCCCACCCCCAACAGCTGGGCGCTGCTCGCCCAGACACTGCGCGAGGAGCTCGCCGCCCTCGGGGCGCCCGTACTCCTCGGCGTACGCCCCGTGGAGGGCCGGGTACCGATGCTCGTGGCGCTGCGCGCCGGCCAGCAGCGCGAGGCGCTCGCGGACCGGGTCGCCGAGGCGCTGCGCGCCGGGGTGGTCCGTGCGGGACTGGACCGTCCGACGGCCCACCGCCCGGTGGTCGTCGTCGGCGCGGCGGGTGACTGGGCGGCGGCCGGCCCCGGTCTGCGCCACGCCGCGGAGGCCGCGGCGGCCGCCCAGGGCCTGCCCGAGCAGCCCTGGTACGACGCGCGCCGGCTGGACATCGAGTTGCTGCTGTGGCGGATGCGCGAACACGGCGAACAGGGCGTGCTCAGCGATTTCGTGGAACGCGCGATCGGCCCGCTGCTCGCCCATGACCGCGGTGCCCGCCAGCCGTTGCTGCCCACTCTGGAGGCCTATCTGGCCAGCGCGGGACGCAAGGCCGAGACGGCGCGCGATCTGAACGTCAACCGTCAGACCCTCTACGACCGGCTGGCCCGCATCGCGCAGCTGTTGGGCACCGATCTGGACGATCCGCAGACCGTACTGGGCCTGCGCCTGGCCCTGCGCGCCCGTCGCCACGCCGACCGGCCGTAGCCCCGGCGGGGGAGAACGACACGCGCCCGCCGCCCACCCGTCACACCGACGGGTACGGCCACCGGTACGTGCACGTGTGCGGCTACGACTGGGTCAACTCGTCGTAGACGCTGAGTACTTGGGTGACGGTGTCGTTCTCGGTCGGCCAGCCGGCCGCCTGGATGCGGCCGGCCTCGGCGAGGGCGTCCCGGCGGGCCGGGTCCGCGAGCAGTGCGAGGACGCTACGGGCCAGGGCGGCGGCGTCCCCGTAGGGGACCAGTTCCGCGGCGCGGCCGACCAGTTCGCGGGTGCCGCCGGTGTCGGTCGCGACCAGCGGCACTCCGGCGCGCAGCGCCTCCTGCGCGATCAGCGAGCGCGCCTCCCACTTGCTGGGCAGCACCACGAGGTCGGCGGCGGCGAGGAGTTCCGGTACGTCGTCGCGACGGCCGAGCAGCTGGACGGGCAGTTGCTCCAGGTCGATCCGGCGCTGCAGCGCGGCCCGTTGGAGGCCCTCCCCCGCGATGGCGACCAGCGGCTGGGGGTCGAGCGCGCACCAGGCGTGTGCGGCGTCCAACAGCAGATCGTGGCCCTGGCCGGGGTCGAGACGGCCGACGGCGAGCAGCAAGGGGCGGCCGGTCGCGCCCAGTTCGGCCCGCTCCTTGTGGCGCATCCGGTCGCGTTCCTCGGGCTCGGCCGGCGCCCCGCTGGAGCGGGGCCGCGGAATGGCGACCGGCGCGAGCCGGGCATCGCGCGCACCCCGCTCACGTGCCCGGTCCACGAGGTCGGAGCAGGCCCCCAGGACCACGGCGGCGGCCCGGGCCACCCGACGCTCCATCAGGTGCACCACTCCGGCCCGCGCGCCCTCGGTGTGCGGACTGGTGTGCCAGGTGATGACCAACGGGACGCGCCGCGCTCCCCGGGGGCCACGCAGTCCGCGCAGCGCCATCGAGGCGCGCAGCCCGGCCCGCAGACCGTGCGCATGGACCAGATCGGCGTCCCAGCAGGCGCTGCGCAGCGTTGCCACGCTCACCGGGTCCATCCGCGGAGGAACGTGGACGAACCGCGCGCCCGCGCCGGTGAAGTCGTACGCGTTCTCGGTTTCCGGTGTGGCACAGACGGTGACCCGGACGCCGCGCGCCACCAGCCCTTCGGCCAGCGAACGGACATGGGCCGCGCTGCCGGCGCCGCCGTACCCCAGCACCTGGACCGTGCGCAGCGGTGACAGCCCGTGCGTCGAGGTCGGGGTACTGATCACGTGTGCGGGACTCCTGGGTCGAGGCGGAACGGGCCGTACCGGTAGGTCGGTCCGCTGGGTGCGGGCGCTGCGCGGCGCGCCACCGGGCGGGCCGGCCCACCGGAAGACGGCAGGACGCAGCGAGCGCGCCCGGAACCGCGCACCGGGCCCAGGATGCCAGTCCGGCGGCGTCAATTCGGCACCGTCCGCCCGCCGTTCCGGTGGGAAGTCTCACCCCAGCGCCCTTGAGATCACTCACACGGATGACAATCCGCCCGCGTGGGTCAACTGTACGTACGAGTGAGCCGCCCCCCGGAGCACGCCATTCGCCTCATCGGGAGGCGCGCACGACGCCCTCACTCCGCGACACAGCACCTGTGCGCCGCCTGTGCGAAGGGCCGCAACCCTACGGGTCGGGCGCACTGTTTTGGCGGGGCGCGCGGCTGCGCCTCATCCCCCCACCCCCGAACCCACCCCCCGCCCCCTCCCCCGAAGGGGGAGGAGGGGGAGGGGGCGGGGGAAGCCACGGCCTCCCGCCGCCCCCGCGCACCGGCTGACGCGGTCCCCCGCGGCCGTTGCCGTGAGGAGGGCCGCGGCGTGGAGGGTCAGGCCGGTGCGGCCGTTGCCGGTGGCGATGGCAAGGCCCAGGGCGGCGCCGAGGGCGTGGGCGCCGGCGTCGCCGAGCATGGTGTGTTCCTGCAGGTCGTCGCGGGCGACCGCGGCCACGGATCCGATGGGTGCGGCGGACAGCGGTCCCGCGGGGCCGCGCCGCAGGAGGCCGGGGGCGCCGAGGGCCAGTACGGCGCCGGCGGCGCGGCCGGGGCGGACGTCCAGGAGGTTGACCAGGTGCGCCGAGCCCGCGATGACCACGCCCGCCAGGAGCTTGTCGGCCGGGCGTTCCTTCAGGAGGGCGCCCGCCGCGAGTCCGGCGGCACCGATGCCGAAGAGTTTCACGGCCCCGCTGGTGACCTCGCGGTTCCGCAGTGCCGAGAGGTGGGCCCGGAATCCGCGGCGGGGATCACTGGCGCCGAAGACGTCGTCGTACGCACCGCAGGCCCCGGCCGCCAGTACGGCCAGCGCGGACGCCGCCCGGGTGCGGGCCGGGAGTCCCGGTGCGGTGGCCACGGCGAGGGCCGTGCCGGTGGCCGTGGCGAGGCCGGCGTGCAGATGGACGGTGCGGCCGGCGTGGTTCTTGCGCTCCCACAGGACGGCGCCGCCCGGTGGCCGGCTCTTCAGTGCCCGGTAGGCGGCCCGGGTCGCGCCGGCCGCCCCCAGCAGCGTCGAGATCCGTGTCAGCACCGTGCCGCCTGTCGCCGCCACCATGTCACTCCCCTCGCCCGGCACCCTGCCGGGCTCGAACTCCCGTCACCCTAGGGGGCGGCAGCGGACCGGCCGGCCCCGGGGAGCGCCGGCGGGCGGTCAGCGGCCGGTGCGGGCCGTTTCCAGGAGTTCCTCGGCGTGGGCGCGGGCCGTTTCGGAGTCCTCCTGGCCGGCGAGCATCCGGGAGAGTTCGCGGACCCGCTCCTCGCCCTCCAGGATCGTGACGCCGCTCCTGGTGACCGAGCCGTCGTTGGTCTTCGCCACCAGGAGCTGGCGGTCGGCGAACGCGGCGACCTGCGGGAGGTGGGTGACGACCACGACCTGGGCCGACTTGGCGAGCCGGGCCAGCCGGCGGCCGACCTCGACGGCCGCCTTGCCGCCGACGCCCGCGTCGACCTCGTCGAAGAGGTAGGTCGGTACGGGGTCGGAGCCGGCGAAGACCACCTCGACGGCGAGCATCACCCGGGAGAGCTCACCGCCGGACGCGCCCTTGGCGATCGGCCGGGGCGGGGCGCCGGGGTGCGGGGCCAGGAGGAGTTCGACCTCGTCGGCGCCGGCCGGTCCGTAGGCGACGGTGCGGCCGCCGACCACGATGCCGTCGGCGTCCTCGGGCACCTCGGTCTGCCGGATCTCGACGGTCACCCGGGCGTGCGGCATGGCCAGTTCGGCGAGTTCGGCGGTCACGGCGTCCGCGAAGCGCGCGGCGGAGGAGGTGCGGGCATCGGTCAACGTCTGGGCGAGTTCGCCCAGTTCGGCGCGGAGGGCGTCGCGCTCGGCGGTGAGTTCGCCGATCCGGTCGTCGTCGCCGTCCAGTTCGGCGAGCCGGGCGGCGCTCTGCTCCGACCAGGCCAGCACCGCGGCGATGTCCGCGCCGTATTTGCGGGTCAGCTGGTTCAGGGCGGCGCGGCGCTCCTCGACCGCGGCGAGCCGCAGCGGGTCGGCGTCGAGGTTGTCGGCGTAACCGGCGAGCTCGCCCGCCACGTCGGCCATCAGGATGCCGAGCTCCCCGAGGCGGTCGGCGAGGCCGGCGAGCTCCGGGTCGTGGCTGCGTACGGCTTCCAGGGCGCGGTGGGCGCCGGCGACGAGCGTGGTGGCCTCGACGCCTTCGGGGTCCTCGGGGTTGCCGGCCAGCGCGGCGTGCGCGGTGGTGGCGGCGGAGGCGAGTGCCTCGGCGTGGCCGAGCCGCTCGGCCTCCGCGGCGAGTTCGGTGTCCTCGCCGGGCTGCGGTTCGACCGCGGCGATCTCGTCGAGGCCGAAGCGCAGCAGATCGGCTTCCTGTGCGCGTTCCCGGGCCCGTGTGGTCAGCTCGTCCAGCTCGGCCGTGACGGCCCGCAGCCGGCGGTGCGCGGCGGTGTATTTGGCGAGCGGGACGGCGACCGCGTCGCCGGCGTAGCGGTCCAGGGCCTGGCGCTGCCGGGCGGGGCGCAGCAGGCCCTGCTGGTCGGTCTGGCCGTGCACGGCGACCAGGTCGTCGGCCAACTCGCCCAGCAGGCCGACGGGTACGGAGCGGCCGCCGACGTGGGCCCGTGAGCGGCCCTCGGCGGAGACGGTGCGGCTGATCAGCAGGGCGCCGTCGTCGAGCTCGGCGCCGGCCTCCTCGGCGCGTACCGCGGCCGGGGTCTCGGGGCCGACGCTGATCCTGCCCTCGACGACGGCCGACTTGGCGCCGATCCGCACGAGGGCGGGGTCGGCGCGCCCGCCGAGCAGCAGGCCGAGGCTGGTGACGACCATGGTCTTGCCGGCGCCCGTCTCGCCGGTCACCGCCGTGAAGCCCGGGGACAGCTCGACTACGGCGTCGTCAATGACGCCCAGGGACCGGATCCGCATCTCCTCCAACACGGATACGACCTTACGAGGTCCGGGGGGCGCCCCGCGACGGCCTCCCCTCCCCCGCCCGCCCGGTACTGCGGAAAACCCCACCCGAAAGCGGAGGGTTTCCGCATGGTGCCCGGTGCCGCGGGGCCGCCAGGCTGAGCACGGTTCCGGGACGACGGCCCCGCGGGGTTCCGGGACGACCACGCAGGTCATCACAGGGGCGGCCACGCGGGCCGCGGTCCGTTGTGACCGCTCTGATCACGGTTGCGAAACGAAAGGTGCGTTCATGCCCAGCGGATTGGCGCGCGCGGCGTTGCGCGGGCACCGGCCGGCGTTCGCGGGGACGGCGGTGGCGGCGCTGTTCGCCGCCGCGGTCGTCGGGGCGTCGGTGACGATGCTCGCGGCGACCGGCGGGGACGGCGTTCCGGTCGCCGCGCGGCGGGCGATGGCGGCCCATGGCGTCGGGGAGATGGCGCTCGTCCTGCTCCTCGGCTCGGTCTACCTGTCGGTCTTCGTGGTCGCCTCGACGATGGGGACGGCCGTCGCCCAGCAGCACCGGGAGTTCGCGATGCTGCGGGCGGTCGGTGCGCGTCCGTGGCAGATCCGGCGGGCGGTCGCCGTGCAGGCGGTGATGGCGGCGGTGCCGGCGGCGCTCGCGGGGTGTGCGCTCGGTGGGGTGCTGGCGCGCTGGTGGTTCGACGGCATGGTGGCCCGCGGCCTGATTCCCGTCGGGGTGGCCTTCCGGTTCAGCTGGGTGGCGCTGCCGGTGTGCCTGGCGGTCGCGGTGGTGACGTCGGCGCTGGCCGGGCTGCTCGCGGCGGCCAGGTTCGCGGGGCTGCGGCCCGCGCGGGCGCTGGTGGAGGCGGCGGCCGGGCGGCGGAGGCTGGGTCCGCTGCGGCTGCCGCTGGGGCTCCTGGCGACGGCGGGCGGGGTGCTGCTCTCCCGGCTGCTGGCCGATCAGCCCGCCGGGAAGGCCGGTCAGGGCGCGTTCCTGGTGCTGCTGCTGTTCTGTGCCGGGGTGGCGTTGCTGGGGCCGCGGCTGGTGGGCCCGGCGGCGTGGCTGGTGTCCCGGCTGGTCGGGCGGTGCGGCGGCGCGGCCGGGCTGGCGATGCGGAACGTCACGGCGCAGTCCCGCCGGTTCTCCGCGGCGGTGGTCCCGCTGGTGCTGGTGGTGGCGTTCGGCACCACGAAGATCGCGCTGCACACCACCGCGCAGCATCTGACGGGTTCCGCCGGCCCGCCCGACGCGGTGTGGCTGGACTACGTCGGCACCGGGCTGTACGCGGGGTTCGCCGCCATCGCCGCCGCCAACACCCTCGCCGTGATCACCGCCGAGCGCCGCCGTGAGCTGGCGCTGCTGCGGTTGATCGGTTCGTACCGCCGGCAGGTGCGGGCGATGGCGACCTGGGAGGCGGCCGTCGTCGCGGGCACCGCCCTGGTCCTGGGCACGGCCATCGCCCTCGTCACGCTCGCCCCGGTGCTCCGGCGGACGTTCGGTGCCGCGCTGCCGTACGTGCCCTGGACGACGGCCGCCGCGATCGCCGGCGGCACCCTGCTGCTCGCCCTGCTCGCGACCGGTGTGCCGGTCCATCTGACCCTGCGCCGCCGTGCCACGGACACCCTGGCCGCGGCCTGACCACCCTTGATGAGGTATCCGATGAACGACCGCCGCGGCCCCGGCCGCTCCCCCCGCCCGCGCGGCACGCTCACGTGGTTCGCCGCCGTGACGGCCGTGACCGCGCTGACCGCCACCACCGCCTGCGCCGGCGGTCCGGCCGCCGCGCCGGACCCCGCCGCTTCCCGTCCGGCGTCCGCCGCCCGTGCCTCCCTGGAGGGCGTCTGGCGGATGGACGGCTACGGGACCCTCGTCACCATCAAGGGCCGCAGCCTGCGGACGTACGAGACCACCGCCGTCAGCTGTCTGCCGGGGGTCGTCACGGGCACCCGGGCGGGCGCGCCCGACGCGCGGGGCCGGAGCCGGTTCACGGTCCCGGATGCGGCACCGCTCACGGTGACCCCGGAGGGGGCCGGCGGCGCCCGGCTGACGAGTGCGGACACCGCGGGCCGGCGGACCCTGCACCGGATCGCCGCGCTGCCGGGCCGGTGTGCGCGGCGCCCGTCGCGCGATCCCCGGGCGGTCTTCGACGTGTTCTGGCGGACCTTTGCCGAGAACTACCCGTTCTTCCGGGCGAAGAAGGTCGACTGGGCGGCGGTCCGCGACCGCTACCGTCCCCGGATCACGGCCCGGACCAGCGATGCCGAACTGTTCGCGGTGCTGCGGGCGATGATCGAGCCGCTGCACGACGCGCACACCCGGGTCGTGGCCGGCCCCGCCCGGTGGTTCGCGGGGAAACGTCCCGGTACGGTCCTGCCCACGCCGGCTTTCACCGCACATGTCGACAAGGCGATAGCGGCCGGCCTCGGCCCCGGTGTCCACCCGTACCGGTGGGCGCGGGGCAAGGTGTCCTACGCCGATCTGCCCGGCCGTATCGGGTACTTCCGCGTCACCCAGTTCGCCGGGTACACGAAGAAGGGCGACTACGCGGGGGACGTCGCCGCGCTCGACCGGGCCCTGGACGCGGTGTTCACCAAGGGCCGGACGCGGGGGCCGGGGGCGCTGCGGGGCCTGATCGTCGACGTCCGGCTGAACGGCGGCGGCGCCGACCCGCTGGGCCTGCGCATCGCCTCCCGGCTCACCGACCGCGGCTACCTCGCGTACCGCAAGCGGGCGCGCAACGACCCGCGGGATCCGGCGCGGTTCACCACGCCCGTGCCGGTGCGGGTCCGGCCGCACCACGGCCCGGTCCACACCGGCCCGGTGGTGGTGCTCACCGGCCGGCTGACCATCAGTGCGGGCGAGACCTTCACCCAGGCCCTGATGGGCCGCTCCCCCGCCCCGATCCGGATCGGGGAACACACCCAGGGGGTGTTCTCCGACATCCTGGACCGCGGCCTGCCGAACGGCTGGCGCTTCGGCCTGCCCGACGAGGAGTTCCTGACGGCCGGCGGCCGGACCTTCGACGGCGCCGGGATCCCTCCGGCCGTGCCGGTCCCGGTCTTCGCCGACGCGGATCTGGCCGCCCGCCGGGATCCGGCGCTGGCCCGCGCCAGGGCCCTCCTCGCGCGGTCGTCGTGAGCGGCCGCTAGTGGGGCGCGCCCCGCCAGCCCGCCACCGGGAGGGCGAACTTGGCGACCAGGCGGTCGGTGAACGAGGCGTGGTGCAGCCGTGCCAGGCGGACCGGCACCGCGCCGCGGCGGACCTCGACGCGGGCGCCGGCGGGGAGTTCGACGCTGCGGCGGCCGTCGCACCACAGCACGCCGTGCGGTGTCTTGGGCTGGACCTCGACGGCCAGGACCGAGCGCGGCGAGGTGACCAGCGGCTTGGCGAAGAGGGCGTGGGCGCTGATGGGGACCATCAGCAGCGCCTCGACCTCGGGCCAGACCACCGGGCCGCCGGCCGAGAAGGCGTAGGCGGTCGAGCCGGTGGGGGTCGCGCAGACCACGCCGTCGCCGCCGAAGCGGGAGACCGGCCGGCCGTCGACCTCGGTGACGACCTCCAGCATCCGCTCGCGCGCGGCCTTCTCCACGGACGCCTCGTTGAGCGCCCAGTCGGTGTGCACGACGTTGCCGTTGTTGCGGACGAGGACGTCGAGGGTCATCCGCTCCTCGACCTCGTAGGCGCGGGTGACGACCCGGTCGACGACCTTGTCGAGGTCGTCGCGTTCGGCCTCGGCGAGGAAGCCGACCCGGCCGAGGTTGACGCCGAGCATGGGGACGCCGGACGTCCGGGCGAAGTCCGCGCCGCGCAGCAGGGTCCCGTCACCGCCCAGGACCACCAGCAGTTCGCAGCCCTCGGCCGCGCACTGCTCCAGCTCGACGCGTTCCACCGAGGGCGGCAGCGGCAGGTCCGCGGCCTCCTCGGCCAGTACCCGCACCCCGATGCCGCTGCGCAGCAGTCCCTGGACGACGAGTTCGGCGCTGCGGACGGCCGCGGGACGGCCGGTGTGTGCGAGCAGGAACACCGTCCGCCCGGCTCCGGTGTTCTCGTGTGCTGCGCTGCCTTCAACTGCCTGGGTTGTGGTCAACGAGGCCCCTCCGCCACTGCACGGTCGACATCCGCCGGGTCGAGTGCAGGCGCCCCGGCGCGCAGCCACAGAAAGTACTCGACATTCCCGGAAGGTCCAGGCAGCGGGCTCGCAACTACTCCAAGTACGCCAAGTCCGAGTTCCGCCGCCCGGGCCGCGACGGCGGTGACCGCCTCGGCCCGCAGCGCGGCGCTGCGCACGACCCCGCCGCTGCCCAGCCGCTCCTTGCCGACCTCGAACTGCGGCTTGACCATCAGCACCAGGTCGGCGTCCGGCGCCGCACAGCCGACCAGCGCGGGCAGGACGAGCCCCAGCGGGATGAACGAGAGGTCGCCCACGACGAGGTCGACGGGCCGGCCGTCGATCTGCTCCAGCGTCAACTCGCGGACGTTGGTGCGGTCCTTCACGGTGACCCGCTCGTCGCTCTGCAGCGACCAGGCGAGCTGGCCGTATCCGACGTCGACGGCGACGACGTGTCCGGCGCCGGCCCGCAGCAGGACGTCGGTGAAGCCGCCGGTGGAGGCGCCGGCGTCCAGCGCCCGCCGGCCCTCGATCTGCAACCCGCGCGGGGCGAAGGCGGCGAGGGCCCCGGCGAGCTTGTGGCCGCCGCGCGAGACGTAGTCGGGGTCGTTCTCGTCGGTGCGGACGACGACGGCCGCGCTGGTCTCCACCTGGGTGGCCGGTTTGCTCGCGGTGGTGCCGCCGACGGTCACCCGGCCCGCGGCGATCAGCTGGCTGGCGTGCTCGCGCGAACGGGCCAGCTTGCGGCGCACCAGCTCCGCGTCGAGTCGGCGTCGTGCCACTCCTGCCACCTGTGGTTCAGCTCCTGTTGTCGTGCGTCGTGGAGGACGGTGCGGGCGGTCCGGGGTGCTGGTCGAGACCGGCCAGCACGTCACGGAGCCCACGGTGCACATCCTCGTACACCTTCAGGTGTCCGCCCACCGGCAGGTGGTCGGCGTCGGCGAGGCGCCGCAGTCCGGCGTCGACCGCGGCCTGGCCGGTGGGGGTGACGGCGACGCCGAGCGGCCGGGGCCCGGCCTGCTCGGTGGCCGCGGCTTCCCCGGCGCCCGCGGCCGGCCGCGCGGGTCCGGCCGGCTCCGGGCCGCCGGCCGCCTCCGGCTCCGGCTCCGGGCCGGGCGTGGACTGTTCCATGCCTCCGACGCTACCGCGACGGCCGGGTCTCCGGGGCGGACGGGCCGGCCGGCGACCTGGCGTATCGTCGATCGCGATGGCAACTCTCGACCAGTGCCGTGCCGCGCTCGACCGGCTGGCCCAGAACCTGTCCTCGGCCGACGGCAAGGTCCGCAGCGCGGCCGCGCTCGACCGTTCGCTCAGCTGCCGGATCACCGACCTGGACGTGACGTTCCTCGGCCGGCTGGCCCAGGGCAGCATCCAGCACGTGACGAGCGTGCCCGGCCCGCCCCCGGACAAGGCCGAGATCCGGCTGTCCATGACGGGCGACGATCTGGTCGCGCTGGTCGACGGCCGGCTGAACTTCGCCCGGGCCTGGGGCAGCGGCCGGGTCAAGCTGGAGGCCGGGCTGCGCGATCTGCTGCGCCTCAGGACGCTGCTGTAGCGGCCTCGCCCACCGTCCTGCCGGCCGCCTGCCGGGCCGCCCGGCCGCCGCGGGCCTGCCGTGCCGCGGGCACCACCAGCGGTGTGCCGGTCTCCGGGTCGTCGATGACCTGGCAGCCGATCCCGAAGACCCGGGCGACCAGGTCGGCGGTGACGATGTCGGCGGGCGGGCCCTGGGCGATGATCTCGCCGTCCTTCATGGCGATGAGGTGGGTCGCGTAGCGGGCGGCGTGGTTGAGGTCGTGCAGCACGGCGACCAGCGTCCGGCCCTGCTCCTCGTGCAGTTCCGCGCACAGGTCCAGCACCTCGATCTGGTGCTGGATGTCCAGGTAGGTGGTGGGCTCGTCGAGCAGGAAGAGCGGGGTCTGCTGGGCGAGCGCCATCGCGATCCAGACCCGCTGGCGCTGGCCGCCGGACAGTTCGTCGACGTAGCGGTCGGCCAGCCCGTCGACGCCGGTGGCCGCCATGGATTCCGTCACGATCCGCTCGTCCTCCCGGGACCACTGCCTTAGCAGCCCCTGGTGCGGGTAGCGGCCGCGTGCCACGAGGTCCGCGACGGTGATGCCGTCCGGGGCGACCGAGGACTGGGGCAGCAGGCCGAGCGTCCTGGCGACCTTCTTGGCCGGGAGGGAGGAGATCGCCGCGCCGTCCAGCAGCACCGATCCGGCGCTGGGCTTGAGCATCCGGGAGAGGGCGCGCAGCAGGGTGGACTTGCCGCAGGCGTTGGGGCCGACGATGACCGTGAAGGACCGGTCGGGGATGGCGACCGAGAGGTTCTCGGCGATGACCCGCCGGTCGTAGGCGAGGGTGACGTTCTCGGCCGTGAGACGGCTCACTTCGAAACTCCTGGGGTGGTGGTGACGTGGTCGCGCCGCTGTCGCTGCCGGGGCACGGGTTGCCGGGGGCTCATACCCGCCCGGCCTTCCGCTCGACGGCCAGCAGCCACAGCAGATAGCCGCCGCCGAGGACGCCGGTCAGCACACCCACCGGCAGCTGGTCGGCGCCGAAGAGCCGCTGCGAGGCCCAGTCGGCGGCGACCAGCAGGACGGCACCCATGAGGGCGGCGGGCAGCAGGTTGGGGCCGGGCGAGCGGGTGAGCCGCCGGGCGAGCTGGGGTGCGGTGAGCGCCACGAAGGAGATCGGCCCGGCCGCCGCGGTGGCCGCGGCGACCAGCACGACCGCGGCCAGCAGCACGACGATGCGGACCCGGTCGACCCGTACGCCCAGTGCGTACGCCGCGTCGTCGCCCATCTCCAGCATCCGCAGCGGCCGTGCGTGGAGCAGGAGCAGCGGGAGGAGGACGGCGCAGACCGCGGCCAGCGGCCCCACCTGGTCCCAGTCGCGGCCGTTGAGGGAGCCGGTCATCCAGGTGGTGGCCCGGGTCGCCTCGACGATGTTGGCCTTGGTCATGAGGTAGAGGACCATCGCGTAGAGCATCGCGCTCGCCCCGATGCCGACGAGCACGAAGCGGTAGCCGTGGATGCCGCGCTTCCAGGCGAGCAGGAAGATGGCGAGTCCGGTGGCCAACCCGCCGGCGACCGCTCCGGCGGCGACCGCGAAGGTCCCGGCCTGGAAGTAGACGATCGCGACCAGCGCGCCGACCGACGAGCCCTGGGTGAAGCCCAGCACGTCCGGGCTGCCGAGCGGGTTGCGGGAGACGGTCTGGAAGACCGCGCCGGCGATCCCGAACGCGGCGCCGACCAGCAGCCCCACCAGTACCCGCGGCAACCGCAGGTCCTGCACGATGAACTGGGCTCCGGGGTCGCCGCCGCCGGTCAGCGTGGCGACCACCTCGCCCGGCGTCATCGGGTAGTCGCCGGAGCCGATCAGCGCGATACCGGCGGCCGAGGCGAGGGCCAGCAGCACCAGTCCGACGGCCACGGCACGGACGTCCGGGCGCAGCGAGAGCCGTCCCTTGGTGCGCAGCACCGCCGCGCGCTTGGTGCCCTGTCGGGGCTTCACAGTGGCGCTCACAGCTGGGCCATCCTCCGCCGTCGTACGAGATGGATGAAGACCGGTCCGCCGATGAGGGCGGTGACGATGCCGACCTGGAGTTCGCCGGGGCGGGCCGCGACCCGGCCGAGGACGTCCGCGCCGAGCAGCAGGACCGGTGAGAGCACTGCGGAGTACGGCAGGATCCAGCGCAGGTCGGGGCCGGTGATGGCCCGTACGACGTGCGGAACCATCAGGCCGACGTAGACGATCGGGCCGCAGGCGGCGGTGGCGCCGCCGCACAGCAGGGTGACCGCGACCATGGCCAGTACCCGGGTGCGGGTCAGCCGGGTGCCCAGCGCCCGTGCCTGGTCGTCGCCGAGCGCGAGGGCGTTGAGCGGCCGGGCGAGCAGCAGCGCGAGGATCCCGCCGACGGCGAGGAACGGTGCGACGTCGGTGACCGTCGGCAGGGTGGCGGCGGCCAGTGAACCCACCGTCCAGAAGCGCATCTTGTCGAGCGCCGCGGTGTCCATGAGGTTGACGGCGTTGAGGTAGCCGACGAGGACGGCGGTCAGTGCGGTGCCGGCGAGCGCGAGCCGTACGGGGGTGGCGTTGCGGGTGCCGCCGAGGACGTAGACGGCGACCGAGACCACCGCGGCGCCGGCGAACGCGAACCACACATAGCCGCTGAGGGAGGTGATGCCGAAGAAGCTGATGGCGGAGACGACGGCGGCCGAGGCGCCGGCGTTGATACCGAGAACTCCCGGGTCCGCCAGGGGATTTCGGGTCAGGGCCTGCATGACGGTGCCGGCCAGGCCGAGGGCGGCGCCGGCGATCAGGCCGAGCAGGGTGCGGGGGATGCGCACGTCGTGGACGATCACGTCGGTGTCGGTGCCGGAGTAGTGGAACACCCCGTGCCACACCTGGTCGAGCGGGATCTGTTTGGCGCCGACGGCGATGCCGAGGACGACGACGGCGGCGAGGACGGCCACGGAGCCGAGCAGTCCCGCGGAGCGCAGGGCGTGCCGCCTCCGGGATGCCGTGGGGGCCGGGGCCGTTGATGCTTCGGGGGGACTGTCGACCAACACGGTAGTTAGGTTAGCCTACCCTCACATTCGACTTGCAGGCCCTCCCATGAGAGAAGCGCAGCCACCATGAGCACCTCCCGAAGCGTAACTCTGTCCCGTCGTGGCGTCCTGGCCGCGGGCGGCGCCGTCGGCATCGGCGCCCTGCTGGCCGCGTGCGGTGACGGCAAGAGCTCGGCGGGCGCCAACGGCGGCGCCAAGGGCGGGCCTTGGAGCTTCACCGACGACCGCAAGCAGAAGGTCTCCCTCAAGAGCACCCCGCAGCGCATCGTCGCCTTCACCGGCACCGCGGCCGCGCTGCACGACTTCGGGATCGACGACCAGATCGTCGGCGTCTTCGGCCCCACCAAGCTCAAGAACGGCAAGCCCGACCCGCAGGCCGGCGACCTCGATGTCGACAAGGTCACCATCATCGGCAACGCCTACGACCAGTTCAACGTCGAGAAGTTCGCGGGGCTGCGGCCCGATCTGCTGGTCACCAACATGTACGAGCCGGGCGCGCTGTGGTTCGTCCCGGACGACAGCAAGGACGAGATCACCAAGCTGGCCAGGTCCGTTGCCCTCACCTCGTCCCGGGTCCCGCTCGTCAAGATCATCGAGCGCTATGCCGCACTGGCCGAGTCGCTCGGCGCCGACCTCAAGGCCAAGAAGGTCACCGACGCCAAGTCCCGCTTCGAGAAGGCCGCCGAGAAGCTGCGCACGGCCGCCAGGTCGCACCGGGTCAAGGTGCTCGCCTGCTCCGGCAGCCCGGACCTCTTCTACGCGTCCAACCCCGGCATCAATGCCGACCTGATGTACTACAAGTCCCTCGGCGTCGACCTGATCGTCCCCGACCACCTGGACAAGGGCGGCTACTTCGAGAGCCTGAGCTGGGAGAACGCCGACAAGTACAAGGCGGACGTCCTCCTGCTGGACAACCGGACCGCCACCCTCCAGCCCAAGGACCTGGCCGCGAAGCCCTCTTGGGCGAAGCTGCCCGCCGTCAAGGCCGGCCAGATCACCCCGTGGTCGAGCGAGCCGCGCTTCTCCTACGCGGGCTCCGCACCGCTCATCGAGACCCTGGCCAAGGCCATCGAGAGCGCCAAGAAGGTCGGCTGACGCAGCGACGTGCCGGCGCGGACCGGCCCGCTTCCGGGCCGTCCGCACGCCACGTCCCACCGGCCGCGGGGGACCGCCCGCCCGCACCCGCACGTCCCCGCGGCCCTGCCCCCACCCCCACCACCGCCCGGGAGGTTCCCGCATGACCACGACCGCCGCCCCCGCCACCGCCCCCTTCCGCTTCTTCGACGTGCACGTCGTCCGCTCCCGACGGCTCGGCCCCTCCATGGTGCGCATCACCTTCGGCGGCGAGCGGCTGGACGAACTGGCCTCCGGCGGCCGTGACCAGCGCTTCAAGCTCTTCCTCCCGCAACCCCACCAGGACCGCCCGGTCTTCGACGACCTGGGCGACGGCTGGTACACCGCCTGGCGGGCCCAGGACCCGGCCGAGCGCGCGGTGATGCGCTCCTACACCATCCGTGAACAGCGCCCGGATTCCGGGGAGTTCGACGTGGACTTCGCGCTGCACGGCGCGGAGCCGGGCGCCTCCGTGGCGAAGGGCGGGCCGGCCTCCCGCTGGGCCGCCGCCGCCCGCCCCGGCGACCGGCTCACCGTCCTCGCCCCGGCCGTGGAGGACAACGGCGGCGTCGACTTCCGCCCGCCGGCCGGCACCGACTGGATCCTGATCACCGGCGACGAGACGGCGCTGCCCGCGATCGCCGGCATCCTGTCCTGGCTCTCCCCCGGCACCCAGGCCAAGGTCTTCCTGGAGATCGGGCACGAGGACGACCGGCAGCCGCTGCCGACCTTCGCGGACGCCGACGTCACCTGGCTCGTCCGGGATGCGGCCGGCGCGGCACACCACGAGCCGGTGCTCGACGCGCTGCGCACCGCCGAACTGCCCGCCGGCACGCCGTACGCCTGGGTCGCCGGGGAGTCCGGCACGGTCAAGGCGGTCCGCCGCCACCTGGTCCGCGAGCGCGGCTTCGACCGCCGGGCGGTCAAGTTCACCGGCTACTGGCGGCGCGGCTCGTCCGAGGAGGAGCTGCTCGCCGAACTGACCGCGGGTACCGCGGCGGCCGGCGAGGACTGAGCCGTCGGCCGCCGTGCGCCACGGGCCCCGCGTCACCCGGGGCCCCGTGGCGCCGCCCTCACATCCCGATCCGCGCCAGCGCCTTCCCCGCGTCCGCCCGGCAACTGCCGTCCCCCGCCTGCGTCCAGGCCGCCGCGCACAGCGCCCGCAGCCCGTCCAGCGGCGCCCCCTCGCCCGTCACGGCGAGCACCTCGCCGGCGGCCTCGGCCCGCCAGCCGCCGCACCGGAAGCCGTCCCCGTCCGCGGTCACCTCCGGCTGCGGCGCGAGCAACCCGCGCAGGTCCGCGTCCACGTAGGAGGGGCGGTGCTCCGGCGGCGCGGCCAGCAGCTCGGCGGGGGTGGTCACACCGGTGAGCACCAGCAGGGAGTCCACCGCGCCGTTGTGGGCGCCCTCGATGTCGGTGTCCAGCCGGTCGCCGATCACCAGCGGCCGCCGGGCGCCGGTCCGCAGCACCGTCTCGCGGTGCATCGGCGGCTGCGGTTTGCCCGCCACCTGGGGCGTGCCGCCCGCCGCGATCCGGACGACCTCCACCAGCGCGCCGTTCCCGGGCGCGATGCCGCGCTCCTTGGGGATCGTCAGGTCGGTGTTGGAGGCGAACCACGGCACCCCGCGCTGCACGGCGTACGAAGCCTCCGCCAGCCGTTCCCAGTCCATGGCCGGGTCGTAACCCTGCACCACGGCCGCCGGCCCGTCGTCCGCGGAGAACACCGGCTCAAGGCCGCGCTCGCGCAGCGCCACCAGCAGCCCCTCGCCGCCGATCGCCAGCACCCGGGCGCCCGCCGGCACCTGCTCGGCGATCAGCCGGGCCACCGCCTGCGCCGAGGTGATCACGTCGTCGGCGCCGGTGGGCAGGCCGAATCCGGACAGCTGATCGGCGACGGCCTGCGGGGTGCGGGCCGCGTTGTTGGTCACATACGCGAGGTGCATCCCGCCCTCCCGGGCGGTGGTCAGCGACGCGACGGCGTGCGCGATGGCCCGGCCACCGGCGTAGACGACCCCGTCCAGATCCAGCAGCGCCGTGTCGTACGCCTCGTGGAGCGCGCGCCGGCTCCCGTCGGGCTGCCTGCGAACCTGCTCGTTCATGCCGTCCTGCTCCTCGCACCTACCGGTATTTCCAGCCACTTCCGGACTGTCCCCCGATCTTCCCTCATCGCCCCCGCGGCATAGCATTCTTCAATGACCGATACCGACGGCCTCCGCCTCCTCCCGTTCCGCGGACTGCGCTACGCCCCGGACCGGATCAGCAGCCTGACCGCCGTGACCTCGCCGCCGTACGACGTGGTGGTCCGGCCGGAGGGGGTGCGCCATCTGGAGACCGCCGATCCGTACAACATCGTCCGGCTGATCCTGCCGCACGCCGCGGACCCCGCCGCCCGGCACCGCCAGGCCGCCGACACCCTGCGCCGCTGGCGCGCCGAGGGCGTGCTGGCGCAGGACCCCGACCCCGCACTGTACGTGTACGAGCAGCGCTCCGGCGAGGTGCTGCAGCGCGGGCTGATCGGCGCGCTGCGCCTGGACGGCCCGGTGCTGCCGCACGAGGACGTGATCCCCGAGGTCGTCGAGGACCGGGCCGCCCTGATGCGCGCCGCGGCCGCCAATTTCGAGCCGTTGCTGCTGTCGTACCGTGGCCGGAACCCGGCGAACGGCGCCACCGCGGTGATCGAGCGCGTGGTGGAGGGCACCCCGCTGCTGGCCACCACCACGGAGGACGGTTTCACCCACCGCCTGTGGGCGGTCACCGCCCCCGCCGACCTCGCCACCATCGACGCGGACCTCGCCGGCCGGCAGGCGCTGATCGCCGACGGCCACCACCGCTGGGCGACCTACCAGCGGCTGTACGAGCAGCAGCCGGGCGCCACCACCGCCTCCCCCTGGGCCTCCGGTCTGGTCCTGCTCGTCGACACCGCCCGCTATCCGCTCCAGGTCCGGGCGATCCACCGGGTGCTGGCACATCTGCCGCCCGCCAAGGCACTGGCGGAGCTGGCCGGCGCCTTCCGCACCCGTCCGCTCCCGGGCGGGCTGCCGGAGGCCCTGCGGACCCTGGAGGAGACACCCGGTACCGCCTTCGTCCTCAGCGGCGGGCCGGACACCTTCCACCTCCTGGACCGCCCCGATCCCGAGCTGCTGGACCGTACGATCCGCCGGGACCGGCCCGAGGCGTGGCGGCGGCTGGACGCCACCGTGCTGCACTCGGTCCTGCTCGACGAGGTCTGGCACATTCCTGACCACCCGTCGGACATCGGCTATCTGCACCACGCCGAGGCCGCCGTCGCGCACGCCGCCCGGCACGGCGGATCGGCCGTGCTGATGCGCGCCACGTCCGAGGAGACCGTCCGTCAACTCGCCGAGTGCGGTGTGACGATGCCCCGCAAGTCCACCTCGTTCGGGCCCAAGCCCGCCACGGGGCTGGTCCTTCGGACGCTGGAGGACGACAACTGAGCCGCGGATAGGGCCCGGCCGGTCCCCGCCTCCCCACCTGGGACGTAGTTAGGTTAGGCTTACCTCACTACGTCACCGGGCGGGTCTCCCTGCCCCTGCGCACACCCCACCCTGCGCAGGACGTGGTCAAGTCCGCACCAGGGAGGACACCTTCATGAGTCGCCTCGCGCACTCCGCCGAGGACCCGGCCGACAGCCGGACGTATCTGCTCAACAACGGTACGGCCCACCGCTACCACAGCGCGGTCACCGAGAGCGTCACACGGATCAGCGCCAAAATCGCCGGTACCGCCCGCCCGTTCACCGGCATCTCCGTCGACCGCCTCGCCCCCGCGATCGCCGGTGTCGACCTCGACGCACCGCTGCACGACGCGACCGCCGCACTCGACGAACTCGAAGAGGTCTACCTCCGCGACGCGGTCTACTTCCACCACCCGCGCTACCTCGCCCACCTCAACTGCCCCGTGGTGATCCCCGCACTCGTCGGCGAGGCCGTGCTCTCCGCCGTCAACTCCTCCCTGGACACCTGGGACCAGAGCGCCGGCGGCACGCTCATCGAACGCCGGCTGATCGACTGGACGGCCGCCCGGATCGGCCTCGGCGAGCACGCCGACGGCATCTTCACCAGCGGCGGCAGCCAGTCCAACCTCCAGGCCATGCTGCTCGCCCGCGACGAGGCCTGCCGCCGCGAACTGGCCCGGGCCGACCCGCCGGAAGGCGCCCGGCTCACCGACGTCCTCCCCCGGCTGCGCATCCTGACCTCCGCCTGCAGCCACTTCAGCATCCGCAAGGCCGCCACCCTGCTGGGCCTGGGCGCCGAGGCCGTCATCGCCGTACCCGTCGACGCCGAGAAGCGGATGCGCACCGACGTCCTCGCCGACGAACTGGCCCGCTGCCGGCGCGACGGCCTGATACCCATGGCGGTCGTCGCCACCGCCGGCACCACCGACTTCGGCTCCATCGACCCGCTCCCGGAGACCGCCGACCTGTGCGCCCGCCACGGTGCCTGGATGCACGTCGACGCCGCCTACGGATGCGGACTGCTGGTCTCCCGCCGCCGCGAACTCCTCGACGGCATCGAGCGCGCCGACTCGGTCACCGTCGACTACCACAAGTCCTTCTTCCAGCCGGTCAGTTCGAGCGCCGTCCTGGTCCGCGACCGGGCCACCCTGCGGCACGTCACCTACCACGCGGACTACCTCAACCCGCGCCGGATGGCCGAGGCCCGGATCCCCAACCAGGTCGACAAGTCGATCCAGACCACCCGCCGCTTCGACGCCCTCAAACTCTGGCTCACCCTGCGCATCATGGGCGCGGCGGCCGTCGGCGAACTCTTCGACGAGGTCGTCGACCGCACCGCCGAGGCCTGGAAGCTCCTCCACGACGACCCCCGCTTCGAGGTGGTCACCGAGCCCCGGCTGAGCACCCTGGTCTTCCGCTACGTCCCCAGCGCCGACCCGGACCCCGAGCTCGCCGACCGGGTCAACCTGCACGCCCGCGAAGCCCTGTTCGCCTCCGGCGACGCGATCGTCGCCGGCACCAAGGTCGACGGCCGCCACTACCTCAAGTTCACCCTGCTCAACCCGGAGACCACCCTGGAGGACATCGCCACCGTCCTCGACCTGATCGCCGAGCACGCCGGCGCCTTCCTCGCCGAGCAGCCCCGGCCGGCGCTCAGCGCGCGCTGACCCTCCCCAGCCGAACCCCCCATCGGAGACCCCGTGTCCGCCCCTTACGACTTCCTCGCCATCGGCCTCGGCCCCTTCAACCTGGGCCTGGCCTGCCTGACCGAGCCGATCGACGAACTCAACGGCCTGTTCCTGGACGACAAACCGTCCTTCGACTGGCACCCCGGCATGATGCTGGAGAGCAGCCACCTCCAGGTCCCGTTCCTGGCCGACCTGGTCACCCTCGCCGATCCGACCTCCCCGTTCTCCTTCCTCAACTACCTGAAGGAATCCGGGCGGATCTACCCGTTCTACATCCGCGAGAACTTCTATCCGCTGCGCGCCGAGTTCAACGACTACTGCCGCTGGGCGGCCGGCAAACTCGACACCCTCCGCTTCGGGCACCGCGTCACCACCGTCGAGTACGACGCCACCGAGGAGCTCTACACCGTCCACGCCGAGCACCTCCCCACCGGCGACCGCCTCACCTTCCGCGCCCGCAAGCTCGTCCTCGGCACCGGCACCCCGCCGCACCTCCCCGACGCCTGCCAGGGCCTCGGCGGCGACCTGCTGCACAACGCCGGCTACCTCGACGCCAAGCCCGCCCTCCAGGCCAAGGACTCGATCACCCTGATCGGCAGCGGCCAGAGCGCCGCGGAGATCTACTACGACCTCCTGACCGACATCGACAGCCACGGCTACCAGCTGACCTGGGCCACCCGCTCACCGCGCTTCTTTCCCCTCGAATACACCAAGCTCACGCTGGAGATGACCTCACCGGAGTACGTGGACTACTTCCACGCCCTCCCCCGGGCCACCCGCGACCGGCTCAACGCCACCCAGAAACACCTCTACAAGGGCATCGACTCCGAGCTGATCAACGAGATCTTCGACCTGCTCTACCAGAAGAGCCTGGCCGGCCCGGTCCGCACCCGCCTGCTCACCAACACCGCCCTGCGCACGGCCTCCTACGACGAGACCTCCGGCACCTACACCCTGGGCCTGCGCCAGGAGGAACAGGGCACCGACTTCACCCTGGACACCCAGGGCCTGGTCCTCGCCACCGGCTACCGCTACCGCGTACCGGACTTCCTCGCACCGATCCACGACCGGATCGCCTGGGACGACGCCGGCCGCTACGCCGTCGCCCGCAACTACAGCATCGACACCACCGGCCAGGGCATCTACGTGCAGAACGCCGAACTGCACACCCACGGCTTCGTCACCCCCGACCTCGGCATGGCCGCCTACCGCAACTCCTGCATCGTCCGCGAGCTGCTCGGCCGCGAGTACTACCCGGTCGAAAAGGCCATCGCCTTCCAGGAGTTCGCCGCCCCGGCCGGTTCGCACCACCCCATGGAGATACCCGCATGACCGCCCCCGTCTTCACCCGCACCGATCCCGCTCTGGGGGAATTCTCCCTACGGCCCGTCGACCCCGCCGCCGACGCCGCCGTCCTGCACTCCTGGGTCACCCACCCCAAGGCCGTCTTCTGGCTGATGCAGGACTGCGATCTCGCCGCCGTCGAGAAGGAGTTCACGCGGATCGCCGACGACCCCCACCACGACGCCTTCCTCGGCCTGCACCACGGCGCCCCGGCCTTCCTCATGGAGCGCTACGACCCCGCCCACCGCGAGCTGGTCGGCATCCACACCGCCGAACCCGGCGACATCGGCATGCACTTCCTCACCGCCCCCACCGCCACCCCCCTCCACGGCTTCACCCTCGCGGTGCTCACCACCGTCATGGAGATGCTCTTCGCCGACCCGGCCACCCACCGCGTCGTCGTCGAACCGGACACCCGCAACACCGCCGTGCACGCCCTCAACAAGGCCGTCGGCTTCGAGATCCAGCGCACCGTCCCGCTCCCCGCCAAAGACGCCTACCTGAGCACCTGCACCCGCGACCAGTTCCTGGCCGCCCGAGGAGACCACTGATGCCCACCGCCCGGGACGCCGTCGCCCACCTCACCCCCGCCCTGTGGGCCCGCGCCAACCGCCTGCTGATCCGCAAGGGCCTGGCCGAATTCGCCCACGAACGGCTGCTCGCCCCCAAGCGCCTGCCGCAGGACGGCCACTACGCCGTACGCAGCGACGACGGCGGCACCGAATACCGCTTCGCCGCCCGTAGAGCCGCCCTCGACCACTGGCAGGTCGATCCCGACAGCATCACCCGCCACCGCGGCGCGGACGAACTCCCCCTGGACGCCCTGGAGTTCTTCATCGAACTCCGCACCTCCCTGGGCCTCGGCGCGGAGATCCTGCCGGTCTACCTGGAGGAGATCAGCTCCACCCTCTCCGGCACCGCCTACAAACTCGGCCTCGACCAGCCCTCCGCCGCCGAACTCGCCAAGTCCGGCTTCCAGGCCATCGAGACCGGCATGACCGAGGGCCACCCCTGCTTCGTCGCCAACAACGGCCGCCTCGGCTTCGGCATCCACGAGTACCACGCCTACGCCCCCGAGGCCGCCAGCCCGCTACAGCTGATCTGGCTCGCCGCCCGCCGCGACCACGCCACCTTCACCGCCGGCGCCGGCCTCGACTACGACGCCCTGATACGCGCCGAACTCCCCGAGGAGACCCGCACCCGCTTCACCGCCACCCTCACCGGCCTCGGCCTCGACCCCGACGACTACTACCTCTTCCCCACCCACCCCTGGCAGTGGTGGAACAAGCTGTCGGTCACCTTCGCCGCCGAGATCGCCCGGCAGCACCTGGTCTGCCTGGGCCCCGGCGACGACGAGTACCTCGCCCAGCAGTCCATCCGCACCTTCTTCAACACCACCGAACCGGCCAAGCACTACGTCAAAACGGCCCTCTCGGTCCTCAACATGGGCTTCATGCGCGGCCTGTCCGCCTCGTACATGGAGGCCACCCCGGCCATCAACGACTGGCTGGCCCGGCTCATCGACGCCGACGCCACCTTCCGGGCCGCCCGCTTCTCGATCATCCGCGAACGCGCCGCCATCGGCTACCACCACCGCCAGTACGAGGCCGCCACCGAGAAGGGCTCCCCGTACCTGAAGATGCTGGCCGCCCTCTGGCGGGAGAGCCCGGTCCGCACCCTGGAACCGGGCCAGCGGCTGGCCACCATGGCCTCGCTCCTGCACACCGACCGCGACGGCGGCTCCTTCGCCGGCGCCCTCATCGAGGAATCCGGCCTGGCACCGGCCGTCTGGCTCCGCCGCTACCTCGACGGCTACCTCGTCCCGGTCCTGCACGCGTTCTACGCCTACGACCTGGTCTTCATGCCGCACGGCGAGAACGCCATCCTGGTCATCGAGGACGGCGCCGTGGCCCGCGTGATCTTCAAGGACATCGCGGAGGAGATCGCCGTGATGGACCCCGACGCGGTCCTGCCGCCCGCCGTCGAACGCATCCGCGCCGACGTCCCCGAGGACAAGAAGCTCCTCTCCGTCTTCACCGACGTCTTCGACTGCTTCTTCCGCTTCCTCGCCGCCACCCTCGACGACCGCGGCATCCTCGACGAGGACACCTTCTGGCGCACGGTCGCCGAATGCGTCACCGACTACCAGACGGCCCACCCCCAACTGGCCGACCGGTTCGCGCAGTACGACATGTTCACCGACGAGTTCGCGCTCTCCTGCCTCAACCGCCTCCAGCTGCGCAACAACCAGCAGATGGTCGACCTCCAGGACCCCGCGGGCGCCCTCCAGCTCATCGGCACCCTCCGCAACCCGATCGCCGCCTACGCACCGGCCCGCTGAGCCACACCCCCCACGGCCCCCCCACACACAACGACGAAGGGCGGGACCCCACCGGGATCCCGCCCTTCGTCACAGCCGCCTGCGACCGTCAGCCCTGCTCGGGCCGCTCATCGCCCTCCGCGTCGCCGTTCTCCTCCGTCTCGCCGGACTCCTCCAGCACATCGGTGAACTCGACACCGTCCAGCTCCGCCAGCCGGTCCGAGGCGTCCGTGGTACCGCCCTGGTCGGCCTCCAGCGCCCTGGCGAACCAGTCCCGGGCCTCGCCCTCACGCCCGACCTCCAGCAGCGCATCGGCGTACGCATAGCGCAGCCGCGCCGTCCATGGGTGCACGGCCGTCGAGGCCAGCTCCGGACTCTGCAGCGTCACCACCGCGGCGTCCGCCTGCCCCATGTCCCGACGGGCACCCGCCGCGACCAGCCGCATCTCGACCTGCCCGGCCCGGTCCAGCTTCTGCACCTCGGGCTCACCGGCCATCGCGAGCGCCTTCTCCGGCCGGCCCAGCCCGCGCTCGCAGTCCGCCATCACGGGCCACAGCTCCACGCTGCCGGTCATCCGCCGCGCCGCCCGGAACTCCGCCAGCGCCTCGCTGTACTTGCCGACCGCGTACGCCGCGAAGCCCGCGGCCTCCCGCACCGCCGCCACCCGCGACGCCAGCCGCAGCGCCACCCGCGAGTACCCGTACGCCTTCTCCGGGTCCTCGTCCAGCAGCCGCGCGACCATCACCAGGTTCCTGGCGACATCCCCGGCCAGCGTCTTCGGCAGGCTCATCAGCTCCTGCCGGACGTCCTTGTCGATCTCCTCACCGGTGACGTCGTCCGGAATCGGCAGCCGCTTGATCGGCTCCCGCTCGCGGTCCCGCCGATCGTCCCGACGGTCGTCCCGGCCACGCCCGCCACCGTACGGCCGACGCCCACCACGCTCGTCATCCCGCCGGAACCCACCACGGTCATCCCGCCGGTCGTCCCGCCGGAACCCACCGCGGTCACCCGCCGGCCGGCCCCCACGGTCGGCCCGGCGGAACCCACCGCGGTCACCACCGGACGGCCGGTCACGGTCATCGCGACGGAAGCCACCACGGTCACCACCGCGCTCGCCACCGCGATCATCCCGCCGGAACCCACCACGGTCATCCCGGCGGTCATCCCGCCGGTCGTCGCGCCGGAAGTCCCCACGCTCACCGCCGCGTTCCTCACGCCGGAAGCCACCGCCGCGCTCGTCACGCCGGTCATCGCCACGGAATCCACCGCGCTCGCCACCGCGATCATCACGGCGGAACGACGGACGGTCGCCCCCCCGGTCGTCCCGGCGCTCGTCCCGCCGGAACCCACCACGGTCGCCACCACGGTCATCGCGCCGGAACCCACCACGGTCGCCACCGCGGTCATCGCGCCGGAACCCGCCACGGTCGCCACCGCGGTCATCGCGCCGGAACCCGCCACGGTCGCCACCGCGGTCACCGCCCCGCTCACCACCGCGGAACCCACCGCGCTCGCCACCCCGGTCGTCCCGCCGGAAGCCCCCACGGTCGTCCCGCCGGTCGTCACGGCGGAATCCGCCGCGGTCACCACCGGACGGCCGGTCACGGTCATCGCGACGGAAACCACCACGGTCACCACCGGACGGCCGGTCATCCCGTCGGAAGCCGGGACGGTCGCCGCCCCGGTCGTCCCGGCGGTATCCGCCACCGCGCTCGTCGTCACGCCGCGGCCCGCGCGGCCGCTCGTCACGCCGGTCGCCGCCACGGAATCCACCGCGGTCACCACCGGACGCACGGTCACGGTCGTCACGACGGAAGCCACCACGGTCACCGCCGGACGGCCGGTCATCCCGCCGGAAGCCGCCGCGCTCACCGCGGTCGCCACCACGGCTGTCCCGGCTGTCGCGGGCATCGCGGCTGTCGCGCCGCGGCCCACGGTCGTCACGCCGGAAACCACCGCGGTCACCGTCGTCACGCCGCTGAGGCCGGCGCTCCGAACGATCGTCGGAAGAGTTGGTGGACATCGACGTGACTCCTGTCTTCGGTACTGCATTCATTCTCACGCACCGACCAGTTCGGCGCGCTTCGGAAAAACAAAAGGACCCTTGGTCCCAGCATGCACGCTGGGACCAAGGGTCCTTGAAAGATTGTTCGGCGGCGTCCTACTCTCCCACAGGGTCCCCCCTGCAGTACCATCGGCGCTGAAAGGCTTAGCTTCCGGGTTCGGAATGTAACCGGGCGTTTCCCTAACGCTATGACCACCGAAACCCTATCGGGTTCGAGCGAACAAGCACACTTTTCAATTAATTAAGTGGAACTTGGTTCAACCGGTGCGACTGTTCGCAACCCGGGAACCACACAGTGGACGCGAGCAACTGAGGACAAGCCCTCGGCCTATTAGTACCAGTCAACTCCACACCTTACGGCGCTTCCATATCTGGCCTATCAACC